>NZ_CP021358.1:0-305598 GCF_002157205.1 Kushneria marisflavi | reverse complement strand
GTTGGATGACTTCGAAACGGTCTGTATCGGATCTGGCGCTGGCACCTTTCATGTCATGTATCGGTTGAGCCAGTCGAGTATCGGCTCGGGGCGGCGCTGGAATTCCAGATAGCCATCCCAGCGGGCCTGGGTACCGTATATCCAGTGCAGCAATTTCTCGCTGATCGGAAGCGCGTCAAAGGTCGCCTGGACATCGGCGGGAGTGGTCATCAGGTCGTCGTGCACCTGATAGATGAACGTCGGTGTGTGTACGCTGCGCGCCCAGTCGTTGGGCGACATCTGGTCGAAAGTACAGCTGGAGACGAGTTGCACTTCGCGTTCCAGCATGTCGAGGTGATCGACCAGGCCTATCATTTCCAATTCACGACGCATGACCGAGCCGATCGATAGTGGCTGACAGAGCACTAGGCAGCGCACGTCGTCGAACGCCCGCGGTTCGGTGTGGATCGCGAAGAGCGTCGCGTTGGCGCCGTTGCAGCGTGAAAACAGCCCCACTGCCACACCCTCGAGATCTGCCCGCGAACGCACGTAGCGCAGCGAGCCGATGACGTCGCGTGCCTCGAACCGACCGCCGCTGTTAAGTCCGCCATTGGCGGCTCCGCTCAATCCGAAGTTGCGCTCGTCGTAAGTGAGTACGTGGTAGCCTGCCTCATGGAGGATGCGGTAGTCGGCCAGATAGTCGACTTCGAAGGTGTTGCCGCCGGCCGCGCCAAAGGATCGCCACGGCTCCAGATGGCTGGCCAAACCATAGCGATTGAACGTCAGTGGATGGTTGATGATGACGAGTCGCCGAGAGTCCGGGCAAGGGATGTACCATGCTTCGAGCGGCACACCATCCTGTGACGGAAAAGTCACGTTCTCGAAGGCAAGCCCCTCATTTGCCGGTGTCCTTAGTACGGGCGAGCGAGCGGGCTGACTCCACCCCCTGGCCATGGCCTTCAGAGTCTGAACGATGTCCTCTTCTGGTTGTGACTGCATGATCTCGATCCTCTGGCGTGTTTTGGGGCGATACCATCTTGTCAGCGACCCAATTTAGACAGACGCTATTCATTCGTGGAATGACGATTTGTGATGGATGATCATGCAAAAATCGAATGACCGCGCGACGGGCCACCTTGATTTACGCTCTCTGCGTTTTCTGGCGCAGGTACTGAGCCTGCGCAGTGTGACGCGAGCGGGCGAGGTGATGGGATTGAGCCAACCCGCTGCGAGCCGGTTACTGGCTCAGCTGCGTCGTGCATTGGGCGACGACCCGCTATTGGTGCGCACTCAGGGAGGTGGCTACGTGCGTACCGCGCGCGCAGAAGCCTTGATGCCGCAACTGGCCGAGGCGATTGCTGCTGAAGACCGCCTGTTTCAGCCGCCCGGCTTCGAGCCCTCATGCTCGGAGCGTATCCTGCGAATAGCGACAACCGACTATGGTGCGGCAGTCGCAATCAGGGAATTTGCACGTTTGGTGGCCTGCGAAGCACCAGGCGTATCGCTGGAGCTACGCGTCTGGGAGAGTGAAACGCTGGTCGAGCTGGAGGAGGGAAGGCTCGACTTCGCGCTCTATACCGATGAGGCAGTGCCGCAAGGGTTCCATCATGAGACACTGTTCACCGAACGTTTCGCCTGCGTCGTGCGGCGCGACCACCCGGTTTTGGCGTATCGAGACGCTGACGGACATATTGCACCTTCACGGCTCGCCGAGTTGCCCCGCGTTGTTCTGCTCTACCCTGAAGGTCGTGCCACGGCAATCGACGATCCGTTGGCGAGCCATGGTCGAGCGCGAGGGCCGGGGGATACCATAACGCCGTATTTTCTTTCCAGCCCGCTGCTTATTGGACAGTCAGAACGCGTACTTTGTCTGCCACGTCGGGCAGCGGAACTCATCGCGCCGTTAGCCGATCTCGCCGTGATCGATTTCCCGCAGGCAGGAGAGATCCACTACTGCGTCATCTGGCATGAACGAGCGGCAAGGGACCCGGCCATCGCGTGGTCGATAGAGTGTCTTCAACGAACGGTGGGGTATTGAGCGAACCCGGCCACCCCGTGGCCGGGCGCGAATTTACCCATATCGACCCATGACGGCAGAGCTTTCTTCGATTCATGCCGCTCGTCTGGCCTTTTAAAACTAGCAGGCGCTGCGCGATGGTATGCGTATTGCCTTGCGCGTCGAAATGATCAGCGCCCCCAGCCGGAGGCCATGGGATGACCGGCGACGGGCAGCTCGGCGCGCAGGATGCTGCCGGAATCCGATTCGGTGATGTACAACGTGCGGTTTTCCGGCCCGCCGAAGGCGCAGTTGGTGGTTCCCAGCCTCCTGGGTGACTTGACCACCGCGATGGGTACGCCAAGCGCGTCATGTACCCACACCAGCCCCATGCCGGTCTGGCAGACCACAACGCCGTTATCCTGTGTCAGTGCCAGGCCATCCGGTCCGGCGCGGCCACCGGAAAACTGCAGGAAAAGCCCCGCTTTCACCACCCGCTGGCTGGGCGACAGCGGCAGCCGCCATACTGCATTGGCACGCGTTACCGCGACGTAGAGCGTATGGCCACTGGTATCGAGCACCAGCCCGTTGGGGCTCGGCACACGATCGATCAAACACTCGAGCCGGCCATCATCGGGTGTCCAGCGGTAGACACGCCCACTGGGGTCATGAAGCCCGGTCTGTCCCTGGTCGGTGAAATAGATCGCGCCGTCCGGGCCTATATGCAGGTCATTACAGCCCTTGAAGCCTTCCGAGTCGGCATCGCCCAGCACCGTACTGATGCTGCCGGTTGCCGGATCGAGTTGCAGGATGCCGTTCTTGAAATCGGCGATGAAGATGCGGCCCTTCGTATCGATCTTGAGGCCGTTGGGCTGACCGTCGTATTCGGCGATCTGTTCAACGTCGCCTTGTGGTGAGGCGCGAAGTATCCGGCCGAAGAGAATATCAACGAACCATAGATGCCCGTCCAGATCAAAGGAGGGGCCCTCGATGAAGCTGTCGACAGCCGCGCCGCGGCGATTCTTGGTTGCCCAGTCAGAAGGCGTACCGGGGCGCCGCAGCGCCTCAGGCAGGGTCGTGAAGACCTCGGCCTCGATCAGGGTCGGGTCTGGATGGGGAAAGGCCACGGGTCAACCTCCGGAAGTCAGTTGGGGAAGCCACAGCACGATGTCGGGCATCGCAATGAGCAGCACGAGAAACGCCAGAATGATGGCGAAGAAGGGCAGCACGCCCATGACCACGTCTTCGACTCTGGTTTCCGCATCGGAGCTGGCCACCACGAACAGGATGACGCCTAGCGGCGGGGTCAGCTGGCCAAGCTCGACCAGGATGACCACGAACACGCCAAACCAGACCGGATCGACGCCCATTGCCATCAGGGTCGGGAAGATGACCGGGACGATGATCGCGATCATGCCAAGGCCTTCCATGAAGCAGCCAAGAATGGCAAACACCACCACGAGAATCAGAAGCAGCGAAAACTGCGACAGACCTGCCTCGGCAACGCGGTCGACCAGTGCTTCGCCGACGCCGGACAGCGCCGTGGCG
Source organism: Kushneria marisflavi (assembly GCF_002157205.1). Classification (NCBI taxonomy): domain Bacteria; kingdom Pseudomonadati; phylum Pseudomonadota; class Gammaproteobacteria; order Oceanospirillales; family Halomonadaceae; genus Kushneria; species Kushneria marisflavi. The sequence continues at coordinate 302,075 of NZ_CP021358.1, read as the reverse complement.
TAGGCAAACAGCATCGAAATGAACACGATGAACAGCACGTTGCCGCTCATGGTCAGCGTGCGCGACAGCGCCGACTTGAGCATTGTGATATTGAGTCGGCGATACAGTGCCGAGATGGCCACGGCACCGACCACGCCCAGCGCACCCGCCTCGGTCGGGGTGGCGATGCCGGCGTAGATGCTGCCAAGAATGAACACGATCAGGATCGTAAAGGGCAGCACGTCCGCGGCGGCGCGCAGGTAATCGGTAAACGTGCGTTGCTGGGTATCTTTGGGAACCAGCGAAGGTTTCGCCAGCGCACGCGCGATGATGAAGAGGCTGTAGCAGGCACCGAGCAGAATACCGGGCACCAGACCGGCGGCGAACAGCTGGGCGATGGAGGTTTCGGTAAAGGTGGCGTAGATGATCATGGTGATCGACGGCGGGATCAAAATGCCCAGTGTGCCGCCGGCCGCCAGTGAGCCTGCCACGAATCGGCGGTTATAGCCGCGTGCCGACAGGGCCGGCAATGCCACGGTCGACATCGCCGCCGCGGTTGGCGCACTGCCGCCGGCGACGGCGGCAAATACGCCGCTACCCACGATGTTGGTATGCAGTAACCCGCCTGGCAGGCGGCGCATGAAGGGGGCGATACCGTTATAGAGTCGCGCACTGAGCCCGCTGGCCAGCAGGATCTCCGCCATCAGAATGAACAGCGGAATCGCAGCCAGCGTGAAGCTGTTGGCGGCTCCCCAGCTGACCAGCCCGAGAGCCTTCCAGCCAGCGACGCCCTTGATCAGCCACAGGTAGGCCAGCGCTGCCGCGCCAACGGCGAATTGAACCCACAGCCCGCCAACAATCAACACCAGTAATACGCCAAAGGCGATCAGGGCATCCATCAATCAGTTCCTCCATGACGCAGGGTGATGATCGCGCGCTCGATGATGAAGATCGCGGTAAAGGTCAGTCCCAGCGGAATCAGCAGCTGAGGCATCCATAACGGCGTCATCAAAAATGTCGGCGCGACATTGCCGCGTGACCAGGAGCTCAGGACCAGTTGCAGGGTGTACCAGATCAGCACGCCGCAGACGGCAAGCGACAGGGCCATATAGATCAGGCTCAAGCCCTTTTTGAGAGCGTGGGGCAGGGCGTCAAAGATGAAACCGACCTGAAACAGACTGTTTTTCCGAACAGCCAGACTGGCGCCGAACAGGGTCAAGCCTACGACGAGGTACCCTGCCAGCTCTTCGACGACGCGCAGTGAATGGTTGAAGAAAAAGCGCGAGACGATTTCGGCGCTGACGATCAATACCAGTACCACCAGCGCCAGTCCCGCGATAAATCGCACGCCGGCGGCGATCATATCGAACAGGGAGCCGGCAGATGCCGGCTCGTTGACCTGATGGGGGGATGTATCACTCATGAAGGGCTCCGGAATTACTTGCCAAGGGCGTTCAGAACCGCCTCAAGCGCTTTTTCATGCTCCGGTCCCGCCTGTTTGGCCCACTCGCGCCACCATGGCGCCATCTTTTCCTGGGCGCGTTTGATGTCGGACGGGTCGGCATCGACAATCGTCATGCCGGCGTCTGCCTGCTTCTGTTCCTGTGTCTTCTCATCGACGAGGAAGTCCTGAGTGATCCGGGCTGTTTCCTCACTCACGATACGATCGAGTGTCTGGCGCGTGCTGTCCTTGAGGCCTTCATACGCAGAGGCATTGGCGATGATGGCACTGTTGGCGTAGTTGACCGGCAGGCGGTAGTTGTAGGGCAGGAATTCGTGCCAGTTCTTGGCACCGCCCGCACTGGCTGTCAGTACGCCATCAATGACGCCACGTTCCAGCGCCGTCGGTACTTCCGAGCCTGAAAGTGTGATCGGTGAACCACCGAAGGCCTCGACGAATTCACCCTGTTCAGGCGAGGTGACGCGCACCTTGTGATCCTTGAGGTCGTCCAGTGAGTCCATTTTGAAGGTACTAAAGATGACCTGTTGCGGGTAGCGATAGCTGCCCAGATAGGTCACACCCTGATCCGCGAACCCTTGTTTGAGATACGGCTCCATCACCGCGTAGGCCTTGTTCCACTCTTCATCGTTGTTGATCAAAAGGGGCAGGTTGAGAATGCGCGCGATGGGGACGTTGCCTGAAAAGAACAGATCCGCGGCGAAATCGACAATGCCATCGCCGGTGGCCTGCGTGATATCGCTTGAGGAGATTTGAAGTGTCTTGCCCAGGTGAAGCGTGATCGACAGGTCATCGTCCGTTTCCTTCTCGACACGGTCGGCAATTCGTTTCATGCCCTGAACAGCAGCGGTCGTGGACACGGAGGAATAGGTATATCCCGTCCAGTTATCGGCCATGACGTTACTGGTCATCGATGTACTCAAGATGACCAATCCGGATAGTAGAGCATTCTTGATTGTTTTCATCAGGACTTCCTCACGTTCAATGATAAAAGCTCGTTATTTTTGAAGTGTGCGGGTGCATTATTGGAATAAGCCGGCGTATTTTTTCGACTTTCGTCTATATTTTGGCGTCATTTTCAAGAAATTATGGGGTAGTTGGCGCTCTTTCAGACGTCGAGTGAACATGAAAAAGAAGGATTGCTAAAGCGTGTTTTTCTGCATTAAACGTGCAGTGAATCTTTATGCTCAGCCCTTGAGATGAATGTTTTGTCGATGAGACCTTGGTCGTTTTAATTCAGCGAGATAAATCGGAAATTGCTCGATAAAACGAGCTTTTTATATTCGGGAAAAGGGGATGCCAAAAGTGATCGACGTCACCAAAGGACGTCGATCATGGCGGGCAATGCGAAGGCTGATCCAGGTCCGCAGATCAGAACCGATAAAGTCGTTCAGGGTTATCGCGCAGGCAGGCCTGGCGCTGAGATATGGAAAGGGTACGCTCGAGAAACCTGATCATGTCGAGGGAGCTGGGGATAGGCGACGGCGTCATGACGTGGGGCCAGTCGCTTCCCCAGAGGCAACACTCGCGGTAGCGCTCGACAAGATGGCGAGTTAACTCGATGAGGTCGTCATAGCGCCTCGGGTGCTGGCTGACACGGGTGGGGGCAAGTTTGATCCAGACGCGCCCGGTGTCGAGCAGGCGGCAAAGGCGGGTCAGTTCATCAGGATGGCCGGGTGTTACGTGTCCGAAATGATCCAGGACGATTGTTTGCCCTTCCGGGAGCGTCGGTAACAGTGCTGCCAAAATGTCGTAGCGCTCGGGTTCTGTATTGAGTTCGACATGCCAGTCCAGTGCTGCGGCGCGAGCAGCAAGCTCCGGCAGGCGCGCCAGGTCGTGCTGGCCCAGCCGTGTGCGGTCCTGAACGCGGATGCCACGCACGCCAGCTTCGCGCATCGCCTCAAGCCCTGAGGTGTGCTCATCGATCATGACCACGCCACGCAGCTCAAGCGGCGGGTTGAGCGTCTGCGCCTGACGAAGCGTCTCGAGCAGATAGTGGTTGTCGGTGCCATCGATGGAGGCCTGTATCAGCACGGCGCGCCGGATGTCCGAGACCGCGGTTTCCTCCATGAAATGGCCGATGCCCTTGCGAGGGGGCTGGTAGGTCGTCTCGATGTACTCCCGGTCACGGTCGAAGACGTGGATATGGCAGTCACAGGCGGGCGCCATTGAGGTGTGAGTCATGACGCATCTCCCTGGCGCGTATGGCGGTAGCGCCTGATGGTGACACCCAGAACGCACAGCAGCGTGACGGCCAACAGCCCCATGGCGATCGGTGACTGCAAAAAGATGTCAGCGCTTCCGGCACTGGTCAGCAGCGCCTGGCGCAGGCTCTGCTCAAGCGGTGGACCGAGGATCAGCCCGATCAGCAGGGGCGGCAGCGGAAAACCGGCCCGCCGCAGCACAAAGCCAATCCCCCCGGCACCCAGCATCACGGCGACATCGAAAAGACTGTTGTTGACCGAATAGGCACCAAATATCGCCAGAATCGCAATGACCGGGAACAGATGACGGGGGCGGATTTTAATGATGTGAACGGCGCCACGAAACATGGCCAGCCCGAACACCACACAGGGAATGGACAGCAGTATCAGCGCCTCGAAAATCGCATAGACCTCAACACCGTGCTGCTGGAAGAGGAACGGCCCCGGCGTCAGCCCCTGCAGCATGAACGCTCCCAGAATAACGGCGGTAACGGCGTCGCCGGGAATGCCGAGGGAGAGCATGGGCACCAGCGCGCCACCAGTTACCGCATTATTGGCGGCCTCCGGGGCGGCCACGCCCTCCGGTTCTCCCTTGCCGAAGCGGGCCGGATCGCGTGAACGGGAGCGAGCCAGGTTGTAGCTGACGAAGGCGGGCACCGTTGAACCAATTCCCGGCAGGATACCCACCAGGGTGCCGATGATGGAGGACACCATTAAGGTGGCGCGCATCTTCCACAGGGTCAGCCACCCGACCGGGCGATTCGAGGTGCCGTTGCCCGAAATCGGGCCGATGTCAGTGTCCGGTGCCGTCTTCTGCTTGCCGGCAAAGGCCTGCAGCAGTACTTCGGACATCGCGAAAAGACCGATCAGCACCGGAATCAGCGCCAGGCCGTCTTCGGCCGCAAAACTGCCAAAGGTGAAACGCGGCAGCCCCTCGATGGGATCGAGTCCGACAATGCCGGCGGCGACGCCGATCAGTGCCATCAGGGCTGCATCAAGAATCGAACCACCGCCGAACAGCACGATGATGATCAACGCAAACGTCATCAACGCCGCCATCTGTGCAGGGCCAAAATCGAGCGCCAGCGAGGCCAGTGGATGGGCCAGCACGATCAGCACCAGACAGCTGAAAATGTTGCCGAACACACTGGCATAGAGCGCGATGCGCAGTGCTTCTCCGGCACGGCCCTGCCGTGCCATGGGATGGCCATCCAGCGCCGTGGCTGCCGAAGACGGTGTCCCGGGAACGTTGAGCAGTATGGCGGAAATCGAGCCACCAAAGATCGCCCCCTGATACACCCCTAGAAGCAGGATAAGAGAGGGAATGGGGGACATGGTGAAGGTCACCGGGATAAGCAGGGCAATGGCCAGTGTCGGGCCCAGGCCGGGAATTGCGCCGATGACAATACCGACGGCCACCCCCACCAGGGCGGCGATCAGCACCCAGACATCAAGCAGGGCATGGAAGGCATCAAGAAGCATGTGAAGTATCTCTTGGGGTGTCTCGGACGCGAAAACGCGGTGACGGACTCAGGGCAGGGGCAGGTTGAGCAGATGCTGTCCGGCCCAGAAAATGGCAACGGTGACCATCAGCGGCAAGGCCACGTTGAACAGCCAGTGGCGCTCACCCAGCAGCCAGGCCAGCACGATACCGATCGTGGCCACGGTAACGATGAAGCCCAGCAGCGGCATGGTTGCCAGGGCCACGGCCATCAGCATCATGATGAAAAGCACGCGGATCCAGCCGGCAACCGGGCCAATGGCCGTCTCCGACACTCGTCGATGGCGCCACAGTCTGAGTACGGCACCCAGGGCCAGTAGCCACAGCACCAGTCTGGGGAAGAAGCGTGCATCCGGGCCCGGGTCGCCAAAATCAAACACCGTCACCTGATCATTCAGAGTCAGCAGACCAATGACGGCAATGAGCAGGATTGCGAGACAGGTACAGCTCTGTAATCCATAACGCGACGCTCGCTGTTGGGAGGACATGCTCTTATCGATGCTCATCGCTTCAGGGTCTCGGCCAGTTGATGGTAGGCGGCCAGATTTTTCTCGATCACGGCCTCGACCTCGTCACCGGGCAGTAGCCTCACGGGCTGGTTGAGTTTGTTCATGACGGTGGCAAATTCCGGTGAAGAGGCGGCCTGGCTGAATGCGGCGCGCAGTGTCTCGGCGCGCTCGGCGCTGACGCCATGGGGCACCATCAGGGCCACGATGGAGGGAAATTGAATATCGTGTCCTGACTGCTCAAGCGTGGGGACTTCCGGGAAATCCGGGTCGGGCTGGTCATCAAGCACGGCAAGCAGCCGTAGCTGGTCACTTTTAACCAGATCGCGATAGGCAGGCACCAGCGCGATATCGACATGGTGGCCAAGCAGGGCTGCGGTTGCGCCGGCGGCGCCGTCAAACGGAACGTGCTGAAGCCTTGCATCGGTGTCGCGTCCCAGCTGAGTAAACGCCAGGCGTGCACCGCTCAGGGCGCCAGCCGTTGCATAGGTGAGGCGAGCGCCATCGCGGGCAGCGTCAAGCAGCTCCGCCAAGGTGTGGTAGGGACTGTCGGCATTGACCAGGACACCATGCCAGGGCCCGGAATAATTCAGGATCGGCGTGAAATCCTTGAGCGTGTCATAGCCCGTATCGCGCAGTGCCGGCGCGACAAAGGAGGGAGAGGAGGTGGTCGCGATCAGGGTATAACCATCCGGCGCGGCGCGGGATACCGTGCGCATGGCATTCACACCACCACCGCCAGGGCGGTTTTCGATAACGACCGGTTGGCCGAGCAGGGGTTCTGCCAGTCTGGCGAGCTGCCTTGCTGAAATGTCGGTGGTTCCCCCTGCACCGTAGGGTACAACCAGTGTGATGGGGCGAACGGGATAGTCATTCGCCCCGGCTGCAGAGGCCAGCATGATGAAAAGGGCGCAGAAAAAATAAACCCAACGGTTTCGAAGCGAGGGCATTAAAACTCTCCCAAAAATATAAATATAAAAGCGGTGATGGTGAGTTTATGGCGTGTTGAAAAAGTAAAAATGGAAGGGTTTTGTCGAAATGAATGATATCGACATTCCATGGGTTTTTAGTCATCACGGCAAGCGATTGATGGTACGCCGAAACGATTGCGTTTAATTATTAAACCTTCGTCTATGTTTTCATTTTTTATGTTTTATTATTAATGGTTTGAGTGGTTGTTATCTAAATTTAAAACGCCAAAAGGATGCCGGATATTGTGGTATCTGGCATCCTTTGATAGTCCATAAACCTTGGCTTTTATCGACTTTATTTAGTGAGAAATCGCCGAGTTTATGCGAATTCAAAGCCTGTCGATTTTAGTGCGGCATCTACCCAGCTTCGATCATTTTCGCCGGCATGGATCGCGGCCATTTGCTTTTCTTCTGCCGCCTGCTTGGCTTGAGCAGCCTTGAGTACAGCATCGGCATCGTCATACGGGACGCAAAGCATACCGTCACTGTCACCGATGATCAGATCGCCCGGCTCGATAACCATGCCGTTAAGGCTGATCGCCGTATTGATTTCGCCCGGACCATTCTTGTAGGGACCGCGATGGGTAACCCCGGCTGCAAAGGTGGGCAGATTGGTCTCGCGAAAGCCATCAAGATCGCGGATAGCACCATTGAGGACAAAGCCGACCACGCCCTTTTTCACCGCATAGGCCAGCATCAGCTCGCCCATCAGTGCGTTGGTGGTGTCACCACCCGCGTCGCAGACAATGACATCGCCGGGTTCAGCCATGTCGATGGCCTTGTGCAGCATCAGATTGTCGCCCGGACGAGTGCGCACGGTCAGGGCCACGCCTGCCATTGAGCCATCACGGTGCATGGGGCGAAGGTCGCTGCCACCAGCAAAGACACGGGACATGCTGTCGCTGACAACCGCAACAGGAAGTGCTGCAAAAGCCTCGACGACAGATGCGTTGACCTGGCGCTGGCGCTTGAGAACTCGATTACCGATGGACATGTTGTTACTCCATTGAGGTGGCCAGTACCTCTGGCCGATATGTCATGAAAACAGGGCTCAGGAACAGGTTGTTTCTGAAATGCTGTTGACCATGCGCGCCGGTGGCAGCGCTGTGCCAGAGAGAAAGTCGACAATGCCACTGACGGCCAGAACGCCAACACGTGTACCGGCTTCTTCAGTAACGCCTGCAATGTGCGGCGTAAGGATGACTCGTTCGGAGCCAGCGAGCGGGTTGACACCCTCGGGTGGCTCACGCTCGAAGGTGTCCAGCCCGGCACCGGCAATGTGGCCGTTCTCGAGCGCAGCCAGCAGAGCCTTTTCGTCGATCAGCCCACCGCGGGAGGTGTTGATGACGTAGCTGTCTTTCGGCATCAGGGCCAGCGTTCTGGCATCAAGTAGATGTGCGTTGGCTTCGGTCAGGGGGCAGTGCAGGCTGACGATGTCGGATCGGGACAGCAGTGTGTCGATATCGTCGATGGGCTCGGCGCCGAGGGATCTGATGGCTTCTGGTGAGGCGTATGGGTCGTAGACGGCAACGTCCAGACCCATACCCTTGACGATTCTGACCACGGCAGCGGCGATGGCACCACCGCCGACCAGGCCCAGGCGCATGCCTGACAGTTCTCGTCCAAGAAATTCGGCCTTTTCCCAGCGGCCCTGACGCATGCCCGCGTCCAGTGGCAGCAGGCGCTTGACCGTGGCAAACATCAATGCAACGGCATGCTCTGCCACCGAGACCGCATTGCCACCGGCGGCGCGAATGACCTGAACACCATGGTGAGTGGCCGCATCAACATCAATGTTATCCACGCCGGCGCCATGCTTGGAAATCACCTTGAGTGACCGGCCGGCCGCAACCGCTTCAGCCCCGAATCGCCCCATGCGTGACACGATGCCTACCGGGTCATGACGGTTGATGTGTTCAACGAGCACCTCTGCCGTCGGATAAGCGGGCGTGTGGTATACGTCGTAGCCTGCGGCTTCTGCGTATTGACGTGCCTCATCAGCCAGGTAAGGGCCGGTTACAAGAATGGCGGGTCGGTTCTCCAAGGTCTTTCTCCATTGATTATCAGCGACAGTGCGCATGGTTTTCCGTGTCGTTGGCAGACGACCAGCGATCAGAATACAGCTAGTTTTTCTTTATAAAAGCGACTAATATTTTATATTAAGTGAAGAAATTCTTAATGGTGATGGCATGGATACACGTCAGCTACGCACGCTAATCGCGATTTCCGAATACGGTACTTTTGCCCGGGCGGCCCGCGAAGTCAGCCTGACCCCCTCTGCTGTCAGTCAGCAGATGCTCGCGCTGGAGCAGGAGCTGGATACCTCGCTGTTCAATCGACAGACGCGCCCGCCAAGTCTTAATCTCCAGGGTCTGCAGCTTCTGGAAACGGCAAGGAAAGTTCTGGGTCTGGTCGAGGAAACCCGGATTTCGCTGAAGGGCAGCAATGTCTCAAGCTCGCTCAGCATTGGTTCTGTTCGCACCAGCACCATTGCCCTGTTGCCGCGTGCGATCGTGGCGCTGCGCGAGACGTTTCCCGAGCTGCATGTGGATCTTCGTGTCGGGATGTCCTCGGCGCTTCTCAGTGATGTCAACGCCGGCCGCCTGGATCTGGCGGTCGTGGCCGAGCATGCTGGCGTCTCGAGAAATCTCTCCTGGGCTCCCTTCCTTCGTGAGCCGCTGGTCTTCATCGCGCCTCCCGGTACGCCGGTAAGGCCGGTTCGAGAGTTGCTGGAAACCCTTCCTTTTGTGCACTTCGCCAGCGACGTTCCTCTGGCGGCACTGATCAACAACGAACTGACCCATCAGGAGATCAAGGTCAGACACATTGCCGAGATCGACACCATCCCGGCGATTGTCGAGTGTGTCGCCGCCGGCCTGGGCGCGGCAGTCGTGCCCGATATTGCGGTGCGCGAGAATGGCCGCGACATGCTCAAGCTGCCGTTCGGCCGTCCTCAGGTCTATCGCCAGATTGGAACGGTACGGCGCGCCAGTTCGCCCAAGTCCGAACTTCTGGTGGCGATGCACAACAAGCTGGCGGAGCTTTCCGGCAAGTTCGGCGTGTTCATGTGATCCGAAACCGGTCGGGCACTTCATGACGCTCATTTCCATGGATGGCTTTCCCACAGTTTTTTGGCGACGTCGGCCTGGGATTCGCTCAGCTGGCGGTAGTCCTCTCCCGTGATGATGTCGAGCGTGTTGCCCTGGGCGGCCAGTTCATCGAGCAGATTCTCGTTATCGGCCAGCGCCTTGAAGGCCGTCACCAGTCGAGTCCTGACCTTCTCCGGGAGCCCGTGAGGCGCCACGAAGCCGCGATAGGAGCCCATCGTGACGTCGTAGCCCTGCTCCTTTGCCGTTGGCACGTCAGGCGCGAAAGAGGAGCGCTTGTCATCAAGAACGGCCAGTACGCGCAGTTCGTCTTCAAAGCCGATGGTCTGGCTCAGGGCCATGGTGCCAGCGGCGACATGGCCGCCCAGCAGGGCAGTGCGCGCCATCGAGGCGCCGCTGAAGGGAATCAGGTTGAATTCGGTATCTGCGGCTGCAGCCAATAACAGCGCACTGAAGTGGTCATTGCCTCCCAGTGATGCCAGGGCCATGCCAACGCTACCCGGTTTCTCTTTCGCCGCCTGAATCAACTCTTTCAGGCTGTGATAGGGAGAGTCCTGACTGACGACCAGGGTATTGGGGTCGTGCACCACATTGGCGAGGTAATCAAAGCTGTTGACATCGTAGGCCGCCTTGCGATCGTAGGTCAGCGCCATGGCGGCCGGCAGGTTGAAGGTGCCAAGAGTAGTGCCGTTAGCCTTTGCCTTGGCGACGCTGGTAAATCCGATCTGGTCGCCGGCGCCAGGCTGGTTCTTGATCACCACACTGGCGTCATTTCCCAGCTCCTTCTCCAGATACTTCCCGACGACGCGGGCGAGGACATCGGTGCCCCCTCCGGCGGAATAGCCGACAATCACTTCTATGGGCTTTTCCGGATAGTCGGCGAATGCAGGGTTGCCCACCGCTGTCACCGCCTGTGTCGACAAGGCGATTGCTGAAATGATCAGTGTCTTTCGAAAGGTTTTGAACATGTCCTGTTGCCCCATTGTTATTCGTATTGTGGTAGCGCCACTGGTTAGGTCAGAGCGTGAGGTGTGACAGCATCGTTGAAGGCCACACGGTAAGTACTGGCAGCAGTCTTCCAGAACAGCTGATCCCGGTCGTTCTGGCTTAACGCTTGCGTCAATCGCTTGAAGGCATTCCAGAGCGCGACATAGGAGAACATTCCCTTGTCCACGGGGAAGTTGCTCTCAAGCATGCAGCGCGTCGGACCAAAGGCCTCAAGACAGACTCCGAACCAGGGCGCCCAGTCTCTTGCCAGACGTTCGGAGTCCGGGGGCGCGGGTTGGTGGTGGTAGTCATTGCCGAAAACAGCAAGCCCGAACCCGCCGATCTTGAGGTGCGTATTGGGCAGGGCGGCAAGTTTCTCGAGGCCCGCGCGCCAGGCGGCAAAGTCAGCCGGTGTTCGTTCACGAAATGGCCCGACGCCGAGTGGCCCGCCACAGTGATTGATCACCACCGTCAGCTCCGGCAGCAGGCGAGCGAGCGCTTCGACTTCATGCAGCTGCGTCTGGTAGGCCCAGACGTCCAGGGTCAGTCCGGCCCGGGCGACTTCAGCGGCACCTCGGTGAAATTCCTTTGATCGCAGCAGACCATCCGGAGCCGGCCTCGGATTGGAGCGCACCGCCGGGTCGGGGTGATAGGCCGTGGTATTGCGAATGCCACATACGTGATTCGGGGCCAGTTCCCGCAGGCCATCGAGGGTGTCGCGTACCGCGTCGCCCTGCATGAGGTCGGCAAAGGCAACGATGCCGACCGGATGATTCGGGGTCTGAGCGCTCCACTCAAGGATCGTTTCGACCTCACCCAGCGGGTAGAGCGACTCGGGCCCCGAGCGGCGATACCCGGTGCGGCACTGCACGTAGATACTGGCGCGCACGTCATGGCCACGGCTCACATCGGCGATGAAGTCCTCGGTGCGATAGCGGCTCTCTTCGCGATCCCACAGATGATGGTGCGCGTCCAGAATCGGTTGGGCCGGGTCCAGCACCGACTCATCGGTCAGTGCCAGCCATGCTTCCCGGATCGAGGCATGAGGTGTCATCACTCGGCGACTCGTTTGGCCTTGCGCGCACGCATCAGCCGTGAGAAGACCGGAGACAGTATCACCAGCAGGATCATGCCGATCAGCACCTTGGCCGTCGGGCTCGAGGCCAGAATGTCCCAGTTACCGCCACCAATGCGAAGTGCAAGACGCAGGTTCTGTTCGGCAAACCCTCCCAGAATCAGCCCCAGTACAACCGGCGGCAGCGGGAACTTCAGCTTGTCCATGAAATAGCCGATCAGGCCAAAGCCGAGCATCAGATAGACATCGAACATGCGGCCATTGATCGAGTACACGCCGATGAACACCAGGGAGATGATAATGGCGCCAAGCAGCGGTCGTGGCAGGCGCAGTACCTGCGCAAAGCTGTTGGTGGCCAGCGCCCCCCCGAGGAAGATCAGCAGGATGGCGGCAAACAGGAACTGCCACATGAAGCCAAAGACGATTTCAGGGTTGTCACGGAACAGCATGGGGCCAGGCTGCAGGCCGTGGATCAACAGTCCACCGAGCATGACGGCAGCGACCGCCGTGCCGGGAATGCCCAGCGTCAGCGCCGGGATCAGTGCGGCGGCAGTATCGGCATTGTTGGAGGTTTCCGAGGCAGCAACGCCTTCCGGTTCGCCCTTGCCCCAGTCATCCGGATTTTTGGAGGCTCGGCGGGCTTCGTTGTAACTGAGAAACGCTGCCATGGAGCCGCCGGCGCCAGGCAGGATGCCGACAAACACGCCGATGATTGAAGAGCGTACCCAGGTCTTCCAGTACTTCAGCATGCCGGGGATGGCCTTCCAGATGCTGGTGGTATTGAGTCGGCCGGTATTTTCGGTATCGAAATCGCGGATTTCCTCAAGCAGGCCGATGGCCGGCGGCAGTGCATAGAGCCCGACCAGCAGCACAACGATGTTGATGCCGTCGAGCAGCTCCAGATGCCCAAAGGTGTAACGCTCGGCGCCAGAGATGGTATCGGCACCGACGAGGGAGACAAAGACACCAAAGGCTGCGCTGATCAAACCCTTGATCACGTCACCGCCAAGCAGGAAGACGATGGCCGACATGCCAAAGACCGCCACCCAGAAAATTTCGGTCGGACCGAAAAGCAGAGTGACCTTGGCCAGTGGTGGTGCCAGCAGCATCAGGACCAGCGCCGAGGCGATACCGCCCAGCGCAGAAGAGACCACGGCGACCTGAAGGGCATAGCCACCACGGCCCTGCTGGGCCATCGGATAACCATCGAAACTGGTGGCGACAGCGGCTGGCGTGCCTGGAATGCGCAGCAGGACAGCGGGAATTGAACCGCCGTACATGGCCCCGTTGTAGATACCGGCCATCATGCCAAGGGCGACCAGCGGGTCCATGCCGAAGGTAAAGGGAATCAGTACCGAGATGGCCATGGTGGCGCTGAGACCGGGCAGGGCGCCAACGCAGATACCAGCGACAACACCAACAACGACCGCCAGCAGGTTGCCCAGGGACAATACGGACGGTAGTGCATCAATAAGATTGCCGTACATGACATGTCCTCGTTAGCGCAGGAAGAATTCGGTGGGCAATTCCTGACCCATCAGCAGCACGAAGATGATCGCGATGCCGCCTGTAAAAATCAGATCGGCGAGCAGTACGCCCTTGAGGTTTCGGTACCCGAAGCACCAGGCCACTACCGGGATCATGACGGCTGTTGAGGTGTAGAAGCCCAGCAGCGCTACAGCAGCGACATAAATCGCAATGGACGCCACAATGCCGATAAATCGTTTGGCATTGTCAAAAACCTTGATGGCTGCCACGGTCTGACGCCGGCGGCGCAGTACGCAGCGTCCGATCAGCAGGACGCCGAGCAGGATCAGTGCTGACAGCATGGTGACCGGTAATAGCGCTGTCATGCCCGGCATGTCTGAAGTCCGGGTCAATAGTGCGCCTGCGCCAAGCACGATGATCACGCCAGCGATCAGGTCCGGATCGATACCGCGAGAAGGCTCGTGGGCAGTGTTAGCGGGTTCACTATTCATGGGAGATGTCTCATGGAGTAGCGTTGGAGCCAGCCATGACAGGCCGGCCATGACGATTCAGTCATGCCGTTTGAACCACCGCGCTTTCGTTGGGGAATGGCGCGGTGGCTCTGTCGTGGAGGTCATGTGTCAGAAAATCGGGGCAAGTGGCGCAGGCTTACTTCCAGGGAGTGGTTTCCCAGATGCGTTTTGCCAGTTCCAGCTGCTCGGCGTTGAGGGTTTTGAAGTCATCGCCCAGAGCCAGTTCTGTCGGGTTGCCGGATCGACGCATGGCTTGCTGGAATTCAGGGTCGTCGTAGGTCTTCTGGAAAGCGTCGAGCAGCCTGGTCCTGACGTTTTCAGGCAGGTTCGCCGGCGCTACGAAACCACGAAGTGCCCCGTTGACCAGGTCAAATCCCTGCTCCTTGAAGGTAGGGATGTCGTCAGCCATGGAAGAGCGCTTCTCGGAGGCAATACCCAGTACGTTTAGCTCATCGCGGAAGGCCACGACTTCGGAGATGTTGATGATGCCCATGGTCACATGGCCGCCCATCAGTGCGCTGCGGGCGGGGGCCGAGCCCGAGAAGGGCACAACGGTATAGTCGGCACCGGTGACATCGGTGAGTCTTTGAAGGAAGAAATGGTCGTCGCCACCCAGGCTGGACATGGCCACCGTCACGGCACCGGGACGCTTTTTGGCTGCCTCGACCAGCTTGTCCATGGTGTCAATGTCGCTCTTTTTAGGGGTGACAATGACATTGGGATCGTTCACGACATTGGCCAGATAGGTAAAGCTATCGGCGTTGTAATCGGCGTCCCGGTCCAGGGTTCGAGCCATGGCGCCCGGCAGATTATAGGTGCCGATCGTATAGCCGTCTGGCCTGGCTTCGGCGACCGCGGTAACGCCAATCTGACCACTGGCGCCCGGCATGTTCTTGACCACTACCGAGACATCATTACCCAGGTATTTTTCCAGAAATGGAGCCGTTGTACGGGCCATGACATCGGTGCCACCGCCAGCAGCAAAGCCGACAACCAGGTCGATGCGTTTTTCGGGATAGTCCGCCAGTGCCGCTGTGGACATGCTGCTCGACAGGATAAGTGCTGTGGCAATGGCAATCGATTTGAAACCCATTGTGGTGCCCCTTGAGACATGAATTCGTCTGCGAAGTTAAAGGCACGATTAAAGGGTATTAAAGCGAATAATTTTTCCTGCGTTATCCAGTTTTGTTTCACGAAGCGCTTTAAAGCCAATAATTTATACCTTGGTCTTAAAAGATATTATTTTGCTTAATTGATATAAAAATAAGTGTCAATAAGACTAATGATCTCTGGTTTTGGCCGCACTTGTGGATGCCCGTCCACACCATAAAGATGATCATGATGCCGTAGTGAAAAATCATCACGAACGGATAAATGCTGTTGGCCTTAATAACGTCATTCGTCATGGACAAGTTTAAAAACCGACATGATGAAAAGATGTGGGGCAGAGGCCGTATTGCGCTGAGTTGGCCTGATGCCTTTAAAGGGTTTTGATCTGCCCACGACAAATGGAACAAAACCTTTTGAGATGAAGTTTCCCTTCCTTGATGACTACCTGTCCTTATTGAACTTGATGGGGGACCCAGCGATTTCGTCAAATCGGGTGGGCATTGTGATGTCTTCAGGACGTTCGCTTTCGACGGCCCACCAGCACGGTGGTTGAACCGTCATTCGTATATGCCGAGCCTGCATGAGACAGGAGGTAATGGCATTGGTCGGCTGGTGCCTTGAGAGAGTAGTGTGGCCTGGTTGGGCTCTATTGATACTTCTTCTCTTCAGGTGGGTGGAAATACCGGCATGACTTCGTCTCAAAAGATTGACTCGAGTAAAAAACACCCGAGCGTTCGTCAGGAAAAGGATCTACTGGGCATTCTGGAGGTCCCGTCGGAAGCCTATTACGGTATTCAGACGCTGCGTGCCGTGAACAATTTCCATCTTAGTGGGGTTGCGCTGTCTCACTATCCTCGGCTGGTTGTGGCGCTGGCCATGGTCAAACAGGCCGCTGCAGAAGCCAATCATCATCTGGGCCATCTTGATGAGCAGCGCTTCAGGGCGATTCATGAGGCCTGCCAGCACATCATTGAAGGCCGTTATCATGAACAGTTTGTGGTCGACATGATTCAGGGCGGCGCGGGTACTTCAACCAACATGAATGCCAATGAGGTGATCGCCAATGTCGGCCTGGAAATTCTGGGGCATGCCAGGGGGGACTATCACCACCTCCATCCCAACAATGATGTCAACATGTCCCAGTCGACCAACGATGCCTATCCGACGGCCATCCGTCTCGGCTTGTTGTTGGGTCATGATGCCCTGCTCGATAGCCTGGAGCAGTTGTCCACCTCCTTTGCCGAGAAGGGAAGGTCTTTTGCCGATGTGTTGAAAATGGGGCGTACCCAGTTGCAGGACGCGGTCCCAATGACGCTGGGTCAGGAATTTCAGGCATTTGCCACGACCCTGGGTGAGGATCTGGGTCACCTGCGTCAACAGGTGCCGCCCTTGCTGCGTGAGGTCAATCTGGGTGGCACTGCGATCGGTACCGGCATCAATGCCGATCCGGGGTATCAGCATGTTGCTGTCAACCAACTGGCAAGAATCAGCGGTCAGCCACTGGTTCCGGCGACCGATTTGATTGAAGCCACATCCGATATGGGTGCCTTTGTTCTGTTCTCGAGCATGCTCAAGCGACTGGCCGTAAAACTCTCGAAAATCTGCAACGATTTGCGCCTGCTCTCCAGCGGGCCCCGTACCGGCCTCAACGAAATCAATCTTCCTGCGCGTCAACCGGGCAGTTCGATCATGCCCGGCAAGGTGAATCCGGTCATTCCCGAGGCCGTCAATCAGGTGGCCTTTGAAGTGATCGGCAACGATCTTGCCCTGACCATGGCAGCTGAAGGCGGGCAGTTGCAGCTCAACGTCATGGAGCCGCTGATTGCCTACAAGATCTTTGACTCCATACGGCTACTGACACGAGCCATGGATATGCTGCGCGAGCAGTGCATCGTGGGCATTACGGCCAACAGGGAACATTGTCAGGCGCTGGTGGAAGGCTCGATCGGGCTGGTGACGGCTCTCAACCCATACATCGGTTATGAAAACTCCACACGGATCGCAAGACAGGCGCTGACAAGTGGCCGGGGGGTGCTTGAACTGGTGCGTGAGGAGGGGCTTCTGGATGAAGAGACCCTGCAGGATATTCTGCGCCCCGAGAACATGATCGCACCGCGGCTGGCACCGAAAAATGTTGTGAACAAGCCGTAATCCGGCTCTACCAATCACCCTGCCGTGATGCTTCTGGCTGACACATTGTGTCAGCCAGAAAGCCTCTCAAGCGCTGCTGCCGGTTGCCGATAACCCCTTGATGGATCGTGGGTATGGCGAAAGCCGGGGCAGGGTATCTCTTGCAGGGAAAAGGCAGGCGTTGGATGACATGGCTGGATCGCGTTCTCGTCTGGGCCATGCCGGGCTATTGCAGCTTTTGTCTGGCCGGCGCAGGGGACAGCCCCTGGTGTGAACAGTGTCTGGTCGGGCTGCCATGGCACGTCAGCGGTTGCCCCGTATGCAGCGAGCCGAGACCGGCTTCAGTGCCTTCCCATGTGATATGCGGCCATTGCCTGAAACGGCGACCAGATTTCGATCAGAGCTGGGTGCCCTTTCTTTATGAGGATGAGATTGCGCAGCTGATCCAGCGCTTCAAGTTCAATGCTGATCGGCGTGCCGGACAGATTCTTCTGCAGCTCATGGTGCACGCATTTGACGTACAACATGGCCCCGAACATGTACAGGCCATCGTCACGGCAGATCTTCATTTGAGTCGTGCGCGCGAGCGTGGCTTTGATCAGACACGGTGGCTGGGTCAGCGGCTGGCTCATGCGCTTGACCTGCCGTTGTATCGAGCCACACGACGTCGTCAGACTCCGACACAGAGAGGACTGTCGCGATCGGCCCGCCAGCGTAACGTTCGCCACGTCTATCACGTCACATCAGCGTTGCCGCCATGCGTATTGCTGCTGGATGATGTCATGACCACTGGCGCGACGCTTGATGCGCTCTCGCGTGCCTGCCGTGAAAAGGGCGCCGAGCACGTGACTGCCTGTGCGATGGCTCGTACCCCGGCAGGACGTGCAATCTGATAGCATGGCGCCTTCAGCACGTGGAGGTGGTTTATGGTGGCTCATCCCTTTGAACAGCTCGATCCGGCGCGCATTGTCGCCGCCATAGAAGCACAGGGCTTTTATACTGAAGGCGAGCCCTTTGCCCTCAACAGCTACGAAAACCGGGTCTTTTTGTGGCGCGACGATCAAAATCAGCGCTTTATCGTCAAGTTTTATCGACCCGATCGTCTGGGGGATGCCGCCATTCTGGAAGAGCATGCCTTTGTTGATGAGCTTTATGCCGCCGGTTGTCCGGTCAATCGTCTCTGGCGAAACGATCTGGGTGAGTCGCTCCTTCACCATGACGGCTTTCGACTCGCCATCTTTTATTTTGTGCCAGGTCAGGCGCCGGAGCTGGATAACCCCGAACATCTGTTTGCCCTGGGGGGCGCCATTGGACAGATGCATGCCATTGCCCGGCAAAAGCCCTTCATGCACCGATCCATTCTAAAGCCTCATGCCATCGCGCTTGAGAGTCTTGAAAGCATTCGTGCCAGTCAGTGGCTCAATGCTCGTCAGCGTCGCGCCCATGAACAGATCAGTCAGGCGCTGCTGGACATGCTGCCCGAAAAGGCCTGGCCGGATGACGCCTTTCAGCGTGTTCATGGCGACTGCCATCTGGGCAATATTCTGGGACGGGGAGATAGTTTTACGCTGGTGGATTTTGACGACTGCGTCATGGCGCCGGCGGTTCAGGATCTCTGGATGCTGTTAACCGGAGAGGATGAGCCTGCCTGGCAGGGGCAACTGGCAGAGCTGATCGAAGGATATGAAGAGCACTGTCCGCTGGATCGACGACAGCTGGGCTGGATTGAACAGCTACGAACGCTGCGCCTGGTGCGATATAGTGCCTGGCTGGTAGAGCGCTGGAGTGATCCGGCCTTTCCCCGTGCCTTTCCTTGGCTTGCCAGCGAAAATTACTGGGATCAGCATATCAGAACTCTCGAACAACAGCGTGTCGCGCTGTCATCACCTCGATGGCTGGCGTGACAGGCACTGCGACGATCGCCGGCCAGTCCGGCATTGAAACATGACACGGTGGCCGCCGAGCCACTGGATATACCCGAAACGCAGGAAAGAAACATGAGTCAGGAGATGGAAAATCACTATCGCGAAATCCTTTCGGCGCTGGGTGAAGACCCCGAGCGTGAAGGACTTCAGGACACACCGGCACGCGCTGCCAAGGCCATGCAGTTCCTGACGCACGGCTATCAGCAAAGCCTTGAGGATATCGTTAACGGCGCGGTGTTTTCATCGGATACCGATGAGATGGTGATCGTGAAGGATATCGAGCTCTATTCGATGTGCGAGCACCACATGCTGCCCTTTATCGGCAAGTGCCATATCGGCTATCTCCCGCGTGGCAAGGTGCTGGGGCTTTCCAAGTTTGCCCGTATCGTGGACATGTACGCGCGTCGTCTGCAGATTCAGGAAGAGCTGACGCGCCAGATTGCCAATGCCGTACTCGATGCCACCGATGCCCGCGGGGTTGGCGTGATCGTCGAGGCGCGTCACATGTGCATGATGATGCGTGGCGTCCAGAAGCAGAACTCCAGCATGAAGAGTTCTGTCATGCTGGGAGATTTCCGTGACAACCTGTCGACACGTCAGGAGTTCCTGACCCTCGTCCATAACTGATCTCCATTACACTGCCTCTATGGCCACATGGCCGGTGGCAACGGTTCTCCTGTTCAGCGGCATGTCCTATGCTTGGGCCTATCCCGAGTGCTCAAGGGACTTCAAGCTGACAGGAGAACGACATGGATACGTTGAACGACAAGCATCTTTTCAGACCCTTCGCCTATATTGACGGCAGCTGGGTAGCGGCCGACAGCGGTGAGCAGATCGAGGTCGACAATCCTGCCACGGGCGAGATCATTGCCCGGGTTCCCCGACTTGGTGCTGCCGAGGCGAATCGTGCCATTGAAGCGGCACATGCTGCCTTTCCGGACTGGCGTGGCCGTACGGCCATTGAGCGCGCTGATATCCTCTATCGCTGGTATGAGCTGATGATCGAGCACAAGCGCGATCTTGGCCGAATCATGACGCTTGAACAGGGCAAGCCCGTTGCCGAAGCAGAAGGCGAAATCGTCTATGCAGCCAGCTTCATGCGCTGGTTCGCTGAAGAGGCGCGCCGCGTCTATGGCGATACCATTCCGGGTGCGAAAGCCAATCAGCGCATCATGGTGCTCAAGCAGCCGGTCGGCGTTGTCGGCGCCATCACGCCCTGGAACTTTCCTTCCTCCATGATTACTCGCAAGGCGGCGGCCGCACTTGCTGCAGGCTGCCCGATCGTGATCAAGCCGGCAGGACAGACGCCGCTTTCTGCCACGGCGCTGGCGGTATTGGCCGAGCGTGCCGGCGTGCCACGCGGTGTGTTTAACGTCCTGCCGGGCAGCGCCAGCGATATCGGCAAGGCGATGACCGAATCACCGCTGGTGCGCAAGATCACCTTTACCGGGTCCACCGATGTGGGTCGAAAGCTGATGTCACAGGCCTCGACCCATATTCAGAAGGTATCGCTTGAATTGGGCGGCAACGCGCCCTTTATCGTCTTTGATGACGCCGATCTGGATGCCGCCGTCGCCGGCGCCATGGCGTCGAAATTCCGCAATGCGGGACAGACCTGCATCTGTACCAACCGATTCCTCGTGCAGTCGGGGGTCATCAACGCCTTTTGTGAAAAGCTGGCGGCGGCGATGAACGGTGAGCTGGTGGTCGGCAATGGCATGGAAGAGGGCGTCAACATCGGCCCCATGATTGATGAAAACGCCGTCAGCAAGGTACATGAACACGTGCAGGATGCCATCGACAAGGGCGGTGAGCTCATGATCGGCGGTCACCAGCATACGCTGGGCGGACGCTTCTACCAGCCGACCCTGATCAATGGTGCTGATACGTCGATGAAGGTGGCCTCTGAAGAGACCTTCGGACCGCTGGCGGCGGTATTTCCCTTTGACGATGAGGCGCAGGCCATCAGCATGGCCAACGATACCGAGTTTGGCCTCGCCGCCTATTTCTACACGCGCGATGCCGGGCGGATCTGGCGTGTGGGTGAGGCGCTGGAATACGGCATCGTGGGGATCAATGAAGGGCTGGTCTCCAACGCCGCGGCGCCGTTTGGCGGTATGAAGGAGTCCGGGCTGGGGCGTGAAGGTTCACGCTATGGACTGGAAGAGTATATGGAAACGAAGTATCTGTGCATGACCATCGATTGATCCGGGTCAGTGACAGACACTTTCAAGCATTAAAAAACCCCGCCCTGGCGGGGTTTTCGGTATTCGAGGTTCAGGAGCACATGCTGCCCTGTGCCGGCGTGAACCACCAGCTGTGCTCGCTGGCATAGCCGTATGTGCCGGCTGTCGTTACGATGGTGATCGCAACGGCAATAGTGATTTTCTTGATGGTCAATCCCTTGAGAGACAGTACCTTCCACATGCGTGTTTACTCCGGACAATTTTTTTAATTTTTGCCATCAAGGGTCATTGCTGTTGACCCTGACCGGGCTACGCATTATTGCTCGAAGAAATGTGAGGCGACTGTGCTGTTTGGATTAAGCCCGGTTTCAGTATGAACTTTTTATAACCATGGGTGTGATGAAAAGCGGGATGTTAAAAAGGCCATCCCCTATCGGGTATGGCCTTTTGGATCTGCGGGTATGCGTTAGTGCCTGAAGTGACGCATACCGGTAAAGACCATGGCCATGCCGGCTTCGTCGGCAGCCTTGATGACTTCTTCGTCGCGCATGGAACCGCCTGGCTGAATCACTGCCGTGATGCCTGCTGCCGCGGCATTGTCGATGCCGTCACGGAACGGGAAAAAGGCATCCGAGGCCATAACGCTACCCTTGACCTCAAGACCGGCATGATCTGCCTTGATGGCGGCAATGCGTGCAGAATTGACGCGGCTCATCTGGCCGGCGCCTACCCCGACGGTCTGGCCATCGCGCGCATAGATGATGGCATTGGATTTGACGAATTTGGCGACCTTCCAGGCAAACAGCAGGTCATCAAGCTCTGAGGCCGTGGGCGCGCGTTGTGTGACCGTACGCAGCTCTTCTTCAGTGACCATGCCGTCGTCGCGGGACTGAACCAGAAGGCCGCCGGTCACGCGCTTGTAATCAAAGCTCTCGGGCGCATGCTCGGGCCAGGCGCCACACTCCAGCAAACGTACGTTTTTCTTGTCGGCGACGGTCTTGCGTGCGGCATCGCTGATGGCTGGTGCGATGATGACTTCAACGAACTGACGCTCGACGATAGCGGCGGCCGTGTCGCCGTCGAGTTCGCGGTTAAAGGCAATGATGCCGCCAAAGGCAGATTCGCTGTCGGTGGCAAAGGCGAGTTCATAGGCGCTCTTGAGCTGGCCGTCACGGCTGATGCCAACGCCACAGGGATTGGCATGTTTGACGATGACACAGGCGGGGGCATCAAAGCTCTTGACACACTCCAGTGCGGCATCGGTGTCCGCCACATTGTTATAGGACAACGCCTTGCCCTGTAGCTGGACGGCGCTTGAGATACTGCCCGGGCTCGGTTCACGCTCGGTATAAAAGGCCGCCTGCTGGTGCGGGTTTTCGCCATAGCGCATCTGCTGACGCTTGTGGAACTGGGTCGACCAGGTACGGGGCAAAGCGGTGGTCTCACCATCACCGGCCTCGACGATGCCGCCCAGATAGCGAGCGATAGCAGCGTCATATCCGGCCGTATGCTCGAATGCCTTGACGGCCAGATCAAAACGCAGGGGCTGGTGGGTGCCCTTATCTGTTCCTTCCAGTGATTCAAGCACGCGCGTGTAATCGACGGGATCGACCACGATGGTGGTATAGGCATGGTTTTTGGCGCAGGCACGCACCATGGTCGGGCCGCCAATGTCGATATTTTCGATGGCGCGCTCCAGCGTGCATGCCGGATCTGCCACGGTTTCCTCGAAGGGGTAGAGATTGACCACCACCATATCGATCGGAGCGATGTCGTGTTCGGCCATGACCGCGTCATCCTGGCCACGGCGGCCCAGGATGCCGCCGTGAATGCGCGGATGCAGGGTTTTGACCCGACCATCCATGATCTCAGGGAAACCGGTGTGCTCCGACACTTCGGTAACGGCAATGCCCTGTTCATTGAGAAGGCGCCATGTGCCACCGGTCGAAAGAAGTTCCACGCCAAGGTTGGAAAGGCGGCGGGCGAAGTCCACGATGCCTTCCTTGTTGGAGACACTGATCAGTGCACGGCGGATCGGCAGGCAGGCGTTGGACATTGCAGTCTCGTCTTGATGAGTCATGAGGTTTCCGTGGCAGGCAGTAAGCATGTCATGCGCGAGCAGCGCATCAGGCTCAGATCAGATCGTACTGTTTGAGCTTCTTGCGCAGTGTTCCGCGGTTAAGGCCCAGCATCTGTGAGGCCTGGGTCTGGTTGCCGCGGGTATGGGTCATGACCGAGCGCAGCAGCGGGGCTTCCACTTCGGCCATGACCATGTTGTACAGGTCGGTTACGTTTTCACCATCAAGATGGGAAAAATAAAGCGACATGGCCTGATCAACGGCTTCACGCAGCGTGCGCGACTGAGAAGGATGCTGGTGAAGCTGAATGGGGGTTTCACCCGGTTGATCAGACAATGGATGACTAGTCATGCGGCACGCGTTCCATCTATATGGGCGAACGGAGAATTTTCGGCAAAAAGCTCTTTCAGGTAGCGCTGCTGTTCATCGCACTGTTCGAGGGTATTGAATGCGCGACGCCATTGTTCGCCATCCTCGGCGCAGGCGAGATACCACCCGATATGCTTGCGTGCAATGCGCACGCCCATGTGCTCACCGTACAGTACATAAAGGGCTTCGAGGTGGTCGGTCATGACCTCGGAACGCTCGGCGGCGGTGGGCGGGCTCAAAAAATTGCCGCTTTCAAGGTAGTGTTCGATCTCGCGAAAGATCCAGGGGTTACCCTGTGCCGCGCGACCCACCATGACAGCATCGGCGCCGGTATAGTCGAGTACGTGTCGGGCCTTCTCGGGTCCGTCGATGTCGCCATTGGCAAACACCGGTATGGTCAGCTCGGACTTGATCCGAGCGATGGTGTCGTACTCGGCCAGCCCATGGTAGCGCTGCTCGCGAGTGCGTCCATGGACGCTCAGTGCGGCGATACCGGCAGATTCTGCCATGCGCGCAATAGTCAGTGCATTGCGGGTCTGATCACACCAGCCGGTACGAATCTTGAGCGTCACCGGAATCTCGACGGCATTCACTACGCGCTCAAGTATTTCGGCCACCAGTGACTCATCGCGCATCAGGGCTGAACCTGCGGCCTTGTTGCAGACCTTCTTGGCTGGACACCCCATGTTGATGTCGATGATCTCGGCGCCGTTATCAGCGTTGACGCGAGCAGCATCTACCAGCATGGCGGCATCGCCGCCGGCGATCTGCACCGAGCGGGGGCCGGGCTCGCCGGTGTGATCCAGTCGCAGGCGTGATTTGGGCGTGTGCCATAGACGCTTGTCGGCCGTGACCATCTCGGAAACCACCAGTCCGGCACCCAGCTTTCTGCAGAGCTGGCGAAAGGGGCGATCGGTGATTCCCGCCATGGGCGCAAGAATAACGCGCCCGGCCAGCCGGTGAGGGCCGATACAGGGCAGTCCGCTAACCATTGAAAGCTTTATCCGAAAAAGGGAGAGACATGATAGCGACCTGAGCGCCGATCTTGAAGGGCCAGGTCGCGTTGCTACGCCGAAAGAACGGGCCTCAGACGGACTCGGCCGGGCGATAGCCTTCGACACAAACCCAGCCCTCGCGCTCGCGCGGCTCGTTCATGTGAAGTCCCTGATCGCGATAGGCATCAAGAATATCATTGGCCTGGTGCGACAGAATGCCCGAGAGTGCCAGGCGTCCGCCCGGAACGACATGACCTGCAATCATGGGCGCCAGTTCGACCAGCGGTCCGGCCAGAATATTGGCCACCACTACGTCAAAGCGATCATTGGGTGCCTGTTCGGGCAGATAAAGATCGAAATCCTGCTCGGCAATGTCATTGCGACCGGCATTGTCGCGGCTGGCCAGCAGTGCCTGCGGATCTATATCGGTGCCCACGGCATGAGCCACGCCGAGCTTGAGTGCCGCGATGGCCAGAATGCCCGAGCCGCAACCAATGTCGATCAGGCGCTTATGCTCCAGCTCACCGGCTACGGCCAGCTCGTCAAGCCACTGAAGACAAAGGGCGGTGGTCGGGTGTGTGCCGGTCCCGAAGGCCAGGCCCGGGTCCAGCATCAGATTGACGGCATCCGTTTCCGGCGGGTCGAACCAGCTGGGTACGATCCATAGCCTTTGGCCCATTTTCATGGGTTCAAAGCCGTCCATCCACTCGCGGCTCCAGTCGCGATCCTCAAGCACTTCGTATTCAATCTCGGGGCAGGGCTCATCACCAGCAACGCTGGCCCAGTGCTCTCGCACTCGGGCGATCATGTCGCTGACGCCTTCCAGATCGTCATAGAGACCGGTCAGAACGGTTTGATTCCACAAGGGGGTGGTGCCGCGCTCGGGTTCGAAGACCGGATCATCCACGGCATCTTCAAGCGTAATGGCCTGAGCGCCTTCATCGGTCAGAAGCTCTTCGAGCAGTTCGGCGTATTCCGGCGCGATGTGCGCCTTGAGTTGAAGCCAGGCCATAAGGCCTCCTGCAAGCAGGGTTGAAGGCAGTCACGACTGCCCTGAAAGCATCAGGGGGCGATATGATCGCCCCCTGATGGGTCAGGAATATACCGCTATCCGGTGAGCGTTATTGCAGGCCCAGTTTCTTTTCCAGATAGTGGATATTGACGCCACCGCGCTGGAATTCGCTATCACGGACCAGATCCTTTTGCAGATCGGTATTGGTCTTGATGCCCTCCACCAGCAGCTCATCCAGCGCATTTTGCATGCGAGTCAAAGCGCTTTCGCGGTTCTCGCCCCAGGTGATCAGCTTGCCGATCAGGGAGTCATAGTTGGGCGGTACCGTATAGCCGGTATAGAGGTGTGAATCCATGCGTACACCCAGCCCGCCCGGCGCATGATAAAAGCTGATCTTGCCGGGCGAGGGCATGAAGGTGCGCGAATCCTCGGCGTTGATGCGACACTCGAAGGCATGCCCGTTGGCCACCACATCTTCCTGGCGAATCGACAGGGGAATGCCGGAGGCAATCTTGAGCTGTTCCTTGACGATGTCCACACCGGTGACCATTTCGGTGACCGGGTGCTCGACCTGAACGCGCGTGTTCATCTCGATAAAGAAGAACTCGCCGTTTTCGTACAGGAACTCGAAGGTGCCCGCGCCGCGGTAATTGATTTCGAGACAGGCATCCACGCAGGCCTTGAGCACGTTCTCGCGGGCCTTTTCATCAATATGGGGTGCCGGAGCTTCCTCGAGCACCTTCTGATGACGACGCTGCAGTGAGCAGTCGCGATCGAAAAGATGGATGGCATTGCCCTGGCCGTCGGCGAGTACCTGTACCTCAACGTGACGAGGCCGCTCCAGATACTTCTCCATGTAGACGACATCGCTGCCAAAAGCAGCATTGGCTTCCGATTTGGTTACCGCTACGGCCGATACCAGCTGGGATTCTTCACGAACCACTCGCATGCCACGGCCGCCGCCGCCGGCAGCTGCCTTGATCATGACCGGAAAGCCGATGCGGCGACCGATCTCAAGGATTTCAGCCTCATTGTCGGGCAGCGGACCATCGGAGCCCGGAACCGTGGGAACACCGGCCTTTTTCATGGATTCGATGGCCGAGACCTTGTCACCCATCAAGCGAATGACGTCAGCCGTTGGTCCTACAAAGACAAACCCGGAGCGCTCGACCTGTTCGGCGAAGTTGGCGTTCTCGGAGAGAAAGCCATAGCCCGGATGGATGGCGGTGGCATCTGTCACCTCGGCGGCTGAAATCAGCGCCGGGATGTTGAGATAAGAGGCCGGGGAGGGCGCAGGCCCGATGCAGACGGCTTCGTCGGCGAGACGGACGTGGATCAGGTCACGATCTGCCTTTGAATGGACCGCCACCGTCTTGATACCGAGCTCCTTGCAGGCGCGCAGTATACGTAGTGCGATTTCGCCGCGATTGGCGATCAGTACCTTTTCCAGCATGCTGAAAATCCTGTCAGGCAATGATGATCATGGGCTGGTCGAACTCGACCGGCTCGCCATCTTCAACAAGGATGGCATCGATCACGCCGTCCTTGTCCGCTTCGATCTGGTTCATCATCTTCATGGCTTCAACGATGCAGATGGTGTCACCCTTTCTGACGGTCTGGCCGACTTCGACGAACGACTTGGCACCGGGTGCCGGCGCGCGATAGAAGGTGCCGACCATCGGAGAAAGCACCTGATGGCCGCTCGGCACGGCCGGTGCGGATTCTTCGGCCGCGGCCGGTGCACCGCCGGTGCTCTGCTGCGGCTGTGCCTGAGTCTGCGGGTAATAGCCCATCGGTGCCTGCGGCATCATGACCTGACCCTGCTGGCCGGGCAGATTGCGGCTGATGCGGACGGACTCCTCGCCTTCCTGAATCTCGATTTCGCTGATGTTGGATTCTTCCAGCAGCTCGATGAGCTTCTTGACCTTGCGAATGTCCATGGCAATACCTGTTGATCGATCGGGCCTCGTCTGGCACAGGGCCCGGGAAATAAACTCTGTTGTCAGGCAGCGGATGTGCCCTCGAACACCTCATGGTTAACCTGAAGGTCAACCGGCAAGATAGCGACATGATCTCAGACGATCACGTCGCCGCAAATGTGTTGGGGGAGTTTGCCGAAAAAAGCGAACGGTGTCCAGAAAGTCGCCGAATGATATGAGCCAAATTCGATCAGGCATTTTCTTTAACCTGCTTGAGCAAATCGCGCATCCGGGGACGCTCGATTTCACCCTGAGTACGCTGATCGGTCATTTCCTGTCCGCCGCTGAAAAACAGCAGTGCCGGGGGGCCGAAAAGGCCATAACGCTTGAGCAGCGCACGTACTTCCGGGCCGTTATCCGTGACATCCAGACGAATCAGGTCAAGGTCCTGAAGCTGCCGGCGTATATCGTCGTCTCCCAGTACGTCACGCTCAAAATGACGACAGCTGATACACCAGTCAGCATAGACATCCACCATGACCGGCCTATCCGCATGACGGATTAAATCGTCAAGGGCCTGACGCGTTGTCACCGTAGTCATCTCGGGGGCTGCAATATTGCTGGTGCTCGGCGAGGCTTGCCCATCACTGGCCAGCGGCATCCATGGATCCTCATGCCCCATGGCGGCACCGATCAGGCATAAAGCCCCCCAGAAAAGAATCATCAGGGCCAGTGCCTGACGAAGACGCGACCAGAGTGCCAGCCTGCTGCCCGACAGGGCGCCCATGCCTGCACTGGTCAGTACCATAAGCCCGCCCCATAGCCCCAGCGACAGGGTTGAGGGGATCAGACGGTCAAGCAGCCACAGGGCAACGCCTGCCAGCGCCACGGCAAAGAGCTGACGAACGCCTTCCATCCAGGGCCCGCTATGTGGCAGCCAGCCGGCGCCCAGCGTGGCGACAAGAATCAGGGGGAGGCCCATGCCCACCCCCAGTGCCAGCAGAGCCAGCATGCCGGTCAGCGGGTTGGCGCCGGCGGAAAGATACACCAGTACGCCGGCCAGCGGAGCAGAAATGCAGGGCGAGACGATCAGGGTCGACAGGGCTCCGGCCAGTGCGGCACCGGACAGGCCTGCATGACGCAGCCGATCCTGCCATGTATTGATGCGTTGTTGAAAACGCCCACCAGTCGGAAGCTGCCAAGCTCCCATTAGCCACAGGGCCAATATGACAAACAGGCCGGCAAAGGGGATCAGAATCCAGGGCGACTGCAAACGTGCCTGCAGGTTGAGGCCGGCGCCGAAAAGACCCATCAGTGTCCCCAGGGCGGCATAGGTCAGCGCCATGCCGGCGACATAGGCCGATGACAATGCCAGTGCCCGGCGTTTGTCGGCATTCTGGCCGACCACCAGGGTGGTCACGATGGGCAGCATGGGAAGCACACACGGCGTGAAGGCAAGCCCCAGGCCCGCCAGAACAAAGATTCCCATCATGACCAGCAGGCCGGCCTGGTCTGGCAGTAGCGGCGCCCCGGTAGCGTTATCAGATGATGGCGGCGTGACAGTATCGGTCGCCGGTATCGAATTATCCGGCCCCTGAGCATCAATGAAGCGCTCGGGCGTATCGCCTGGCGCTGCCTGAAGATGGCGTGTCTCGGGTGAATAGCAAAGGCCGGCCTCGGCGCAGCCCTGAAAATGAACCCGGATCGGAACCGCGGCCTCGTCGGGCAGCGGCGTTTTCAGTATCGCCGTCATGATCAGCGGATGATGAAAGACTTCCACATCGCCCAGAAACTCATCGTGAATGGCTTCCCCGCGAGGAATGTCGGGTGCACTCAGGGTGATGTCGGCACGGTCACTTTCAAGACCGAAGCGGTGACGATAGAGGTAGTAAGCGTCTGCACTTTCAAATCCCACCTTGATCGTATTGCCTTCACGCCATGCTTTGTAGGTAAATGCCTGATCAACCGGCAGGAAGTTGCCGTCGCTGGAGGCATTGTCCTTCGAGGTTTGCCATGGAGAGGTCGTAACGGCGCTATCGACGCGGCTGGCGCCCTCAACAACCACATCGTCGTTGACGCTGGAAAAGATATCGTTTGCAGAGGCCGCGCCTGAAAGGACCGCGCTCAGCAGGATAACGAGTAACAAAAAGAGGGCGCGCGACATCATGAACTCCGCAGCGCTGGCATATCGCAATGCCGAAAATGGAAAAGGTAGTGCCGGAATAAAACATGTCGCGGCACCATGGCGCCGCGACATGCAGTCAGAAAGACACTTTTTCAGCGAATAGGTTCGCTGATCGGTCTTTCAATGGTCACACGATCATGACGTGATGATCAGTGACTTTCCTTCTGGAAAGCATCAATGGATTTTTCGATGGCCTTGATGGCGGCTGCCTTGTCGCCCCATGTGTCGATCTTGACCCACTTGCCCTTTTCGAGATCCTTGTAGTTCTCGAAGAAATGAGCAATCTGCTGACGCAGCAGCTCGGGCAGGTCGGTGACTTCTTCGATATCGTCGTAGGCGGCAGAAAGCTTCTGGTGCGGTACGCAGATCAGCTTGGCATCTTCGCCGGCTTCATCGGTCATGTGCAGGATGCCTACCGGGCGTGCACGGATGACGCAGCCAGGCTGTACCGGGTAGGGCGTGACGACCAGTGCGTCCAGCGGATCCCCGTCGTCGGCCAGAGTATTGGGGATAAAGCCATAGTTGGCCGGGTAGAACATCGGGGTCGGCATGAAACGATCGACCAGCAGCGCGTCGAGATCCTTGTCGATTTCATACTTGATTGGCGTATGGTTGGCAGGAATTTCAATCGCCACGAACAAATCGTGGGGAACATCCTTGCCGGCGGGGATCTTGTCGAAACTCATCGATCGAGTCCTTGCGTTTGCGGGTTGAAAATTCGAGGGTGAAAATCGTGGAAAATTATACGAACCAGGCAGGACGATTACCAATCCGGTCGATCGGTAGCTCCCGATCCGCACAATACGATAAAACCGTTGCCTCGTAAAAAAGGATGCCAGTGACGTGCAAAGTGGCCTGTCTTTAAGTTTCGGACATGCGTTCGTGGCGCCTGATCAACGCCGTCACCGCTCATCGATGTCGGTCCAGATCCCCGACAATTCGCGTCAGCTCGAGGCCAAGGGCGCCTGTGCCATTATCGCGGACTCTACCTGGCGCAATGCCATTGCCCGTCAGGCCGGCGACATTTCCGTGCGTGGTTTCCTGGCTGACTACTACTCCACACCTGATCACTGGGACATCAAGACGTCGGCCACGAGAGTGCTGCGAGCGCTTAACGGCTGGTGTTATAGCCAGAGTCGCTATGTTCAGGGTGGCAGTTATATCAGCTCGTTGTCTGCCATTATCTTTCGTGGCCGGGAAAGTTTTCTGTTTCACATGGGAGATACGCTTGTCTTTCGCCTGAGAGGTGCCGAGTTCGAGCAGATTTCACGTGATCACGTCACGGACCTGGGGGGGTATCGCTATCCCTCTCGTGCGCTGGGCATGGACAACAACATCGATATCGATCACATGACCCTGCCGCTCAAGACGGGTGATGTGTTTCTTTTTACCTCGCAGGCCGTACGCGGAACGCTGACGCCCACGGATTATGTGCATGCCATTCGTCAACAGGATGATGATTTGGATGCTGCCTGCGAGCGTCTGGCCGGCATGGCGCGCGAGCGTGCCGGCGCGCGAGGCTATGGTGCCGAAGCCTTCTGCTTTCAGCTGGTGAAAATTGAAGGGCTGCCCAGTGAGGAGGCGGGCTTGCCCTCTCAACTGCCCGGGCAGATGCCGATTCCTGCCGAGCTTGAAGCAGGAGATCGCATTGATGGATTTCTCATTGAGTCGATCATTTCAAAAACGGCGCGCGCCCACGTTTACGGCGTTCGGGATGAGACGTCGCTGCGGCGAATGGTGATGAAGGTCCCAAGTCCGGAGATGTCGTCCAGAAATCCGTATCTGGAGCATTTCCTGTTACAGCAATGGATTGGCGAGCGAGTGCGCTCGCCTTTTGTGGTACGTATCGTGACGCCACCGCGACCCCGGCGTCATCTTTACTACCTGATGCGACCGGTGGAAGGGCAGCCGCTGGATCACTGGCTGGAGCAGCATCCCGAGGCCGGGATCGAGCAACGACTGGATATCGCACGCCAGCTTGCTCGTGCCGTGCATGCCCTTCATCGTCGGGATATTCTTCATCAGGCCATTCGTCCTGAAAACATCATGATCGACGAGCATGATCAGGTCGTCCTGATCGATTTTGGGGCCTGTGCCCGTCGACTTGATGACGACAACAATGCTGCATTGGCGCTGGCGCGCGAAGGCAGGCTCGGCATGCATAGTGCGCCGGAGTATGCTCTTGGGCTGGGGGTCAGTCGCCGAAGCGATCAATATTCACTGGCCTCAACCACTTATTGGTTGTTGACGGGTGCCATGCCTTACGCGGCGGCACCGAATACGTTGAAAGATGAGCAGGCACTTTCAACGCTGACCTATCGTCGCGCTAGTGATATCAACCCGCAGGTGCCGGTGGCGCTGGACAATGCATTACAGCGTGCACTTTCACCGCGTAGAGCCCTGCGTTTCCGGCGTCTATCCGAACTGATTCAGGCGCTGCGCTATGCCACGACGTTTGTGGATGATGAAGACGATGATGCATCTTCTCTCGTGCCAGAACCGGTGCCCGATATGCTGCCCTCAAGGCAAAAATCCCTGAGGGTATGGCAGGGCATTGCCGCGGCACTGCTGGCGCTTTTGATTGCCGTCATGATGATCAAATAGGATAGATATGAGGCATTGAAAAGCCCCGGCCACACCTGTGTGACCGGGGCTTTTTGTTGACGTGGCGTTAAAGCCGGTGCGTCAGGGGCTGGCTTTAGAGGTGGTATTCCGGGAGCTTTTTGGCGATGCGCTCAAGTCGCAGGGAAGCAACCTTGGGCAGGCCGTTTTCAAACGGAGGGAAATCCTCTCCCTGAATCAGCGGGCGCAGATAGCGACGACCGGCATCATTGATGCCAAAGC
Source organism: Kushneria marisflavi (assembly GCF_002157205.1). NCBI lineage: Bacteria > Pseudomonadati > Pseudomonadota > Gammaproteobacteria > Oceanospirillales > Halomonadaceae > Kushneria > Kushneria marisflavi. The sequence continues at coordinate 269,533 of NZ_CP021358.1, read as the reverse complement.
CATCTTCACGGATGTATTCCGCCGGCATGAACTTTTCCTGGTTGGCGACCTGCTCGAGCGGTGCGTCGATGATCGACCAGCGGTAGGGCTCTTCGCTGTCACGTTGAATGGCGGGCATGACGGCGTTTTTGCCTTCAAGCGCGCATTCAACGGCACGCTGACCCACGGCGTAGGCCTGTTCAACATCGACAGCAGATGCCAGATGGCGCGCAGCACGCTGGAGATAGTCAGCCACGGCCCAGTGATACTTGTAGCCCAGATCCTGCTTGACCATGCCGGCAAGTGTCGGTGCGACACCGCCGAGCTGGCGATGACCAAAGGCGTCGGTGTTGCCGGCATCGGCCAGGAAGGTGCCGTCTTCATAGCGGGCGCCTTCGGAGACCACCACCACGCAGTAGCCGTGTTTCTTGACCGCCGCGTCGATATGGCTCATGACGCGCTGGCGGTCGAAGGGCACTTCCGGCAGCAGGATCATGTGCGGCGGGCCATCGTTGGTTTCGCTGGCCAGTGCGCCGGCTGCCGCAATCCAGCCGGCATGACGGCCCATGGATTCCAGGATGAACACCTTGGTGGAGGTGGAGCACATCGAGGCGATGTCCAGGGCCGCTTCACGCGTCGATGTCGCGATATATTTGGCTACCGAACCGAAGCCGGGAGAGTTGTCGGTAATCGGCAGGTCATTATCAACGGTCTTGGCCACATGGATGGCCTGCAACGGATAGCCCATCTGCTCGGAAAGACGCGAGATCTTCAGGCAGGTATCGGCACTGTCACCGCCGCCGTTATAGAAGAAATAGCGAATATCGTGGGCCTTGAAGACTTCGATGAGCCGTTCGTACTGGCTGCGATGCGTCTCGATGTCCTTGAGCTTGTAGCGACAGGAGCCGAAGGCGCCGCCCGGGGTATGTCTCAGTGCTGCAATGGCCTCGTCACTTTCCAGGCTGGTATCAATCAGATCCTCGGTCAATGCACCGATAATGCCATTGTGTCCGGCATAGAGTGTGCCAATGCGATCGCTGTGCTTGCGGCATGTTTCGATAACACCGCAGGCACTGGCATTGATCACGGCCGTCACACCACCTGATTGTGCGTAAAAGGCGTTACTGGAGGTCATGAGCTTCCTGCTTCTTATGAATGAAGGTCGGCCAACATCGTGGTTGCTGACCGAGCTGTCTCTCGGCAACGTGGCGCGCCTCTTGTGGGCTGCGCTGCTGTTGGTCGATCAGCGGATCGATGGCCGGCATCGGGCATTGCCCGTGGGGCGATCATATCCATTACCTGCAGGCCTGATCCAGTCAGAGATGCATCAATTGCAGGTGAACCGGAGCCTGACGTTGATTCGCGGGCCATGCTAGGCTGATTCGGCTTTTGACGGAGAGCCCTATTTTTCATGCATATTCATATTCTCGGCATCTGTGGCACTTTCATGGGCAGCCTGGCGCTGCTGGCACGCGAGCTCGGCCATCAGGTGACGGGCTCGGACAAGGGCGTCTATCCGCCCATGAGTACACAGCTTGCCGCTCACGGTATTGATGCCGGGCACGGCTTTGACGCCGCCAATCTGCAGCCCGTCCCTGATCTGGTGATCATCGGCAATGCGCTGTCTCGCGGTAATGTCGAGGTCGAGGCCGTCCTCAATCAGCGCATTCCCTACACCTCGGGGCCTCAGTGGCTGGCCGATAACGTGCTGCGTCATCGGCGTGTGCTGGCAGTAGCGGGGACCCATGGCAAGACGACCACGGCCAGTATGCTGGCGTGGATTCTTGAGCAGGCCGGACTGTCACCGGGTTTTCTGATCGGTGGCATTCCACGCAATCTGGGGATTTCGGCGCGAGCCGGGTCGCCCGGGGGCGTCTTCGTGATCGAGGCCGATGAATACGATACAGCCTTTTTCGACAAGCGCTCCAAGTTCGTCCATTACCTGCCGGAAGTGGCCGTGCTCAATAATCTGGAGTTTGATCACGCGGATATCTTTGCTGACCTGGCCGCGATCGAGCGCCAGTTTCATCACCTGGTACGGCTGGTGCCGGGCAATGGCCAGCTGATAGTGGCAGATAACGAGCCGGCACTGTCACGCGTGCTCGAGATGGGGGCCTGGTCGCCGGTCGCCCGTTTTGGCCGTACGGATCAGGCGCAGTGGCAGCTTAAGGACGGCTTTGAAGACCAGCAGTTTGTTGTCACATCGCCCGATGGTGAAGGGGTAGTGCGCTGGAGAATGAGCGGTGAACACAACCGGCGTAATGCACTGGCGGCAATGGCTGCGGCCAGGGCTGTAGGCGTCACGCTCGAACAATCCTCGGCGGCGCTGACCACCTTTGCATCACCAAGGCGTCGCCAGGAACTGCGCGGCAGCGTCAATGATATTCAGGTGATCGATGATTTTGCCCATCACCCCACTGCCATTGCGATGACGCTGGAAGGACTTCGGTCCGTATCATCCCATGGGCGGCTGATTGCCGTCATCGAGCCGCGCTCCAACACCATGAAACTGGGCACCATGAAGGCTCGGCTGCCGGCCAGCGTTGCCAGTGCCGATGAGGTTTACTGGTATCAGCCGGCGACGCTGGGATGGTCTGTAGTTGAGGTGGCAAAGGCCTGCCCGGTCCCGGCTCATGCCATGACCACCACCGAGCAGTTGATCGATGCGCTGGTCGAAAAGGCCCGCCCGGGAGATCGTATCGTGATCATGAGCAACGGCGGTTTTGATAATGTGCACGAACGTTTGCTGGACGCTCTTGGCCAGTATTATGGACAGGAGGTGGATGTCGGGGCCTGAAAAATCGACCGGGGCCATATGTATATGGCCCCGGCATGAGCGTGGCGCTGGCAGGCAGGGCGCGTCAGAAGGCAGGTAGCCACACAATCCTTACGATCACCATCACAAGGGATGCCAGTGTCAGCAGGACAATCTGTCTGCGCTGGACGGCACCTGCAACGTAGCGGTGTGCAAAGAAGTGGTAGCTGATGCGGGTAGCGCTACAGATGATCAGCCCCAGCAGAGCACCGCCGACAATATCGCTGAGCCAGTGCACCCCAAAGGTCAACCGCGACAGGGCAACGACGCTGGCGGCCATGATGGCCACCCAGTAGGGCCACCGTCTGGCACGGCTTGAGAGCCCTTCGGCAATAAAGGCAGCACTCAGCCCCCAGAACACCACGGCAGTTGAAGCGTGGGCGCTTGGATAGGAAAACGACCCGATCAGATGCTCAGGGGTCTCGGGCCGAGCACGACCTACCCAGTGCTTGAGGGTTGTATTGCCAAAGGCCAGCAGGGCCATTGCGCCGCCCCAGTGGAACAGGGCAGCCAGACGTTTTCGCCACAAAAGCCAGACAAGCCAGGGTAAAAGCATGGCCATGATGCCAATGGCATCGCCGATGCGATCCAGAACAGTTGAGGCACGCATCAAAACGACATTATCCGGCCGCGAAAAGAAGCCTTGAGCGGCAATGTCCATCGCAAGGGGCTGCTTGAGTCCTGCGACCAGCCAGGTCCAGCCGATAAAGGCAAGGATGCCTGTCAACAGCAGCACGATGGACGCCAGCGGAATTTCACCTCTGATTCGTTTTTGTCGAAGGCTTAACCAGAGGCGTCGTGAAAGGCTGTAGCGCCGTGCTTTCATCAAAAGCCCCCGATAGATAAAGCTGTCGCGATCGAGTCGGCGGCGCAGCCATGACAGGGCAAAGGCGAGCACAATCAGCATGAGCATTAAAACGGATAACCACTGCTCAGTGCCGGGAGGCATGTGCACCAGCCGCTGCCAGCTGCGACCCAGATAGTAGCCGGGCAATAGATAGGCCGGTGCCCAGAACAGTGCCGAGAGCACGTTGACGGTCAAAAAACGCGTCGGCGGCATGTGCATCATGCCGGCCACCATCGGAATGATGGGTCGTACGGGGCCGACAAAACGACCAAACGCTACCGACAGGGCACCGTGGCGAGTAAAAAAGCGCTCGCCCTTGTCGACCCACTGCGGATAGCGATTGAATGGCCACCAGCCGCGAAGGCGGTCACGCTGGGTACGGCCCAGCCAGTAGCTGGCACCATCGCCGATCACGGCGCCAATGAAGGCACTGATCATCAGAAAGGCAATGGAGGTCTGATCATGGCCTGCCAGTGACGCCGCCGCCGTCAGCATGACAACGCCTGGTACCATCAGGCCGACCAGTGCCAGCGACTCGAGCAAGGCAACAATACCCACGATCAGAATCAGAACCATTGGGTTATGTGCCCACTGATCAATCAGGGCAACGGGGTGCATTCGAAAGGACTCCACACAATGGCTTGTCGCGCCCGGCGCGGTTTTTACTGCCGCCGACAACTGGCTTATAGTAGCGATTCATAAGTATCGGATAGGCAAACGTAAATCGTTGGCCAGTATAGTCAGCCGCAGTGCGCTCCGATAGCGTCATGGCAGGACAATGGACAAGCACAGCCGCGCATTTGGGATACAGGAGAACAGCGCAGATGACGTCTGAGGGGCACCAGGAAGATATCGATATTGCCGCACATATGGCCTTGCTGGGCCAGCAGGCGCGCAAGGCATCCGGTTGGCTTCGCAGCAGCTCTACCGGGCAGCGCAACGCCGCCCTTGCTGCCATGGCTGACGAGCTGTCCCAGCAGCGAGATATGCTGATGGAGGCCAATGCGCGCGACATGGCACGTGGCAGGGACAATGGACTTTCAGAGGCGCTGATGGATCGCCTGCTGCTGACGCCGGCACGCGTTGACGCCATGATTGCCGGGCTTGAAACCGTGGCTGCCCTGCCGGACCCGATCGGCGGTATCGATGAGATGCGTACCCAGAACAACGGGCTGCGTATCGGTCGCATGCGTACACCCCTGGGGGTCATCGGCATCATCTATGAGTCCCGGCCCAATGTGACGGTGGATGCTGCAGCGCTTTGTCTCAAGGCTGGTAATGCCGCCATTCTGCGGGGGGGCTCGGAAGCGTTCGAGTCCAACTGTGCCATTGCTCGCTGCATCGCCTCCGGGCTTGAAAAGGCCGGCTTGCCAGGCCATGCCATTCAATTGATTGAAACCACCAGTCGCGAGGCCGTGGGCGCGTTGATCACGGCGCGCGACTACGTGGATGTCATCATCCCTAGAGGTGGGAAGTCGCTGATTCAACGAATCTCGGAGCAGGCCAGTATTCCGGTTATCAAGCATCTGGAAGGGCTTTGTCATGTCTTTGTCGATCGCCATGCCTCGCTGGATATGGCCGCCGAGATTGCCTTCAACGCCAAGTGTTTTCGCTACGGCATCTGTGGTGCCATGGAGACACTTCTGGTGGATCAGCCCGTGGCCGAAGATTTTCTGCCGGCAATGGTTGAGCGCTTTCAAAAGGCCGGCGTGACGGTGCGCGGCTGTGACAGGGTGCAGAAGCTGGCTGACGTCGAGCCGGCCACCGAGGAGGATTGGCTGACCGAGTATCTGGGGCCGGTGCTGTCCATTCGGGTGGTCGATGACATTGAGGTAGCCATCGAGCATATCAATCATTATGGCTCTCACCACACTGATGCCATTGTCAGTGACCACTTCGGTCATGCCCAGCGATTTCTGGCCGAGGTGGATTCAAGTTCCGTGATGGTCAATGCGCCGACCTGCTTTGCCGATGGCGCGCAGTATGGTCTTGGGGCCGAAATCGGTATTTCCACCGACAAGCTGCATGTCAGGGGGCCGGTAGGGCTGGAAGGTCTGACCACGCGTAAATACATCGTGCTGGGCGATGGTCATGTCAGAACGTAATGCTCGTGTCGCCATGTTTGGCGGCACCTTCAATCCAATTCACATGGCGCACCTTCGTGCCGCCGTCGAGTTGCGCGAAGCGCTCTCGCTGGATGTCATTCACATGGTGCCGGCGCATCTGCCGCCGCATCGCAGTGCACCGGGTGTCAGCTCCGAGGATCGTCTGAGCATGCTGAAGCTGGCGCTATCGGACACGCCGGGGCTGGTGGCCGATAACCGCGAGATTCACCGCGATGGACCATCCTGGTCGCTGGATACGCTCCGGTCATTGCGCGAGCAATACGGTCAGCAGGCGCGCCTTCTCATGGTGCTGGGCCGCGATGCCTTTTTGAAGCTTCATGAATGGCACGAGCCCGAGGCGCTGTTTGATTATGCCCATATTCTGGTCATCGGTCGTCCCGAAAGCGATGAAGTGCAGTGTCAGGCGCTTGAAGCGCTGGTCGAGGCGCGCCGCGTGGACAGCATTGATGCGCTCATGGCAACGCCCTGTGGTGGTGTACTCGATTATGATCAGACTACCGGCATGGCCATCTCAGCGACCGCGATCCGGCGGGCGCTGGCATCAGGGCGCAGCGTGCGATATCTGATGCCGTCGGCCGTTGAAGCCTTTATTGAGCAGCACGGACTTTACCTCGATACGTCCGAGTAACTGCCCTGGCGGTCAAAAGCGTCAAATGTCTATGGTGCATCCGCCCGACAGCGGTACAATGCGCTTTGAATCATCTATATCCGAGGAGCTATGCAGACAGTACTTTCATCTCTGGTGGTTGACGCCCTGGAAGAGCTCAAGGGGCGTGATATCGCCGAGCTCGATGTTTCCAGACTGACCAGCGTGACCGATGTCATGGTGGTGGCCAGCGGTACTTCCAGTCGACACGTCAAGGCACTGGCCGACAACGTGGTCGAGCGCGCGAAAAATGAAGGCGTTCGTCCGCTGGGCGTGGAAGGTGAGGCCGGCAGCGACTGGGTGCTGGTGGACCTCGGCGATGTGGTCGTCCACGTCATGATGCCGGAGGCCCGCAGGCTCTATGATCTGGAAAGGCTCTGGAGCGAGCTTCCCAATGATCTGGGTCGCCATGAAGCAGTAGGTGAGCATCAGTCTTGAAGTTGAAAATGCTCGCTGTCGGTACGCGAATGCCGGGCTGGGTGACGCAGGGCGTTGAGGAATACCGCAAGCGTCTGCCGCGCGAGATGTCTCTCGAGGTCGTCGAGCTTTCGCCCGGGCCACGTCAGAAAAGCGCCGATCCCGCAAAGGCAATACGCGTAGAGGGAGACCGTTTGCTGTCCAGAATCAAGGACAGTGAACTCGTTGTAGCACTGGATGTCGAAGGCAAGCCATGGTCGACCCCGGTGCTTTCCGAGCGAATGCGGGACTGGCAGATGGCCGGCAGCGACGTGTCGCTGCTGATCGGTGGTCCTGACGGTCTCGATCAGCGCTGCCTGGCGCGCGCTGATCTTCGCTGGTCATTGTCACCCCTGACGCTGCCTCATCCGCTGGTACGTGTGTTGCTGGCCGAGCAGCTCTATCGTGGCTGGACGCTGATGACCGGCCATCCCTACCATCGCTAGCGGGGTCTAAGCGTGCATCGTCTTGCGCCTATCGGGCGACTTATCCGTTCATCGTTTTTGGGCAATATTGTCAATGCGCCCACGTCGCGCCACGCTTAAGGATTCCGAACAGCAGGCCCGCATCTTTCGCCGTCGCAGCATCGTGGCGGCATTGTTTGTGCTTATCATGTTTTCCGGTTTGATCGGGCGCATGGTATGGCTACAGGTTGTTCAACACGACATCTTCATTACGCGCTCGGATAAAAACCGCATGCGCGTCGAGCCGTTACCGCCTAACCGTGGTCTGATCTTTGATCGCAACCACGAGGTGCTGGCCGAGAACCGCCCAACCTATAACCTGACGCTGGTGCGCGAACAGGCCGGCGATGTCGGTCAGACCATTGATCGGTTAATCAATATTCTGGGGCTTCCCGAAGATCAGCATGACGTCCTGACTCAGCGCTCGCGCGAGCGGCTGCGCTCCTACGAGCCGGCGCTGCTGCTCAGTGATCTTACCGAGGATCAGATCGCCAGAATCGCGGTCAATCGATATCGGTTGCCCGGGGTCGAGGTAGAGGCCCAGCTCATCCGTTACTATCCCGACGGGGAGTGGATGTCCCACGTGCTGGGCTATGTCGGACGCATCAGTCAGGAAGACCAGCAGCGTATTGATACCAGTAACTATGCCGGAACACACTTCATCGGCAAGACCGGCATCGAGCGGTTCTATGAAGATGAGTTACATGGTCATGCGGGCGTCAAACGGGTGGAAACCAACGCTCGTGGACGCGCACTGCGTGAAATCGATCGAACGCCTCCACAGCCCGGCAAGAACCTGACGCTAACGCTGGATTCAAAACTGCAAAAGCTGGGTCACGATCTTTTGAAGGGCAAGCGTGGGGCCATTGTCGCTATCGAGCCCGCGACCGGCGCCATTCTGGCCATGGTGTCAGAGCCTGGCTTTGACAATAACAAGTTCGTGACCGGCATTGATACGAAGTCCTACGCGGCTCTGCGAGACGATGTGGATATGCCGTTGTATAACCGGGCGGCGCGCGGGCAGTATCCGCCGGCCTCCACGGTCAAGCCCTACATGGCGTCTGCAGGCCTTGAATACGGTCTCATTCAGCCGTCCGATACGGTCTATGATCCGGGCTATTATCAACTGCCCAATGATTCCAGACGCTATCGTAACTGGCTGCGCTGGGGGCATGGGCGGGTCGACATGAAACGCGCCATTACGGTTTCCAACGATACCTACTTCTTTACGCTGGCCCATCGAATGGGGATCGACCGGCTCTCAAGCTTCATGCACAAGTATGGGTTCGGCGAGGATCATAGTCTGGATGTCTGGGGGGCAGGCAGCGGCCTGATGCCCAGTCGTGACTGGAAGCGCGGTCGCTACAATCAGGTCTGGTATCCGGGAGAAACCCTGTCAGTCGGTATCGGCCAGGGCTACTGGCTGGCAACCCCGCTTCAGATGGCCACCGCCGTGGCCGTGATGGCCAACAATGGCAAATGGGTACGACCTCATCTGGCCATGCAGGTCGGTGACAAAAGGATTGCCCCGCCGTTCGAGAATACGCCTGACGACATCAAGCTGGACAACCCGCACTGGTGGGATCTGATCCACGATGCCATGGAAAATGTCATGAGCGGCAGTGAAGGCTCGGGGCGTGCGTCAGGTCGTAACCTTCAATATCGCATGGCGGGCAAGTCAGGCACGGCTCAGGTCTTTACGCTGGGTCAAAAGGAGAAGTACAACGCCTCCGAGCTTGAAGAGCGTCTGCATGATCACGCTCTGTTCACAGCCTATGCTCCGGTGGATGATCCCAAAATTGCCGTGGCGGTCATTATCGAAAATGGTGGCGGCGGCAGCAGGGTCGCCGCGCCGATTGCGCGCGAAATGCTGGATGCCTGGATTTTGCCAAACATGAAATCCAGTGAGGAAGCACAGCGTCATGCCCGGCAAAATGAAAATACCGCACAGCGGATTGCAACGGGAGACTGACGATGATGATCGACTACTGGCAGCGGGTTTACCGCCGTAGCCGTCGACACTACCAGCGTCTGAGCTGGCGCACCCTGCATCTTGATCCGTGGCTGTTGCTGGCGCTGTTGACCATCGTGACGGGTGGTTTGATTGTACTGTACAGCGCCGGCGGAGAGTCGACCCATCTGGTGGAAGCTCAGGCACTTCGATTCTGTGCCGCCTTTTTGATCATGCTTTTGATCGCGCAGTTTTCGCCGCGCACCATGCAACGCTTTGCCTGGTTTTTTTATGTCGTGGTGACCCTGATGCTGGTGGCCGTGGATGTCATCGGAACGCACGCCATGGGCGCCCAGCGCTGGCTAACCATTCCCGGCTTGATTCGTTTTCAGCCTTCCGAGCTCATGAAGCTCGCCATGCCAATGACCATTGCCGCTTATCTGTCGAGACGGGTACTCCCGCCCGGATGGCTGGATCTGATGGTCTGTCTGTTGTTGATGGGGCTACCGGTGGGGTTGATCGCCAACCAGCCTGACCTTGGGACTTCCATGCTGGTCACGGCTTCCGCGGTTTTCGTGATACTGCTGGCCGGGCTTTCCTGGCGCTTTATTGCCGTGTGTGCAGGGCTTGGGATCGCGGCCATGCCGCTTTTATGGTTCAACATGCATCAGTATCAGCGACAGCGGGTGCTGACGTTTTTGAATCCGGAGAGCGATCCTCTGGGCGCCGGCTGGAACATTATTCAGTCCAAGACGGCCATCGGTTCGGGAGGCATTCATGGCAAGGGCTGGATGCAGGGAACGCAGTCACAGCTTGAGTTTCTGCCCGAACGCCATACTGATTTTATCGTGGCGGTGCTGGGAGAAGAGTTCGGTCTGATTGGTATGGTCGTCCTGATGAGTTGTTATTTGCTGCTGATATGGCGAGGTCTTTACATGGCCAACCAGGCGCATGACACCTTTGGCCGATTGCTGGGAGGCAGCCTGATTCTGACCTTTTTCGTGTATGTCTTCGTCAACGTTGGCATGGTCAGTGGCGTACTGCCGGTCGTTGGGGTGCCATTGCCGTTGATCAGCTATGGCGGTACAGCCAGCGTGACCCTGATGGCCGGCTTCGGTATGCTGATGGCCGTTTTTACTCACCACAAGATCACGCCACGCTAAAGAGAATCGGGATGAAGCCGGATCGATGTCCTTCAGGTAAAAGATGGCGCTGGGCCATGGCAATGCTGCTGGCCGTTTCGCCTCTGGTCAATGCAGCGGGCGAATATGCCCCGAGTACCAATGATCAGGCGCGTGCCATGGTCGACAGGCTGGCCGAGTCAGGGCTTGATCGACGGGAGCTGACTGCCGCGCTCGACCAGGCCAGCCGTCAGCAAAAGATCATCGATGCCATTTCAAAACCGGCCGAGCGGCATCTGCGCTGGGATCAGTATCGCAACATCTTCATCAAGCCCGAGCGGATTGCTGGTGGTGTTGATTTTATCCGTGACCATCGTGATGCTATGGCACGCGCCGAGCAGGAATACGGCGTGCCGCGCGAGATCATTGCGGCCATCATCGGTGTGGAAACATGGTATGGGGGCAATACAGGCAGCTATCGCGTCATCGATGCGCTGACCACGCTGGCCTTTGACTACCCGCCTCGTAGTGATTTCTTCGGCCGTGAGCTGGAGTCCTTCCTGACGCTGACCAGTGAGCAGGGCCTCGACCCGCTGGAACTCAAGGGGTCTTATGCCGGTGCCATGGGGCTGCCCCAGTTCATGCCCAGCAGCTACCAGGCCTACGCGGTCGATTTCAACGACGATGGCATCAAGGATCTCTGGAAGGAGCCGGTGGATGCCATCGGCAGCGTGGCCAACTACTTTGCCGAACACGGCTGGCGTCCCGGTCGGCCACTGACGGTAGCGGCACATCTGAACACTTCGGAAAAACCCGAAGACATCGATTTCAATCAGGCAAAACCGCCCTATATGCGTGTCGCCGATCTCCAGAAAAAGGGGGTTGTGGCCGACATCGCCATTCCTGAGGATGAAGAGGTGATTCCGCTGGCGCTGGACTATGCCGACGGCCATAACGATTATCTGTTCGGGCTGCATAATTTCTACGTCATTACGCGCTATAACCATAGCCATCTCTATGCGATGGCGGTCACGACGCTGGCCGAGCAGATTCAGGCTGCGCTTCAGCGGGAGAGTTAGCGTGTTGTTCACAAGTCTCTTCCTGCCCTCAAACGCCTGGCGTTCGGCCGTGCTGATGATCGCGGTGACGCTTGTGGCCGGCTGTGCCAGCGGCGGTGGCGGGGGAGGCGGGCGTTATGCCATGTCCCGGGATGCCTATCCCGACCGTCAGGTAGATGTGTCGAACGTGCCGGATGCCGTTCCTCGCGTAGAGCCGTTATCGCGCAGCGGCAATCAGTCCACCTATCAGGTACTGGGCAAGCGCTATCACGTGCTCTCTTCAAGCAAGGGATATACTCAGACGGGACGCGCTTCGTTCTACGGCCAGAAATTTCAGGGCTACGATACGGCCAACGGCGAGCAGTATGATATGTACACCATGTCGGCGGCGCACCGTTCCCTGCCATTGCCGACCTTTGCCCGGGTGACCAATCTGGCGAACGACCGCTCTGTCATTGTTCGGGTCAATGATCGCGGGCCGTTTCATGACGACCGTTTGATTGATCTCTCCTATGCAGCAGCGTCTCGACTGGATATGCTCGGCGCTGGCACTGCCAGAGTACGGGTCACCGCCATCGACCCGCGTCAATGGCAGGCTCGACATAACAATAGTCAGCAGGTTGCGGCGCACACCGATCACTCTCCGGGGGCATCAAGAATGCAGACGTCTGCGCCGCAGGAGGCGGCTGTCTCCTCGACGCAGCAGCCCGCACCTGTTGCCGGTCGCAATGACGCAAATAGCGTTGTCTATCTGCAGGTTGCTGCACTGGGATCGGATGAGCACGCTCAGGCACTCAGGGACAGACTCGAAGCGCGTCTTTCAAGGCCGGTTCGGGTAACACGACATGCCGCCATGCATCGGGTACAGGTGGGCCCGCTCGATGATCCGATCATGGTGGAATCAGTCAGGTCCGAACTGCATGAGGCAGGCTATGACCAGCTACATCAGGTAACTGGCTCGGACTGAATACAAGCAAACAGAGAAAGGCAATATGACCCTTTTTGCAGTAAACGTATGCCGTTGGCGCCACCTTGTCGCGTTTTCCTCACTGGCGCTGACGCTGACGGCGGCGCCCGCGATGGCATCCGATGGTCCATCCCCCTCCAGCTTCATCCCTTCTCCGCCCGGCCTTGCTGCGAAATCCTGGGTGCTGATGGATGCGAAGTCCGGCCGTGTTCTGGTCGAACATGATGCCGACGAGCGCGTACCGCCGGCCAGTCTGACCAAGATGATGACGGCCTACATTGCCGAAAGTGAAATCGAAAGCGGCAACATGTCGCCCGACGATGAAGTTCGCATCAGCAAGGAGGCCTGGCAGACCGGTGGCTCACGCATGTTCGTCAAGGTGAACAGCAATGTGCCGGTCAAGGATCTGATGCAGGGGATCGTGGTGCAGTCGGGCAACGATGCCACGGTGGCCATGGCAGAACATATTGCCGGTAGCCAGTCTTCGTTTGCCGATCTGATGAACGAACATGCCCGTCAGATGGGTCTGCAGAACACGCATTTCATGAACCCGACCGGTCTGCCGGACCCGGGGCACTACTCGTCAGCACATGATATGGCCATTATCGCGCGTCATATCATTAATGATTTCCCCGATCATTATTCGCTGTATGCCGAGAAGTATTTCACCTGGAACGGCATCAAGCAGCCCAACCGTAATCTGCTGCTGTGGCGTGACAAATCGGTTGATGGCCTGAAGACCGGTCATACCGACGAAGCCGGCTACTGCCTGGTGGCTTCCGCACTGCAAAGCGACACCCGCCTGATTGCGGCAGTCATGGGCACCAACTCGGAAGAGGCCCGGTCTCAGGAAACCCAGAAGCTTCTGAGCTACGGTTTTCGATACTTCCAGACCCAGAAAGTCTATGACGCTGGTCAGGAACTCACGACAGCACGCGTCTGGGGCGGTACTCAGGACGAAGGCTCCTTCGGCGTGGCCAACGATGTCTATCTGACGGCTTCCAAACAGAATGAAGAGGGACTGTCCAACCGCATCAACATCAATGGCGATCTGCAGGCGCCCATTCAGGCCGGCCAGCAGTATGGTACCGTTCAGATCGTTCAAAATGACGAGGTTATTGACGAACAGCCGTTGGTAGCACTGGAAAGCATTGAGCAGGGCGGTCTGTTCAAGCGTCTCTGGGATGGCCTTCTGAAGTTTGTTCAGGGTCTGTTCTAGGATCTGAAGACCAGACAGTCTCATGACCAAAAAGGGGGGATTCGGCTGACGAATCCCCCCTTTTTAAGTAAAATGGCAGGCAATCGGGCGTACTCCCGCCCTGCAATGATCAAGAGGTTTATCATGTCTAGGCCTTCATCTCAAAAGCCTGCTGCTATCCTGTCGTCGCCAGGTGATGACAACAAGGCCCCGGAGGCGCCGAAAATCGAGTTTCCCTGTGATTACGCCATCAAGATCGTGGGAAACAACGACGTTGAGTTCGATCAAGACATGCTTGATATCGTGGAGCGTTTCTCGCCGGATCTGGATCGCTCAAGGGTAACGCATCGCGATAGCCGCAACGGCAAGTACCGTTCCCTGCATGTCACCATCTACGCCACCGGCGAAGAGCAGCTCAACGACCTGTTCGTGGCGCTCAAGGCGACCGGTCGAGTTCAGATGGTTCTTTGATGCTGCGCCACTGAAACGCGCTTTCGCCAGCACTCCCCGAGGTAGTATTGATGAGTGATACAAGCCTGGATGATCAGCCCATTGGCGTATATCGTCTGGGAACCTGTGATTACACAACGATCTGGGAGGCGATGCGCCGCTTCACCGACGAGCGCACGGCCACGACGCAGGATCAGATCTGGCTTGTGGAGCATTTCCCCGTCTTTACTCAGGGGCGTGCCGGCAAACCTGAGCATCTATTGCGTTCAAGCGATATTCCGCTGGTCCAGAGTGACCGCGGTGGGCAGGTCACCTATCATGGCCCCGGTCAGCTGGTCATGTACCCGCTGATTGATGTCAAACGGCGCCGCATTGGGGTGCGGGCAATGGTGGATGCCCTTGAAAATGCCGTTATTCGTGTGCTGAGCGAACATGGCATCAATGCCTGCTCAAGGTCGGATGCGCCGGGAGTCTATGTGGATGGGGCCAAGATTGCCTCGCTCGGACTTCGCATTCGACGAGGCAGCAGCTTTCACGGCATTGCCTTTAATATCGATATGGATCTTTCGCCCTTTGACCATATCAATCCCTGCGGTTATGCAGGGCTCAGAATGACACAGCTTCGCGATCTTCTGTCTCAACCACCGGACATGGCGCATGAAGCACAAGGATTGCTCGGAGCCTTTGCCGCTGAACTCGGCAACCCCGAGCTTCAGAACATGGTGAATGCACCCGGGGTGCTGACCCACATTTCTCGAGTAACAGGATCAAACTGATGACCGAGACGACTGCTACCACCCCCAAACAACGGGCCGAAAAAGGCGTCAAGCTGCGCGGCGCCGACAAGGTTTCCCGTATTCCGGTCAAGGTCATCCCGACCGAGACCCTGCCGACCAAGCCGAGCTGGCTCAAGGTGCGCATGCCCATCTCGAAAGAGGTGACCCGCATCAAGGAAACCCTGCGCCGACACAAGCTGGTCACGGTCTGCGAAGAAGCGTCCTGCCCCAATCTCGGGGAGTGCTTCAATGGCGGTACGGCCACCTTCATGATCATGGGCGATATCTGCACGCGCCGCTGCCCCTTCTGTGATGTGGCACACGGTCGTCCCAATGCGCTCAATGAAGACGAGCCGCGTGAACTGGCAGAAGCCATCGCGGAAATGCGGCTGAAGTATGTCGTGATCACTTCTGTGGACCGTGATGACCTTCGTGACGGCGGGGCGCAGCATTTCAATAATTGCATTGAAGAAATTCGTAAGCGCAATCCCGATCTTGAAATCGAAGTGCTGGTACCCGACTTTCGTGGCCGCATGGACAAGGCGATCGATATCATGCGTCAGGAGCCGCCGGATGTGTTTAATCACAATCTCGAGACGGTACCGTCGCTGTATCGACGCGTTCGTCCAGGCGCGGACTATCAGTGGTCACTGGATCTGCTCAAGCGCTACAAGGAAGTTCGCCCTGAAGTGCTGACCAAATCGGGGCTGATGCTGGGCGTTGGCGAAACAGATGAAGAAGTCATCGAAGTCATGCGTGATCTTCGTGCGCATAATGTCGACATGCTGACGCTTGGCCAGTACATGCAGCCGTCACGTAACCACTTGCCGGTCGACCGCTGGGTACATCCGGATACCTTTGCCTGGTTTGCCGAAAAGGGTCATGAGATGGGCTTCAAGCACGTCGCGTCCGGTCCGCTGGTGCGCTCAAGCTATCATGCCGACAAGCAGGCACATGGTGAAAAGGTGTCCTGATTTCTTTTCAGGACCCGCACTCATGGTCATGTTCTGTCTGTTACGCCCGGCACTGCCGGGCGTTGTCGTTTCATGTCCTGGTGTATGCTGCCTGCAGGTCTGAAACTATTTCCCGATGTAACGGTCAGTAACCATAACGATCGTCAAGTGGAGGGTGCCATGCTGATCAGGACACGAAAGCGTCACCATATCGGTGAAAACGAAGTGACATCAGAGTCGGTCTATCATGCGCGCCGCCACTTCATGGCAGGCGTGGCAGGACTGGGTATGGCCGCCGCATTGCCACGCAGTGTCTGGGCAGCGTCCGAATATGATGATGTCGAGCAGGGCAGTCGCCCTGACTGGTTTGCCTCGCGACTCGACAATACACACTGGAAGGCGGTTGCGGCCGGGGAAAACGACAAGCTCACGCCGTTCAATGATGCCACGCACTACAACAACTTTTTCGAGTTTGGCACCAGTAAGGATGACCCCTACAAGCATGCGGGGGCGATGACAACCGAACCCTGGACCATCGAGATCGATGGCGAAGTGGCCAGACCTGGAACGCTGGACATGAACCAGCTGCTGGGTGAGCAGCAGCTTGAAGAGCGTATCTACAGGTTGCGCTGCGTCGAGGCCTGGTCGATGGTCATTCCCTGGCTGGGCGTGCCGCTGTCGGCCATTCTCAAGCGTGCCGAGCCAACCAGCGATGCAAGGTACGTGCGTTTTCAGACCCTGATGCGACCCGAGGAAATGCCAGGCCAGCGTTCCCGTTTTGGGCTGATCGACTGGCCCTATCAGGAAGGGCTGCGCATGGATGAGGCCATGCATCCGCTCACCATTCTGAGTGTTGGCATGTATGGGCGAATTCTGCCCAACCAGAATGGCGCGCCCGTACGGCTGGTGGTGCCATGGAAATATGGTTTCAAGAGCATCAAGTCGATTGTGCGTATTTCTCTGGTCAGGGAGCAGCCGCCCACGGCCTGGCCCACCATCAATGCCAATGAATACGGCTTCTACTCCAACGTGAATCCGGACGTGGATCATCCGCGCTGGAGTCAGGCACGTGAGCGACGTCTGCCCAATAGCCTGTTCAGCCCCAACATGATCGATACGCAAATGTTTAACGGGTATGGAGACGAGGTCGCGTCTCTCTACAAGGGCATGGATCTGCGGAAATATTTCTGATGCGACTCTGGCGATGTAGTGTGTTCGTGGCGGCACTGCTGCCCTTTCTCTGGTGGGCGTGGCAGGTCGCTTCAGGTCAGGCCGGTCCTGAACCCGGGCAGTACCTGCTGCTCAACTTTGGGCAGTGTGCGCTGATTCTACTGCTGCTGACGCTGAGTCTGACGCCGCTCATGAAACTGACCCGCTGGAAAGGGTTTGCACTCATTCGCCGTCAGTTGGGTCTTTGGAGCTTCACCTACGGTGTACTGCACCTGACCAGCTACCTGCTGTTTATACTGGGGCTCGATTTCTCGGCGCTTGGGGAAGATCTGCAGCGCAGGCCCTATATCATTGTGGGTTTTGCAGCACTTTTGATGCTGCTGGCGCTGGCGGTAACGTCCAATCGCTATTCGATGAAGCGTCTGGGCAAGCGCTGGAAGTTTCTGCATCGGCTGGCGTATATCGCGCTCGCCCTGGTGCTTTTACATTTTTTCTGGGTGGTCCGCGCCGATATGGCGCAGTGGAGCGGCTACGCTCTGGCAGGTGTCGTATTGATGCTGCTTCGTATCCCCGTCATTTCTCGCGCGCTGGGCAGGATAGTCCCTAGGCGTGGGAGTACTCGCCGAGCCCCCCGCACATCATGAAAAACGCCGGCTGTGAGCCGGCGTTTTTTTACAGGGCAGGAAGGCGTTATTTCATCGCCGTCAGTACCAGTTTGCCAATGGTGTGACCGTCTTCCAGCATCTGATGGGCACGGGTCAGATTCTCGACGTTAAGCGGCCCGACGATTTCTCCCAGTGTGCTGCGCAGTCGGCCTTCATCAAGCATTCGAGCCATGGTCGCCAGTGCAGCCCCCTGTTGCTCGCGTTGCACATCATGCAGGGGGCGGGCAAACATGAACTCCCAGTGGAAGCTGGCGGCCTTGCCCTGCAGGGCGTTGAGATCCACCTGCTGCTTCGTTTCGGCAATGGCCACGATCTCCCCGAGCGGCTTGATCAGGGAAACCATGTTGTCCCAGTGCACGCCAATATCATGGCAGTTGAAGATGTAGTCGACTTCTTCCAGATCAAGCCGTTTAAGCTCGTTGATCAGATCATGATGATCGACCACGTCATGTGCGCCCATTTCAAGGCACCACTGTCGCGATTGTTCGCGTGATGCCGTGGTTATCACGCGGATGCCGGTCAGTTGACGCGCAAGCTGAATGGCAATCGAGCCGACACCGCCGGCACCGTTGATGATCAAAAGTGTCTGGTCGCCATGGTCTCCGGTGTCCTGCGCCAGGCGCAGCTTGTCAAACAGTGCCTCCCAGGCTGTCAACGCCGTCAGCGGCATGGCGGCAATTTCTTCGATATCCAGCGTCTGTGGGGCACGGGCGACCAGACGCGAGTCAATCAGTTGATACTCGGCGTTGCAGCCGGGACGATTGACCTCGCCCGAGTAATAGATGCGCTCGCCGACGGCCAGTTCGCTGACCCGCTCTCCAAGTGCCTCGACAATGCCCGTGGCATCCCAGCCCAGTATGGTGGGCTCACCGAGTTCGCCCAGCGCGCCGGCTCGAATCTTGGTATCTACCGGATTGACCGAGATGGCTTCAATGCGGACCAGAACGTCCTCGCCTGTCGGCGCAGGGCGCTCGATGTCGATGGCTTCAAAGGCCCCGGGCGCATTGATGTCGCTGGCGCCTCGTGTGGCAATGGCTTTCATGGTCTCTCCCTTGATTAACGAACGCATGCACATGCGTCATCCACTAGACTATCAGCCATTAATCTGGACCATGATGACAGCCAATGCCAGTCGCTGTGCTTGTGGTGATACGGGCATGATGAAAAGCAGGAGAGAAATGGCATGACGCATGACTGGTTGGCTTTTGCAAAGGCACTCAGATCCATCGCCCAGACCGGGCAGACCTATACCGACAACAAGTATGAGCTTGAACGCTACAAGCAGCTGGAAACGCTGACCAATCAGATGTTTGCCGTGCTGGGTGATGTACCCATCGAAAAAATCGAAAATCTGATCATTCCCGACCGAGGGTATGCCACGCCCAAGGTGGATGTGCGCGGTGCGGTATTTGATGACCAGGGCCGCGTGCTGCTGGTTCGCGAAATCAAGGACGGGCTCTGGACGCTACCCGGGGGCTGGGCGGATGTTAATGAAAGCCCCAGCGCCAATGTGCTCAAGGAGATCATTGAGGAGTCCGGGCATCGGGCCAGCCAGCCGCGGCTGGCCATGCTCAAGGATCGAAGTCTGCACCCTTACGCCCACTATTCACCGGATCATATCTACAAGCTCTTTTATGTCTGCACGCATGACGGCGGCGAGTTCATGCCCAATAACGAAACGGATGCGGCGGACTTTTTTGCACTGGACGATCTACCGCCCTTGTCCGAGGGGCGAACGCTGCCTGTGGACATTCATGAGTGCTGGGCCTTTGCCTCGTCCGGCGCTGCTGGCATCTATAGCGACTGATGGCCTTGATCGACATTGATCGTCTGCTCCATGCCGACTGGAGTCTGTCGCCCTCAAAGCGCTGGTACACGCAGGCTCGGCGTTTCAACGGTCTATGGCAGATCAGCGCACCGGTTTGCATCGATAATAGCCGCGCCTGGTGTGAAAGCGTTTTGATGGCGCCCTCACAGGGCGCAACGCTGGCCGGATTTGATTTTCCCATCGGGGTGCCCGGGCAATGGGCCAGACAGGTCAATGTGACCGATTTCAGGCAGTGGCTGGAAACGCTGGAAACACCGCAATGGCAGCACTTTTTCGATACCGCTGCCACTCGTGACGAGATTTCACTGACGCGTCCCTTTTACCCTCGGCGGGCCGGAAAGGGGATGCGGCAGTCGGATCTGACGCAGGCCCTGGGCGTTGAAAGCTTCGACGCGCTGCGTCGGCAATGCGAGCGTGACATGTTGGGGCGCCAACCCTGTCCGCTGTTCTGGACGCTGGGGGCCAATCAGGTGGGCAAGGCCGCCCAGGTCGGCTGGCAGGACGTTATTAGACCTGCGGTGGGGCAGGGTGCTGCACTCTGGCCCTTTGATGGTGAGCTGGCCTCACTGGCCGTGTCGCATCGCTGCATCCTCTGCGAAACCTGGCCGACGCTGGCGGCTCGCCTCATGGGCGCAGAACTGTCGGGACGTCAGAGCAAACGTAGACAGTCAGACCGTCTGGAGGTTTGCCGTCGTCTATTGGGGACCGGGCTGCCGGTGGCATGGGAGACGCCCGCAAGGGCATGGCTTGAATCCGGTTTCGGCGAGCGAGCCGATGGGGAGGACGCATTTGACGCCATGCTGGGGCTTGTGATGATGATCGCAGTCGTGGAGGGGCAGTTACCGGCATCATCGGCTCTATCACCCATGGCGAGGCATATCGAGGGGTGGATCCTGGGATGGTGTCCGGATGAGACGCCAACGTCCTGAAAAGCACTTGGCTATCCAAAAAAAAGGCCTTCAGATGAAGGCCTTTTTGATGTTGCAGAACAATCTCGAAAAGCTCGATCAGCCGATGTGTTCACCGACCTGAACAATCTTCATGGCGTTGGTGCCGCCCTGGGCACTGACGTGATCGCCGCGCGTCAGGATGACGTAGTCGCCAGGGTTGGCCAGCCCACGTTTTTCAAGCTCGGAAACGGCGCGCTGGTTGACTTCGGCATTGGGCATGTCATCAGTATTGAACTCGATGGCAGAGACACCGCGGTAGAGTGCCATGCGACGCAGTGTCCGCGGGTGTGACGACAGTGCCACGATCGGCAGGCCGGAGCGGATACGCGAGGCGATCAGCGGTGTATAGCCGGTCTCGGTCAGGCAGGCAATGGCGGCCACGCCTTCCAGATGGTTGGCAGCGTACATGGCAGACAGGGCTACGGTTTCATCGATGCGATGGAACTCATCGGCCATGCGGTGCTTGGATTCCTGAGCCGCGCGCTCGCGCTCGGCGCCCATGCAGCAGCGGTCCATGGCTTCAATGGTTTCGACCGGATAGCTGCCGGCCGCGGTTTCAGCAGAGAGCATGACCGCGTCGGTACCATCAAGCACCGCATTGGCCACGTCAAAGACTTCAGCGCGCGTCGGCAGCGGGGACTCGATCATCGATTCCATCATCTGCGTAGCCGTAATGACCGCACGGTTAAGCGTACGGGCGCGGGCAATCATGCGCTTTTGAACACCAATCAGCTGCGCATCACCGATTTCCACGCCAAGATCGCCGCGGGCGACCATAACGGCGTCAGAGGCGATGATGATTTCATCAAGCGTGGCTTCATTGGCGACTGCCTCAGCGCGCTCAACCTTGGCGACAAGGGCAATGTTCTTGCCGGCTTCGCCCAGCAGGTCGCGTGCCAGCTGCATGTCGGCACCGGAGCGGGGGAAGGAAACCGCCAGAAAATCGACTTCCAGGTCAATCGCGGTTTTCATGTCTTCGCGATCCTTGTCGGTCAGTGCTGCTGCCGAAAGACCGCCACCCTGCTTGTTGATGCCCTTGTTATTGGAGAGCTTGCCCCCCACCTTGACGGTACATTCGATGCGACCGCCTTCGACATGCTTGACTTCCAGTACGACACGTCCGTCGTCGAGCAGCAGTACATCGCCACTTTTGACATCGTCAGCCAGCTCCTTGTAGTCACAGCCGACCTGGTGGTCATTACCTTCATCACGGCCCAGATTGACGTCGAGGGCAAAGTCCTGGCCGTTTTCGAGTTCGACCGAGCCATTGGCGAAGCGAGCAACCCGAATCTTGGGTCCCTGTAGATCCCCAAGAATGGCCACATTGCGCTTTTGGTTTTTGGCAGCTTCGCGAACGGCGACGACGCGACGACGGTGGTCTTCGGGGCTGCCGTGGGAGAAGTTGATTCGAACGACATCAACGCCTGCGTGCACCATGGCGTCGAGAACACCTTCCTTGTCACTGGCAGGGCCAAGGGTGGCGACAATCTTGGTGCGGCGAATCGGGCCGGCAGTCGCTTTCGTCATGAAGCATTCTCCTGATGCGGTGTCTGAGTGTATTCACTATACCTTCTTCACCCCTTTGGGTGCGACGGCTATGCGCCAAAGTCTCCGGAGAGACTCTGAAGAAAGCCTTGACGAGACTTGCAGCAGAGCGCTGATGAGCGCCCTTGCAAGGCTTGATCAAACTCGGGGTAAAGTCTTGATGAGACCCCGGATAATGTCGAGGTGTTCAATGCGCCATGAAACGCTGTGGCGATGTTTGAGATCGGGCGTCGTTATTGTGCACCGTTTTTTAACCGGTGGCGCCATGGATAAGGCCAGGGTAGGGTAGTCGCATTTTCAGGGTGTCTGAAACTGTCCGGGTTAACGGACGCTCACGCACGCTGCTTTTCTGACATGACAGTGCCGGCAGGACCGGCAAAAGAGACGGAGATCTATGGGCAAGTCACTGGTGATCGTCGAGTCGCCGGCCAAGGCCAAGACCATCAACAAGTACCTCGGCAACGATTTCATCGTGAAATCGAGTGTGGGTCATATTCGTGACCTGCCGACCAGTGGTAGTGGCAAGAATGCCACTGATCCCTCCGAGCGTGCGCGACAGGCAGCAGCCACGCGCAAGATGTCTGCCGAGGAAAAGGCAGTCTATAAAAAGCGCAAGAGTCATGATCAGCTGATTCGTCGCATGGGCGTTGATCCTGAAAATGACTGGCAGGCGAATTACGAGATACTGCCGGGCAAGGAAAAGGTGGTCGACGAGCTTAAAAAGCTCGCTGAAAAGGCAGATGCCGTTTATCTCGCGACCGACCTTGACCGTGAGGGGGAAGCCATCGCCTGGCATTTGCGTGAAACCATTGGCGGTGATGAGTCGCGCTATCGGCGAGTGGTGTTCAACGAAATCACCAAAAATGCCATTGCCCAGGCGTTTGAAACGCCCGGCGAGCTCAAGGTTGACCGTGTACATGCCCAGCAGGCCCGTCGGTTTCTGGATCGGGTCGTGGGATTCATGGTATCGCCGCTGCTCTGGAACAAGGTGGCTCGCGGGCTTTCCGCCGGTCGAGTTCAGTCCGTTGCGGTGCGTCTGATCGTCGAGCGCGAGCGCGAGATTCGTGCCTTTACGCCTGAAGAGTACTGGGACGTTCATGCTGACCTTGAAGCCGGCAGCGGTGACCGTGTGCGCTTTGAAGTGGCGCGCCACGATGGGGAAGTGTTCCGACCGGTCAGCGAGTCACAGACCGCCTCGCTGATTGCGCCTCTGAAAACGGCCGACTACGTCATTACAGGTCGAGAAGATCGCCCGACTTCCAGCAAGCCCGGCGCGCCCTTTATCACTTCGACGCTACAGCAGGCTGCCAGTGGTCGCCTCGGGTTCTCGGTCAAAAAGACCATGACTCTGGCGCAGCGGCTGTATGAGGCCGGTTATATTACCTACATGCGTACCGATTCGACCAATCTCTCCGCCGATGCTATCACCATGGCGCGGGACTACGTTGAAGCGGAGATGGGCAGCAACTATCTGCCCGAAACCCCCAATGTTTATTCCAGCAAGGCCGGTGCCCAGGAAGCGCATGAGGCGATCAGGCCGACCGATGTTCACCGTCGAGCGGATGATCTGGGCAGCATGGAACGTGATGCTGAACGTCTCTATGAGCTGATCTGGCGCCAGTTCCTGGCCTGTCAGATGGTCCCCGCCCAGTATCTGTCGACCACACTGAGCATCGAGGTCGAGAATTTCGAGCTTCGTGCCAGGGGACGAGTGCTGCGCTTTGATGGCTATACCCGTGTGCTCAAGCCCTCGTCCAGAAAGGAGGAGGATCAGCAGCTGCCGGATATCGGCAAGGGAGAGCGTCTCGAACTCAAAACGCTCGATCCGAAGCAGCACTTTACCAAGCCGACTGCGCGCTATACCGAAGCCAGTCTGGTCAAGGAGCTTGAAAAGCGAGGGATTGGTCGTCCGTCGACCTATGCGGCCATCATCTCCACGATTCAGGAGCGTGGCTACGTCAAGCTGGACAGCCGGCGTTTCTATGCCGAGAAGCTCGGGGAAATTGTTACCGATCGGTTGACGGAATCCTTTCAGGACCTGCTGGACTACGGATTCACGGCCCGGATGGAAGACGAGCTGGATCATGTCGCCGACGGTGAGCGTGACTGGCGTGAGCTTTTAAACAGCTTTTACGGCGATTTTCGTGCTCGCCTCGATCATGCCGAGGGCGAGGAGGGCATGCGTCCCAATCAGCCGGTGGAAACCGACATCAAGTGTCCCACCTGCGGTCGGCCAATGCAGATTCGCATCGCCTCGACCGGGGTGTTTCTGGGCTGTTCGGGATATAACCTGCCGCCCAAGGAGCGCTGCAAGACCACCATCGATCTGCTGCCCGGTGATGAGGCAGTGCCGGCGGATGCCGACGAAAATGCCGAGACTGATGCCCTGCGCGCCAAGCGCCGTAACCCCAATACGGGTACGGCGATGGACAGCTATCTCATCGATGAAACGCGCAAGATCCACATCAGCAATGATGACGATGGCTATTACGAGATCGAAGAAGGTCACTTTCGCATCAAGGGCTACGAAGGCCCGACCATTGAGTGCGATAAGTGCGGCTCGGAAATGCAGCTTCGTACCGGGCGCTTTGGCAAGTACTTCGCATGTACCAACGATGACTGTAAAAATACCCGCAAGCTTTTGAAAAGCGGGGAGCCGGCGCCGCCCAAGATGGACCCGATCCCGATGCCGGAACTGGCCTGTCAGAAGGTGGATGATCATTATGTGCTGCGGGATGGCGCTAGTGGTCTTTTCCTGGCAGCCAGTCAGTTCCCGAAAAATCGCGAGACGCGCCCGCCGCTCGTCAGCGAAATCAGACCTCATGCCGACGCATTGCCGGAGAAGTATCACTTTCTTCTGAAGGCACCGGATCATGACCCGGATGGCCATCCGGCGCAGATCCGATTTTCGCGCAAGACCAAAAGTCAGTATGTGTTGAGCGAAGAGGATGGCAAGGCGACCGGTTGGAAGGCGCTGTGGGATGGCGGTCGCTGGCAGGTCGAGGATAATCGTAAGGGAACTGGTGCCAAAAAGAGCAGCAAGGCAGGGAAGCAGGCTTCATGAGCCATCAGGGACGAACCAATCAGCTGCTTTATCAGGCCATGCTGCTGCTGGAGCAGCCAGCAGGTGATGATGAACACGCTGATGCCAGACGTCGAGCGCTCGAGGAAGGGGCGCTCTCAATGCTCGAAATGGCCCTTGAAAGCGTGATCAGGGAAATTGCCCATACCTGCCGCTGGCCGTCGATGCACTGGCGTACCGTATTGAATGAACCGCCGGCACGCGTGGCCGAGATCGAGCTGTTGCGAGAACTCATGGCGCAGCCCGAAAGCTGGCTGGCCAGGCTGCTGATACTGCTGGATCGTCTTCATGACGAAGGTGGAGCGGCTCAGCTTCGTCGTCATGACAATATGATCGCGTCCAGCCAGAGCGCACCCCTTTCCCGGGAACTGGCAAAGTGCCTTGATGATTTTCGAGCTCTGCTTCCCCGGCTTCGTGAAACCAGTTATGAGTGGTAATGACTTGTCCTTGATAAACGTGACATCGTACGCAGGTGTCCTTAATATTGCGTTAATGTTGTTCGCTGATCGGATCAGTGAGGTGGCGCATGACTGAAGCGGCCGTATTTGAAATTGTCGAGCTTGAAGACGGCCAGTTTGTGCTGCGAGCCGCTGATAGTGATGATAAAAACGAACCCCTGGCCAGCATCCGCTTTTCATCGCAAACGCTGGAGCTGCTGCGCCACCATCGCTTTGATGTCGCTCGTGAGATGCTGGACCATTTAATCTCCCGCTCTGTACTGGCAGATGACGATGACGCCATTGATGCTCCCGAGCCTGCCGCCATCCATTGATCCGTTTTCCTTGACCGGGCCGATACCTGTCCACGGACAGGTATCGGCGTTTCAGGCGATTGTGTCTGAAAAAATGGAATAAATTCCTTATGTCAGAGACCCCAAAGGGTGATTTTGACTTCTGGTGGCAGGCACCGGGAGAATGGGTAGAGCCCCCCAATCAGCGCAAGGGCGGCCTTAGCGGCGTGCGGTTCGTCAGGCCACATCCGCAGGGGCCTGCCTTTTACGTCAAGATTCAGCAGGGCCATCTCTTTCATAGCCTTCGTTATCCGCTGGGTCGCCCCACCACCGTGCGTGAATGGCAGGGACTCAAGCGATGTCAAAAGCTTGGAGTGAATGCGCCGCCACCGGTCTTTTTCAGAGCACGCAAGGAAGATGGCGGGTGGCAGGCGGTCATGGTGACGCAGGCGCTCCTCGGTTATGAAAGCCTACAGGCGATGCTTTCTGCGGACCGCCATTCTCTCGAGCAACGCAGTACCATCTTTAATGCTCTGGCGGACAATCTGATCAGGCTGCATCAAAGTGGCTATAAACATGGCCATCTCTATCCCAAGGAAGTGCTGGTGCGCCTTGGTGAAGAGGGCGTGGCAGCCACTGCGCTTGTCGATCTGGAGAAGTGTCAGCGTCGGCCATCGGCGCGCCTGGCGGCAATGCGGGATCTAACCCGTCTTTTTGGCGATGCTCGGCCGATGGGAATGCGCGATGAGGAGTGCCACCTGATGATGGACGTCTATCAGCGTGTGGGTATTTCGCTGGACAGGGAACGGCTCATGTTGCCGAGGATACGTTAGGTGTGGTGTGCCCGCAGGCACACCTGACGCTTTAAAGGGGCAGGCTTAAAGGCTGTTGCCGTCGCCACCCCGAATGACCCCAACGCCTACGCCCTCTATATCCAGGCTCTGACTTGTCAGGTCGATCATGATGGGCTCGAAATCAGGATTTTCGGCAATCAGACTGACGATGCTGCCCTGACGCTTGAAGCGTTTGACCGTCACATCATCTCCCAGTCGTGCCACGACAATCTGTCCATCGCGGGCATCATGGGTGCGATGCACCGCCAGCAGATCACCATCAAGAATACCAGCGTCGCGCATGGAAAGACCGCGGACACGCAGCAGATAGTCGGCGCCCGGATTAAAAAAATCGGCTGGCATCGGGCAGTAACGTGAAATGTGCTCGGCGGCAAGAATCGGGCTGCCGGCAGCGACTTCCCCGATGACCGGTAGACCGGCGTTGATGCTTTCCTGCTCCTGTGCGGCCTGTTCATGAGCGGTGATACGGATGCCGCGTGAGGTACCCGGAATCATCTCAATGACGCCCTTCTTGCGCAGGGCACGCAGATGTTCTTCGGCAGCATTGGGCGAGCGAAAGCCCAATGCGCCGGCAATTTCGGCACGCGTGGGGGGGTAGCCGAGTTCACTGATGGTTCTGGCAATGAAATCGAATACGGCCTGTTGGCGTGCGGTCAACGGTCGTGTCATGGGCGATGGCCATTGTTGATGTATACAGTATGTGATTGTATCCAGTCATCAGATCAATGCAAGCGCTTCGATACGGTCTCAAGTGCAGGTGAATGCGTGCATTGGTGATACCATCACGCACTGGCCCGTAAGTTTTATTTTCATGAAAGAGAACTGATATTTTCCATGGTGCCATCCGATACCGTGACCCGAATCCTTGATGCGGCCGAAGTACTGTTTGCCGAGCACGGCTTTTCCGAGACGTCGCTTCGTCGGATTACGGGTCGAGCCGAGGTCAACCTGGCGGCTGTCAATTACCACTTTGGCTCCAAACAGGCGCTGATACAGGCCGTGTTCTTCCGCTATCTCGATCCTTTCAGCGCGGATCTGCATCAGCGTCTGGATGCGCTTGAGGCAGACGAGACAGGCGCCTGCGATCTTGAAGGGCTGCTCGATACGCTGTTTACCAGCGTGCTGGAGATGCCCTCTGAAGGCCATGATTTAAGAACCTTCATGAAGCTTCTGGGACTGGCCTACTCACAGGCGCAGCGCCATCTGCGTGACGAGCTTCGAAACCGCTATGGCGACATCTTTTCGCGCTTTTTGAAGCTTCTCAGGAGGGCCACTCGCGAGCTGGCCGACGATGAGCGCTTCTGGCGCCTGCATTTCATGCTGGGGTCGGTCATTTTTACACTTTCCGGTCTCAACACGCTGCGCGATATCGCCGAGCATGACTATCACCAGCGCATCACGATTCGGGAGCTGGCCCAGCGTCTGAAACCGGTCGCCCTGAATGCGCTGCGTGCCCCAGTGACGGAGGTTGCCTCAAATGCCATGACGGCTCAGCACGCCGATCAGGTGACCTGCTATCCCAGAACAGGAACACATTCATGACGAATTCCCGGTCTGCAGCCCCGGTTGGGCCGCTCATGTGCGACGTTCAAGGCACATGTCTGAGCGATGACGAGCGAGGCTGGCTGGCTCACCACAGCGTGGGCGGCATTATCCTTTTTGCGCGCAACGTCGAGTCACCCGAGCAGATGCGAAAGCTGTGTGACGACATCCGGCGTGCTCGTCCCAATATTCTGATCGGCATTGATCAGGAGGGAGGGCGTGTTCAGCGTCTTCGCAACGGTGTGACCAGCCTGCCTCCCATGGCATGTCTGGGACAGTACTACCTCGATGCACCTGCTGAAGCGCTTGAGCTGGCGCGCGACACCGGCTGGCTGCTGGCGATGGAAATGGCCGCCTGCGGCGTCGATTTCTCCTTTGCGCCAGTGCTTGACCTTGATGATGCCCGCTGCCCGGCCATCGGCAATCGTGCCTTCTCTGATGATCCGCAGCATGTGACTGCTTTGGCGGGCGCCTTTATCGAGGGGTTGGCCGATGCCGGGATGGCCAGTGTGGGCAAGCACTTCCCGGGGCATGGCGGCGTCACGCTCGATTCACACCTTGTCATGCCGGAAGACACACGCACGCTCGAGGCGCTCGAATCCCGTGACCTGATTCCCTTTCGAGCGCTGTCTGACCGACTGAACGGGATCATGCCGGCTCATATACGTTTTACCCGAATCGATGACCGCCCGGCCGGATTTTCGCGGCGCTGGCTGGAATATCTGCGCCAGGACATCGGTTTTGAGGGTGTGATCGTTTCTGATGATCTTTCCATGGAAGGGGCTGCCATGGCCGGTGGCCCAGGAGAAAGGGTCATGGCGGCGCTGGAGGCCGGATGTGATCTTGTCCTTCTGTGTAATGACCCGGAAGGGGCGGCAGAAGCCCGTCAGACGCTGCATTCATCCATGAAGAAACCGTTAACACAGTGCCGTCTGGAGCGACTACGCTTTGCCGGTGGCGTCGTTGATCTTGCAACGCTGAAGGAGCAGCCGCGCTGGCACCGTACCAGGGAGCGGCTGGCGAATCTCCCTACCTGAAGAGAGAATACAATGGCGCAGCAATCAGGCAGTGGTGGCTCATCATCGGGCGGTTCCCAGTCCGGCGGGTCGGAAGCCACCCATTACTGGCAGCAGTTGCTCGACAGTACACGGGAGTGGTCCACGGGCTATTTTGGTCTGCCCGGCTGGGTACTGATGATCATTCTTGTCGTGCTGCTGGTACTGCTGTTTGATCTGATCTGCGCCTTCTTGTTGGGTCGACTTGAGCGGCGTCTGAACAAGAGCCCGAGACGTTGGGATGACGCGCTGGTGCATGCGCTTCGCGGGCCGCTGCGATTGTGGTTATGGCTCGGAGGGCTGTGCGCCATACTCACCCTGGGGGCTCAGGGGTTCGATATCTCCGGTGTCACTTTTTATGCCAGTCTCTTTTTCGGGCTCTCGACGCTGGCCATCATATTCTGGGTCGAGGTGCGTCTGATGCAGCGTCTCGAACAGCGACTGGTATTTCCACCGGCCCACTCCAGGGCAAAACCGGTAGATCAAACCTCTGCTTCGGCAATCACCAAGATTACGGGTGCGCTGACCCTGATCCTGGTGCTGTTAATGGGCCTTCAGATGCTCGGAGTGTCGGTATCGAGTCTTCTGGCGGTAGGCGGCGCTGGCGGGATTCTGATCGGTTTTGCTGCCCGCGATGTCATGGCCAACTTCTTTGGCGGCATGGTCGTTCATCTGGACAAGCCCTTTCAGGTCGGGCACTGGATACGTTCGCCCGACCGCGAGATCGAAGGCGTCGTTGAAGACATCGGCTGGCGTCTGACCCGTATTCGTACCTTCGCCGGGCCGCCCATTTACGTTCCCAACGCCGCATTCAGCCGGATTACCATTGAGACGCCTTCGCGCATGGAGGCCCGTCTTCTGTGGGAAAACGTCGGTATTCGCTATCAGGATGCAGGGGCCATCGAGTCGATTACCACCGACATACGCGAGATGCTCGATCAGGACGAAGAGATCAACAGCGATGAGATGATCACGGTGACCTTCAGCCAGTATGGTGACTATTCGCTGAATCTTATGATTTATGCCTTGAGCAATGTGGTCGACTGGCAGGGCTATAACGAAATCCGACAGCGCATCCTTCTCAAGGTGCGCGACATCATTCATCAGCATGGTGCTGAACTGGCATTGCCCGCCTCCCGGATCTATGTGCCTGACGAGATACGTCTAAGCAATGGGTCAAAGCAGGATGACCTTGAGTCCGAGGGGGATTCCCGGCAGGATAGCGACCCTCAAAATTCCCGGTCGGCATCTGCAAGCCGCGTGCGGGAAAAGGACAAGGGGACGCGTGCCCCATTTGATACCGAACAGAACAGTGAGTCAGATGGCGATGCCTGAACACCATGATGGTCACCTCGAGATGGCCCAGTATCACAACGACATGAAGGTCCTAATGGATGAGGCAGATTGCCTGATTGACCTTCCTGCCGTCGAAAGGGCGCTGGATGACATGGCCAGCCGATTGACGACGTCGCTCTCTGACAGCATGCCGGTGTTTTATTGCGTGATGAACGGCGGGCTGATCACGACCGGCCACCTGCTGACCCGTCTGGGCTTCCCTCTGGAAGTGGACTACCTCCATGCCACACGCTATCGCGGTGGCCTGCGCGGCGGCGAGCTATTCTGGCGTGTTTCTCCCGAAATTCCGATGGCAGGCCGGCACGTGGTGATTGTGGACGATATTCTGGATGAAGGCGCAACGCTTGCCGCTATCCTTGAATACTGCCATCAGGCAGGAGCGGCCAGTGTGTCTTCGGCCGTACTGGTCGAGAAGATGCATGATCGCAAGGCCGTACCTGATCTCAAGGCGGATTACTGTGGCCTTGAGGTCGAGGACCGCTACGTTTTTGGTTTTGGCATGGACTACAAGGGCTACTGGCGCAACGCACCGGGCATCTTTGCCCCGCGCGGTCTTTGATCCGTCAGAGATCGTCGTTACCTGTACCCCAAAAAGGGCCGGCCATCAGGCCGGCCCTTTTTTTGCCACCGTCAGCCAGGTCACCGGCTGATGACCGATGTGACCTAAGACTTCTGATTGAAATGTTCGAGCAGGGCTTCGATGGCAGCGAAGCGTGATTCTGGCGTTTCCATGGGCTTTTCAAAGCGCAGGGTATCTGCGCCATCCAGCCGATACTGATCAGGTGCTTTTTGCATCATTTTGACCAGCGTCATGGGTTCAACCGAAGTGTCGGCTCCGAACTGTATACGACCACGCTTTTCGCCTGCTTCAAGTCGCGTAATGCCCAGCCGCTCGGCCTTGAAACGAAGGGTGGCCTGTCGGAAGAGATGCTTGACCGGCTCCGGGAGCAGGCCGAAGCGGTCGATCATTTCGACCTGAAGCTCACGCAGCTCACCATCGTTTTTGGCATTGCTGATGCGCTTGTACATGACAAGCCGCTGCTGAACGTCATGCATGTAGTCGTCAGGGATCAGCGCCGGCAGCCCAAGGCTTATATCTACACCTTCCGACATGGGGGCTTCGATGTTGGGCGTCTTGCCACTTCGAATGGCATTGACGGCACGATCGAGCATTTCCATGTAAAGGCTGTAGCCGATGGTCTCGATCTGGCCGCTTTGCTCCTCACCCAGAAGCTCACCGGCACCACGAATCTCCAGATCATGGCTGGCCAGCGTAAAGCCTGCCCCCAGGTCCTCGGCCTGTGTGATGGCCTCCAGACGCTTGGTGGCATCCGTGGTGATCTGCTTGGGTGGGGGAGTGAGCAGGTAGGCGTAGGCCTGATGGTGCGAGCGGCCTACACGTCCGCGCAGCTGATGAAGCTGCGCCAGACCGAACTTGTCGGCCCGCTCGATAATGATGGTATTGGCGCTGGGAACATCGATGCCGGTTTCAATGATGGTTGAGCATACCAGCACGTTGAAGCGCTTGTGGTAGAAGTCCGACATGGCCCGCTCCAGAGCGCGCTCGGCCATTTGACCATGAGCGACGCCGACGCGTGCGTCAGGCACCAGTTCGCGTACCTTCTCGGCAGTGGCCTCGATCGATTTGACCTCATTGTGAAGATAATAGACCTGACCACCTCTGAGCAGTTCACGCAGGACGGCTTCCTTGAGCACGGCCTGATTGCGCTGTTGTACGAAGGTCTTGACCGATAGCCGGCGAGCCGGCGGGGTGGCAATGATGGAAAGATCACGCATGCCGCTCATGGCCATCGACAGGGTCCGCGGAATCGGCGTGGCAGTCAGGGTCAGAATGTCGACTTCGGCGCGCAGCGACTTGAGCTTTTCCTTCTGGTGGACACCAAAGCGGTGCTCCTCGTCGATGATCACCAGTCCAAGATTGGCAAACTCAAGTTCCTTGCCCAGCAGCTTGTGGGTACCGATAACGATATCGATGCGGCCATCGTTGAGCCGCTCAAGTGTCTGCGACTGCAATTTACCGCCCTGAAAGCGCGACAGGATATCGATGTTGATGGCGGAGTCGGCGAAGCGGTCGCGGAAGTTATCGAAATGCTGCTGTGCCAGCAGGGTCGTTGGTACCAGCACTGCCACCTGACGTCCGGACTGTACGGCCAGAAAGGCCGCCCGCATCGCCACTTCCGTTTTGCCAAAGCCGACGTCGCCGCAGATCACGCGATCCATCGGCTGGGTCGAGGTCATGTCATGGATGACGGCATCAATGGCCATGCGCTGATCCGGGGTTTCCTCGAACGGGAAGTTGGCGGCAAAGCGTGCGTATTCCTGTCCCGGCGGCTCGCAGGCAAAGCCTTCACGCGCCTCGCGTCTGGCGTAGACGTCCAGCAGTTCAGCCGCCGTATCACGTACCTTTTCTGCTGCCTTGCGCCGTGCCTTCTCCCACTGGTCACTGCCCAGCTTGTGTAGAGGGGCGCTGTCATCGCTGGCACCGGCGTAACGTGAAATCAGATGGAGGCTGTCGACCGGCACATAGAGTCGCGCACCGCTGGCGTACTCAAGTGTCAGAAACTCTGCCGGCATGCCGCCGGCGTTGAGCGTTTCAAGCCCCAGATAGCGGCCGACACCGTGCGCCTTGTGGACAACCGGGGCGCCTTCCCTGAGCTCCGAGAGATGACGTATGGCCAGTTCATTATCATCCGTGGCACGGCTGCGCCGCCGGCTCTGGCGTACGATTTCGCCGTAAAGCTCGGTTTCTGTGAGTACCAGCAGCTTGTCGCTTTCAAGCCAGATGCCGCGCTCAAGCCCACCTTCCGCGATGGCATGGGGCTGATGGGCATCCAGAAAGCCTTGCCATCTGTCGATGTCATGTAGATCGAGGTTCAGGGGCGCAAGCGTTTCGTGCAGGGCTTCCTGCCGACCCCTTGACTCGGCCACAAACAGCACCCTGACATCATCGTGATCCGCCATGAACTGCTCAAGCGATGCAAGCGGCTTTGTGGCGCGTGCGTCGATGGCGATGTCAGGCAGTTTTGACCCTTCAACGGGGGTGCCTTCTTCATCAGTGCGCCACTGGAGGCGGGGATAGCGGTTGATCTGACCGAACAGCTCTGCCACTGGCACAAAAGCCTTGACCGGGGGGAGCAGTGGCCGGGTAGGGTCAACGCCCAGATTTTCAAATCGACCGGTAATGGATTGCCAATGACTCTCGGCGGCCTCGAAGCTGCCCGGCATCAGGGCGCAGCGCAGCTGATCACCGATATGATCAAAAAGCGTCGACGTGTGCTCGAAAAACAGCGGCAGATACTGCTCAAGGCCCGGAGAAGGAATGCCCTGAAGTGCGTCCAGATAGAGCGGGCAGTGACGCGGATCAACGTCAAAAAGCGTCTCGAAACCCTCACGAAAGCGCGCGATGGCATCCTGCGTCAGCGGGTATTCATGGGCTGGCAGCAGTTCGATTCTTTCGGTGCGCTCGCTCGAGCGCTGAGTATCGGGATCGAAATATCGCAGCGTGTCGATCTCGTCATCAAAAAGGTCGATACGCAGGGGGTGCTCGCTGCCGACCGGATACAGATCGATCAAGGCACCGCGAAAGGCATATTCTCCGGGTTCGTAGACGGTTTCGACCGCGCGATAGCCGGCGCGGTGAAGCTGGCCACGAAAATGTTCGCGATCCAGCGACATCCCGTTTTCCAGATGCAGTGCCTGTACGGCGACATAGTCCGTTGGCGGCAGACGCTGCATGAGCGTATTGACCGGTGCCAGGATAATGCTCTGGTACTGATGTTGAAGCTGGCGCAGGGTGCGGAGCCGCTCCGAGACGATGTCCTGATGTGGGGAGAAGCTGTCATAGGGCAGAGTCTCCCAGTCGGGAAAAACGAGAACCTGCTGGTCGCTGAAAAAGCGTAATGCCAGTGCCATGCGCTGAGCGCTGGCCGAATCCGGCGTTATCACGAGCAGGGGTGTCTTCTCGGCGCTGGCCAGATGGGCCATGGTGAGCGCATCAGCGCTACCCTCGGGAAGTCGCCAGCGTGTGTTTTCCCGGGCAGGGGACAATGCAGGGGGCGAAAGAGGGCTGATGGTGTGGCTATGCGATGGCATGGTTCACTTCAGATCGATGGGCACAGGAACAAAATGCGGACAGTATCGTCAATATGGAAGAGGTTTGCCTTGAAGTCTGTCATTCCCGAAGCATTTGAGAGGCTCATTGTGCCGTATCACGCCCGGTCATGCTGGCTTCGATGATGTGCTTTTGGATATCGGTAAGACGTTTGTGGCCAGTCGTGGCGCTACGCAAGGCACTTGTCAACTGATGCTTTGGTGTAGTCCGGCTACATGTTTGCGACTACGCAACCATTGTGACAGGACGTCGCTCTTTCGATAATGCCGCCACCTTAAGATTGCAGCTGCCGAGAGAGTGCCCATGATACCGAAAAGGATATCAACTAAAATAAGGGCAGGCGCTGCAGGTTTTCGATCATCGCATTGTAAGGAAACCTGACGTGAGTATGGAAAAAGAAGAAATGTGTCTGAAACAGTGGCAGGAACAGGAGGCGCTGGCAGAAGAGATGATCCCATTGCTGGGACGTCTTTATCGCACCTGTCAGGTAGTGCCATTGATGTATGGCCGTTCCATGGTCAATCAGTCGGTCATTCAGTTGCTGAAGCATCATCGCTATGCACGGCATGCTGAAGGCGTCGAACTTGAAGTCAGTGATACCTTTGCCCTTGTCAAACGACTGATCGAACTCGAGCCCGGTCCTGCCCATATCGACGTGGGTAA
The DNA here is from genome assembly GCF_002157205.1 of Kushneria marisflavi. NCBI lineage: Bacteria > Pseudomonadati > Pseudomonadota > Gammaproteobacteria > Oceanospirillales > Halomonadaceae > Kushneria > Kushneria marisflavi. The sequence goes on along the minus strand of NZ_CP021358.1, from coordinate 234,154 downwards.
ACTGGCCGTGGCCTATAAAAGTAGCGGCGAGCATGATGTTGCGGGCTTTTTGAAGAAAGAGCTTGCCCCCATCGTGGGCCAGCAGGGTAAAGGTGGTTCAGCGCAACCTCGCGATGTGGTGCTCTATGGTTTTGGCCGTATCGGTCGTTTGCTGGCCAGGCTTTTGATTGAGCGCACCGGTGGCGGACAAACACTGCGTCTGCGAGCCGTTGTGGTTCGTGGGGATAGTTCCGATCTGGAAAAACGTGCCAGCCTGCTGCGTCGTGACTCCATTCATGGACCTTTCCCGGGAACGCTGACACTGGATTACGACAATGATGCCATTATCGCCAATGGCAATCGTATCCAGTTCATTCGTGCTGAATCGCCTGACAGCATTGATTACACAAGCTATGGCATCGATAACGCTATCGTGGTGGATAACACCGGTAAATGGCGTGATCGTGAAGGTCTTGAAAGGCATCTGGTCTCACAGGGTGTCGCGCGTGTTCTCCTGACGGCACCGGGCAAGGGCGATATCAAAAATATTGTTTATGGCATTAATCAGCATGATGCCGATGAGAGCGAACGAGTTCTGTCGGCGGCATCCTGTACCACCAATGCCATCGTGCCAGTGCTGAAATGCCTGTCGGATCGTTACGGTATTGAGCGAGGCCACGTAGAAACAGTGCATGCCTATACCAATGATCAGAATCTGACCGACAATTATCACAAGGCCGAGCGTCGTGGACGCAGCGCGCCCATGAATATGGTGCTGACCGAAACCGGTGCCGCCAAGGCAGTGACCCGTGCTCTGCCTGAACTTGAAGGCAAGCTGACCGGTAACGCCATCCGCGTGCCCATCCCCAACGTTTCCATGGCCATTTTGAATCTGACGCTTGAAAAGGCATGCGACCGGGAATCGCTCAACGGCTACCTGCGCGAAATGTCGATCGATTCAAAGCTGCGGCGTCAGATCGACTTCGTCGATTCGCCTGAAGTCGTGTCGTCGGATTTCGTTGGCAACCGTCATGGCGGCATTGTCGATGGCAAGGCCACCATTGTTGACGGCAAGAATATCGTGTTGTATGTATGGTACGACAACGAGTTTGGCTATAGCGCTCAGGTCATTCGCCTGGTCCAGCACATGGCACATGCGCGACTTCCTTCCTTTCCTTCGCCAAACTGAAATGATCGCATTTCCTCCTGGACTTTGGTCCAGGAGTTCCTCGAGTCTGACGTGAATCCCTTGTAACGCATGTGGTTTTTCATGTTCCAGCTCCTTATAATACGGCTGGTTTTTAACCGTGCTAAATCATGTCCGCTCTTGCGGATCACCGAAACATCTCATCTGATTGATCATCACCCAAGGGGATCACCGGTAACAACGGTTGCTATCAATAGCTTGCGTCGAACGGTTATCAAACCCTGCATGACTGCATCAGATTCGACTACTGGGCGAGACTATGATCGAAGTCAAACGAGGCCTGGATCTCCCCATCGCGGGTTCACCTTCCCAGACCATCGATAATGGTCAGCCGGTGAAGCATGTGGCTGTTCTTGGCCCTGATTACATCGGCATGCGGCCAACCATGGAAGTCCGCGAGGGAGACCGGGTATCGCTTGGTCAGTTACTTTTCACTGACAAGAAAACCGAAGGCGTACGCTATGTGGCGCCGGCTGCTGGTGAAGTAGTCGCCATCAATCGTGGCGAGAAACGCCGTCTTTTGTCGGTGGTCATTCGGGTTGATGAAAACAGCGATGCCGAGGCGCCTGTCATTGAGCGCCACGATCCTGAACGTCTCGACACGCTGGAACGCCAGACCGTCGTTGATCAACTGGTGGCTACCGGCCTTTGGACCAGCTTTAGAAAGCGTCCATTTTCCCGGGTGCCGTCGGTGTCCGAGCACCCGCTCAATATCTTTGTGACGGCCATTGACACGCATCCACTCAGTGCTGATCCGGAACCCGTGATTCAGGAGCGCCGCGATGACTTCGTCAATGGACTCAAGGTTATACGACACCTGACCGAAGGTAAGGTCTATCTGTGTACCGCGCCGAACGCCGAAGTGCCCGGTGGGGAAATTGACGGGGTAGCGCATGAACGCTTTTCCGGTCCTCATCCGGCAGGTCTGGCTGGGACTCACATACACTACCTTTCGCCTGTTGGTATCAGTCGACAGGTATGGCATCTGAACTATCAGGATGTCATGGCCATTGGGGCCACGTTCACGCAGGGTCGTCTGGACACGCGACGTGTGGTGGCACTGGGTGGTCCGGCGGCCAAAAAACCGCGGCTGGTGCGTACACGTCTTGGTGCAAGCCTTGATGAACTCCTTGCCGGTGAAGTCGAGAGCCACCAGGATGTTCGTGTCATCTCAGGGTCGGTGTTCGGTGGCAGCACTGCCAAAGACGAGACGGCCTATCTCGGTCGTTATCACCTGCAGGTGTCATTGATTGAAGAAGGTCACAAACGCGCTCTGTTAGGCTGGCTATCGCTGGGCCTCGACCGGCATTCTGCTACCGGCATCTATCTGTCGCGGCTGACACGACCGGCCTCATTCCGGCCCAATACCAGTACCAACGGCTCCGAGCGTGCCATGGTACCAATCGGCTCTTACGAACAGATCATGCCTCTGGATATCCTTCCGACTCAGCTGCTGCGTTCGCTGATCGTTGGGGATATAGAGGTGGCCATGCAGCTGGGGTGTCTGGAACTTGACGAGGAAGATCTGGCGCTTTGTACCTATGTCTGCCCTGGCAAGTATGAGTATGGTCCGATCCTGCGCGACAATCTGACAACGATCGAGAAAGAGGTCTGATGATGGGGATTCGTCGTTTACTGGATAATATCGAGCCCCACTTCCATGAGGGCGGCAAGTATCAGCGCTTCTACGCCTTGTATGAAGCGGTGGATACCATTTTTTATTCGCCGGGCCATGTGACAGGATCAACATCACACGTACGTGATGGTATTGATCTCAAGCGCATCATGATCACGGTCTGGATGTGTACCTTCCCGGCCATGTTCTTTGGCATGTACAACGTGGGTCTGCAGGCCAATGTTGCCATTGCTGACAACTACGGCGCGCTGGAAGGATGGCGTGAAGCGGTCGTCATGGCACTGGCAGGAGGACATGATCCAGGCAGTATATGGGGCAATTTTGTTCTTGGGGCAACGTGGTTTGTCCCCATTTATGCCGTGACCTTTATCGTGGGTGGCTTCTGGGAAGTCCTGTTTGCCATTCGCCGTGGTCACGAGGTCAATGAAGGGTTCTTCGTCACCTCCGTTTTGTTTGCCCTGATTCTGCCGGCCACTGTGCCGCTGTGGCAGGTTGCCTTGGGCATCACCTTTGGTGTGGTGATTGGCAAGGAAGTGTTTGGCGGGACTGGCAAGAACTTCCTCAACCCGGCTTTGACCGGTCGCGCCTTCCTCTACTTTGCCTATCCGGCACAGCTGTCGGGTGATTCCGTCTGGGTACCGGCCGACGGCTATACCGGCGCTACAGCACTTTCTACCGCAGCGCAGGGCGGTGTCGATCAGCTGGTTGCCCAGACCCCCTGGATCAATGCGTTTCTGGGCTTTATCCAGGGCAGTATCGGTGAGACCTCAACGCTCATGATTCTACTGGGTGGTCTGGTCATGATCTGGACCCGTGTTGCTTCCTGGCGCATTATTCTGGGTGTGTTCCTGGGCATGGTTGCCACTGCAACGCTTTTCAATCTGATTGGCTCCGATACCAATCCGATGTTCGCATTGCCCTGGTACTGGCATCTGGTTATCGGCGGCTTTGCCTTTGGCATGATCTTCATGGCCACCGACCCTGTCTCCGCTTCCATGACCAATACAGGCAAGCTGATCTTCGGCGCACTGATCGGGTTCATGACGGTGCTGATCAGGGTCGCCAACCCGGCCTTTCCAGAAGGCATCATGCTGGCCATCCTGTTCGCCAATCTTTTCGCACCGCTGATCGACCACTTTATCGTTCAGGCCAATATCAAACGTCGGCAGAAGCGTCTTATGCCGTCAAGGGATAAGGAGGTTGCCTGATGGCCAATAATGATTCGATCAAGAAAACGCTAACGGTGGCGCTGTCCCTGTGCGTGGTCTGCTCCGTGGTGGTGTCCACGGCGGCCGTGGCGCTAAGGCCGACCCAGCAGCAAAATCAGGAACTGGATCGCAAGACCAATATCCTGCAGGTTGCCAACCTGATGGCGCCCGGTAAAAGCGTTGAGCAGCAATTTGGTGAGATCACTCAGCGTGTGGTGGATCTTCGTAGCGGTGAGTATGTCGACGACATCGACCCCGACCGCTTTAATCAGATTGCTTCCACTCAGGATCCGGCCATGTCGCGAACCCTGAGCGGTCCGGAGGATCGGGCCGGCCTTGGTGGCCGCGTCGAGAACTATGCCACGGTCTATCTTGTAGGTGACCCCGATAACCCCGATGAGATCATTCTGCCGGTTCGAGGTCAGGGCCTGTGGTCGCTAATGTTGGGTTATCTGGCACTGGAAGGCGATGGCAATACCGTCGTTGGCCTGTCGTTTTACGATCAGGGCGAGACGCCAGGGCTTGGTGGTGAGGTGGACAACCCCCGCTGGAAGTCACTCTGGCCCGGCAAGGAAATCTATCCCGAGGGCAGCACCGATCCCGCCATTCGGCTCGTCAAGGGCGGCGTTGGCAGCAACACACCTGATGCAGAACACAAGGTGGATGCGCTTTCCGGTGCTACCCTGACCAGCACGGGTGTCACCAACCTGCTGCAGTTCTGGATGGGCGACGAAGGTTTTGCCAAGTATCTGGCGCGCTTTCGTGACACTTCACAAGGAGCTTGATCATGGCAAAAACTGATACAGCCAAGGGTCTGCTGATAACTCCCATTTTTCAGAATAACCCCATTGCATTGCAGATCCTCGGGATATGTAGTGCGCTGGCGGTGACCAACTCCATGAGCACTTCGCTGGTCATGGGGCTGGCGGTTATTGCGGTTACGGCCTTTTCGAACATGTTCGTCTCGTTGATTCGCAATCACATGCCATCATCGATTCGCATCATCATTCAGATGACCATCATTGCTTCGCTGGTCATCGTGGTGGATCAGTTGTTGAGAGCGTTTGCCTACGACCTGTCCAAGCAGCTGTCGGTATTTGTGGGTCTGATCATTACCAACTGTATCGTCATGGGCCGTGCCGAGGCCTATGCCATGCAAAATGGCCCCGTCCTCAGCTTTCTGGATGGTGTCGGTAACGGTCTGGGGTACACCTTTATCCTGCTGGCGGTCGGTTTCTTCCGCGAGCTGCTGGGCTCGGGCTCGGTGTTCGGCATTACCATCATGCCGACCATCAATGACGGTGGCTGGTATGTGCCCAACGGTCTTATGCTGCTGCCGCCTTCTGCCTTCTTCGTGATTGGTCTGTTGATCTGGGCTATCAGAAGCCTTAGCCCGCAGCAGGTCGAGACGAGTGAGTTCAAGATCACGACCAATACAAAACCGCAGACTGCACAGGGGAGCGTGTAATGTTTGAACATTACCTGAGCCTTTTCATCAAGGCTGTATTTGTTGAAAACATGGCACTGGCGTTCTTCCTGGGCATGTGCACGTTTCTGGCCGTGTCCAAGAAGGTCTCCTCGGCCATCGGTCTGGGCGTGGCGGTCATTGTTGTTCTGACCATTACCGTGCCGGCCAATAACCTGATCCTGAACTATCTGCTCAAGGCGGGTGCGTTGTCGTGGACGGGTATTGAGGGCGCCGAAAACATCGACCTGTCGTTTCTGGGGCTTCTGAGCTACATCGGTGTGATTGCCGCCATCGTTCAGATTCTTGAGATGTTTCTCGACAAGTTTGTGCCGGCGCTTTACAACACGCTGGGCATCTACCTGCCGCTGATCACGGTAAATTGCGCCATCATGGGGGCAGCGCTGTTCATGGTGCAGCGCGATTACGCCTTCGGCGAGTCGGTAGTTTACGGACTTGGTGCCGGGGTTGGCTGGGCACTGGCTATTGCGGCTCTGGCGGGTATTCGTGAAAAACTCAAGTACAGCGATGTACCGGCCGGACTTCAGGGATTGGGCATTACCTTCCTGACCGTTGGTCTGATGTCACTGGGCTTCATGTCGTTTTCCGGCGTTCAGCTGTAAGCGGCGGATCATCGACTGAGCAAGGAAACGAGTCATGGTAGATATCTCTGTCATCATCGTTGGCGTGGTCATGTTCACGCTGATTATTCTTGGCCTTGTGGCCATTATCCTTTCCGCTCGCAGCCGACTGGTTAGCAGCGGTGATGTCACCATTGAAATCAATGGTGATCCTGAAAGCACCATCACAACGCAGGCCGGCGGCAAGCTTTTACAGACGCTGGCCGGTCAGGGCATTTTCTTGTCCTCTGCCTGCGGTGGCGGCGGCTCCTGCGCGCAGTGCAAGTGCCGTGTGCAGGAAGGTGGCGGTTCGATACTTGCAACCGAAGAAAGCCATTTCACCATGGGTGAAAAGAAGGAAGGGTGGCGTCTTTCCTGTCAGGTGCCGGTCAAGCAGGACATGAAGATCGAAGTACCTGAGGATGTCTTCGGCGTCAAGAAATGGGAATGCACCGTTGTTGATAATGACAACGTGGCCACCTTCATCAAGGAGTTGACGCTGCGACTGCCTGAAGGCGAGAACGTGGCCTTCCGTGCCGGCGGTTATATGCAGCTTGAGGCGCCGCCATATGAAGTTGATTTCAGCAAGTTTGACATTGCTGAAGAATACCGGGGCGATTGGGACAGGTTCGGCTTTTTCAACCTGAAAACCAAAACGACCGAGCCGGTGATTCGTGCCTACTCGATGGCCAACTATCCGGAAGAGAAGGGCATTCTCAAGTTCAATATCCGTATTGCAACGCCGCCGCCCAACTCGAGTCATCAGCCGGGGCTCATGTCGAGCTGGGTATTCAGCCTCAAGCCGGGTGACAAGGTTACGGTTTACGGGCCCTTTGGCGAGTTTTTTGCCAAGGACACCGATGCCGAGATGATCTTCATCGGTGGCGGTGCGGGAATGGCGCCAATGCGAAGCCATATTTTCGATCAGCTCAAGCGTCTTGGTACCGATCGCAAGATCTCGTTCTGGTATGGTGCCCGTTCGGTACGTGAATCGTTTTATAACGATGAATATGACCGACTGGAGGAAGAGAACCCGAACTTCGAGTGGCATCTGGCTCTGTCCGACCCGCAGCCAGAAGACAATTGGACCGGTAAGACAGGCTTTATCCATAACGTACTGTATGAAAACTACCTGAAGGATCATCCGGCGCCTGAAGATTGTGAGTATTACATGTGCGGACCGCCGATGATGAACGCATCGGTCGTCAAGATGCTCCTCGATATGGGGGTCGAGCCGGAAAACATTCTGCTTGATGATTTCGGCGGCTGATTCCGAGCCTTCCCTGCGGCACCGGTAACCCCGGTGCCGTTTTTGTTTCAGGGGTATCGACTCGATTGTCTTGCAGGCATTGGTGCTTGTATGGGCATGGCGGTTAAAATGGTCACTACGGTCCATCGCTGGTCGATGATGACTGATAACGAACAGGAGCAATCCATGCTGTTATGGTTAATAGTGCTGGCAGTCATGCTGCTTGTCGTAGGCGTCATGTCAGTGGGTGTCCTACTGGGGCGCAAGCCCATCAGTGGCTCGTGTGGCGGACTCAATAATCTGGGGCTCAAGCAGGGATGTGATATTTGTGGCGGCAAGGACGAGGTCTGTGAGGAGCAGCAGCGCAAGGAAAAGCTGCAGCAGGTGACCTATCGACCCGAGCTGGCGCTCGATGCAAGCCGCAAGACTGGAGCGTCGTAATTCATGCCGACCTATCAGTATGATGTTGTGGTACTGGGTGCCGGGCCTGCAGGTGAGAGTGCGGCGGTCAACGCGGCCAAACACGATAAGCGTGTTGCCATCGTTGAAATGCAGTCAGCCGTTGGGGGGAACTGTACTCATAAGGGTACGATTCCTTCCAAGACCCTGCGCCACGCGGTCAAGCAGGTAGTTCAGTTCAACAGCAATCCCATGTTCAGGGATCTGGGAGAGCCACGCTGGGTGTCTTTTCCTCGAATGCTTGAGCGCTCTCGTCGCGTGATCGAGGATCAGGTTGCCATGCGCACGCGCTTCTACGCGCGCAATCGCATCGACGTGTTTTTCGGGACGGCTTCCTTTGCCGATCCTCATACCATTCATGTGTCTGACGGACATGGTGCCAGAGAGTCGCTCGTCGCCGACAATATCGTTATTGCCACCGGCTCACGTCCCTATCGGCCTTCTGATGTCAACTTCAGACATCCGCGTATCTACTGCTCTGATACGATTCTGGGTCTTACGCATACGCCACGCCGTATCATGATCTATGGCGCGGGTGTTATCGGTTGTGAGTATGCCTCGATCTTTTCCAATCTTGGTGTGAAGGTCGATCTGATCGATACTCGCGATCGACTGCTGTCCTTTCTGGATGATGAAATCAGCGACGCACTGTCCTATCACTTGCGCAACAACGGTGTGCAGATTCGCCACAACGAAGAATACTCCCGCGTTGAGGGGGATGAGACCGGCGTTACCCTGCACCTCAAGTCGGGCAAGAAAATGCGTGCCGATGCCTTCATGTGGGCCAATGGCCGTACGGGGAATACCGATACGCTCAAGCTGGAAAACGCAGGGCTTGAGTCCAACTCACGCGGACAGTTGCAGGTCGACACCAGTTATCGCACTCGAGTCGAACACATCCATGCCGCTGGTGATGTCATCGGCTGGCCAAGCCTTGCAAGTGCTGCCTATGATCAGGGGCGGTCGGCATCGGGCGATGCGTTGAGTAAAAAATCGCGGTTCGTCGACGATATACCCACGGGGATTTACACCATTCCCGAGATCAGTTCGCTGGGCAAGACTGAACGGGAGCTGACGGATTCGAAGACGCCATATGAGGTAGGACAGGCCTTTTTCAAGGATACGGCACGGGCGCAGATTACCGGTGATACGGTAGGCGTACTCAAGATTCTGTTTAATCCGAGCACGCTCGAGATTTATGGTATCCACTGCTTTGGTGATCAGGCCTCCGAAATTCTTCACATCGGACAGGCGATCATGAACCAGTCTGGTGAATCGAACACGCTGGCCTATTTCGTGAATACGACCTTTAACTATCCGACCATGGCGGAAGCCTATCGCATCGCGGCGCACAACGGGCTCAACCGTCTACACTAGACTGGCAATACAGTCTGACACGCTGTAACAGCGCCGACCTGATGGTCGGCGTTTTTGTGAACCCATTGTTCATGACAGAGGAGCCGACGATTTTGTCCAACAAATCAAACAACATCGACACAAGAGATCTAACGCTACATTTCAATCACGACATGCTGGTCGTGCACCGCCGCTACGAAGTCGTCAGTATCATTAATGATGTGTTGATTGGCATCTGGTTTTTGATCGGCAGTATCTGTTTTTTTTATTCATCGCTAATGTCGATCGGTACCTGGCTTTTTGTTATCGGCAGTGCGCAAATGCTGATCAGGCCTGTAATCCGGCTTACCCGGCACTTTCACCTGAAACGGCTGCCGCAGCCCAGCGGTGATTTTTAAGCCTCTTTAATAGCGGTATCGATAGATACGCAGGCTGGGAATGAAGGGCTCGCTTTCGATTTTCGAGTCTCCACGCAATGCGCGAGTGCGCTTCTCTGGTGGCTCTGGCGCCGGCTGATTGATCTGCGGCAGACGATGATCCATGGCCGGGACAAAAAGTGGCAGGGCCACGTTCATGGCGCGGCGTGTATGCCCATCTTCCAGCGGTTCCCGAAAAAACAGATTGGCGCGCATTAGGGGGGCTTGTGTTTGTACCTGCGCCAGCATTTCACCATCGGGAAGTGATGCCAGCAAACGATACTGGATCTGAACATGCGCGGCTTCATTGTTGAGTCTGGCCAGTTTGGCCTCTACTTCGGCCACGCTCATGCGCTTGATCGAGCGACCACTGGAATACCATGCCAGACGAATGCGCGAGACAGGAGCATCCGCGATCGGAATGCGTCGCCAGCACTGCTTGAGATGCAGGCGCGCCATGCCGCTTCCCTTGAGATGATCGTGCAGTACGGGATGGCGAAAGGGTAGTGTGGCCTTGAGCTCGGCAATCATGGAAGGATGCTGCTTTCGGGCCACGCCAAGCTGTTGGGCGAAGATATCCTTATACCGATTGACGTCCAGCGCGTGCGCCAGCAGCACATCATTGGCCACCACAACGCCCACATGATCGCGTGTTGCGCGTCCATCCTGACCATCCTGATACCAATAATCGGTCAGTGCCCGCATCAGCCAGTCGAGATCGGCCTCACCGTCAAAGCGCCACATGGTGGGAGGATGCTGGCGTGCCGTAGCCATGAGGGCCTCCGTGGCCTCGACAAGGTCATCAAAGGCCTTTTCCAGCTCCGCCATCAGCTGATACTGCGGTGACATGGCCGTCTCCATTCCTTCCTGTGGGAATATACCGTTATCTTTTTAGCATGAACTCATGCAGGTCACAATCATGAGTAAACAGGCGGTAAGGGCAGGCAGCGATGACCATGATGTCAGTCATCGCTGCTGTGAAATGACTCCCTTGAGTCAGCGGTCCAGATACCGCTCGATGATATCACCATAGGCATCGATACGACGGTCGCGTAGATAGGGCCAGATGCGCCGTACTTGTTCGCTGCGCTCTGATGAGAGGGTCACCAGAAGCTCCTCGGTGCCTTCACCGGCAAGTGCCAGAATTTCTCCCTGTGCGCCGGCAATAAAGCTGCCGCCCCAGAAGTCGATACCGCTGCCAACCTGACTGGGGTCGTCTTCGTGACCGACACGATTGGCCGCCAGTACCGGGATACCGTTGGCGACGGCGTGCGATCGCTGAATCAGCGTCCAGGCATCCTTCTGACGCTGCTTTTCATCGGCGTCATCGCCCGGGTCCCAGCCGATGGCTGTGGGGTAAAGCAGCATGTCGGCACCGGCCAGCGCCATCAGGCGGGCGGCTTCCGGATACCACTGATCCCAGCAGACCAGTACGCCCAGACGACCCACGGAAGTGTCGATAGGGGTAAAGCCCTTTCCACGACTGGCATCACCCGGGGTGAAATAAAACTTCTCATAAAAGCCCGGGTCGTCCGGTATATGCATCTTGCGATAGGTACCTACCAGCCCAAGACCGGTATCCAGTACCACGGCCGTGTTGTGATAAAGCCCAGGCGCGCGGCGCTCGAAGATAGAGCCCACGATGACGATATCGAGCTCTTTGGCCAGTCCAGCCAGAAACTGTGTAGTTGGGCCTTCCAGCGATTCTGCCAGATCAAAGATATCGGTGTCTTCGCACTGACAGAAGTAGCGCGTGGCATGCAGCTCCTGCAGCAGTACAAGGCGTGCGCCGCGTGCCGCCAGGGCTCGAATGCCTCGTTCGCTTTCGCTCAGGCTTCTGGGTTTGTCGTTCCAGGCTTTCTGCTGAACGATGCCGACTTCAATGCTTTCCTTCATTCAATCTCTCCGCACATCAGTATTTGATCTCGTTTAGCAACCCTGCGGGCAACTGCATGGTCAGACAGTGCAGGCTGCCATGCTGTCGAATTACCTGACGGCAATCTATCGGAATGATATCGCGCGTCGGAAATGCCTCGGCCAGCGCCCTGAGCGCGTCATGATCGACCGGGTCAGCGTAGGACGGCATTAGAACCGCTCCATTGATGATCAGGAAGTTGGCATAGGTGGCCGGCAGGCGATGGCCATCTTCCGGATCAAGACAGGCTCGCGGCCAGGGCAGCGCGATCAGACGATAGGGCTCGCCATCTGCGCGACGAAAGGCCTTGAGCTCACGCTCCATGGCGTTTAAGGCTTCAAAATGTGGATCGGTGTCATCATCGCAGCGCACATAGGCGATGGTGTGCTCATCGCAAAAGCGTGCCAGCGTATCGATATGACTGTCGGTGTCATCGCCCTCGAGATAGCCGTTCTCAAGCCATAGCACGCGGCTGATGCCCAGCTGCGTCTCAAGAAGTTTTTCGACAGCGGCCTGATCAAGATGAGGATTACGATTGGGATTTAAAAGACAGCTTCGTGTGGTCATCAGCGTGCCCTGACCATCGGTTTCCACGCCGCCACCTTCCAGCACAATCTGCTGCAGGTTTTGTAGCTCGGGAGTGAAAATGCCCTGGTCTGCTAATACCCGGTTGAGTGCGTTGTCACGTTCGGCCGGAAACTTTCCCCCCCAGCCGGTGAATCGATAGTCCAGCAGCACCGATGTGTCATGCTCGACCACGGTCAGAGGGCCATGGTCGCGTGCCCAGGTGTCATCGCTCGGAGCAATCACCAGCGACAACCTGTTTTCAGGCACGCCAAGATTGGCCAGGGTGCGGGCAAGGCGCTGACGGGTGTCCTCGTCCGGCAGGGTGACCAGAACATGCTGATAGCGGGCAATCACCTCGATCAGGGTGATAAAGGTGGTCTCGATGGCGTCCAGCAGCGATGCCCAGTCGCTGTCACGGCCGGGCCAGCTGAGCATGACGGCCTGCTGAGGCGTCCATTCGGGTAGAAACTGACGGGGTGAAGGGCCCTGATTCATGGCAACAGTGTTATCCGCTCGATCGGTGGTGCAGGAAATCTGCAGGTCTCGGCGCATGGCCTGAGGCAATATTTTATCACTGACAGGGATTAAGGCGACGCCTGATGCAGGGTGATCCAAAAGTCCGTACCATATCGGCTCCTGTCACTGGATCCCAGGCCAATAATGCTTGATCGAATTCCCTTCCTGATCGGGCTTCGCTATACGCGAGCCAAGCGGCGTAACCACTTCATCTCCTTTATCTCGCTGACCTCGATGCTCGGTCTGACGCTGGGCGTGGCGGTACTGATTCTGGTGCTCTCGGTCATGAACGGCTTTGACCATGAGCTGAGAACCCGTGTTCTGGGCATGGTCCCGCATACGCGCATCGAAGCGCAAAATGGCGTCAATGACTGGCGTGCGCTGGCCGAGCAGCTGCAGCGACACGATCATGTCGTGGGGGCTGCACCCTACATCGAACAGCAGGGCATGTTTTCCTCCAACGGTCAGACGCAGGGCGCAATGATCGAAGGCATTCTGCCCGAGGCGGAGAAGAAGGTCTCCATCATTGGTAATCACATGGTGGGAGGGCAGCTGGACTCCCTTCAAAAGGGCAGCTGGAACGTTGTCCTTGGCAGTCTTCTGGCCAGAAATCTGGGCGTGGGCGTGGGCGACAGCGTCACGCTTTTGGTGCCGGAGGCTTCGATCACGCCTGGTGGCGTTTTTCCGCGTTTGAAGCGCTTTACCGTATCCGGCATTTTTCAGGTCGGTGCGCAGCTTGATGGCAGCCTAGCCTACACGAGCCTTGGCGACATGAAGACCCTGGCGCGGCAGCAAGGCGAGGCTCAGGGCATAAGATTGAAAATCGATGATCTGTTTCAGGCGCACAGTGTGACGCGTGAGATCATCAATGGCATGCCGCCCGGTTATCGCGGGATCGACTGGACCTACACGCAGGGCAATCTGTTTCAGGCCATTCAGATGGAAAAACGCATGATCGGTCTGTTGTTGATGGTCATCGTGGCCGTAGCGGCGTTCAATATCGTCTCGACTCTGGTGATGGTGGTGACCGACAAGCATGCCGATATCGCCATCTTGCGTACGCTGGGCGCAACACCTCGCTCGATCATGGGCATTTTCATGGTGCAGGGCATTACCATCGGCATCATTGGCATTGTGCTGGGGGTGATTGCCGGCATTGCGCTGGCGCTGTCCATCGCCGATATCATCAGCTGGGTCGAATCCGTCTTTGGTATTCAGTTTCTGGATCCCAACGTTTATTTCATCAGCTACCTGCCGTCGCGCCTTGAGCTCTCTGATGTTCTGGTTGTGACAGGCGTGGCACTGTTGTTGAGTTTTCTGTCGACCCTTTATCCGGCGTGGCGAGCTGCGCGGGTACAACCGGCCGAGGTGCTGCGCTATGAGTAGTCAACACGAGACGACAATGACGGGGCGAGACAACATGCTGGCGTGTCGAGGGCTGAGTCGTATCTATCAGGAAGGCCCGCAGGATTTGACCGTACTCGATAACCTGGAGCTGACGGTCGCGGCCGGCGAGCGGATTGCCGTAGTAGGCAGTTCAGGTAGCGGCAAGACCACATTGCTCAATCTGTTGGGTGGGCTGGATCGGCCGACACAGGGTGAAATCCTCATCGGCGGTCACTCCATCAAGGGCTTGTCCGAGACGGCCATCGGTCGGTTTCGTAACCAGCACATCGGCTTTGTTTATCAGTTTCACCATCTGCTGGCCGAGTTCACGGCGCTGGAAAATGTCTCCATGCCGTTGATCATTCGCGGTCAGAGTCGCAGTGAAGCAGCCAAAAAGGCCAGAGCACTGCTCGAAAGGGTCGGCATGGCGCCGCGCGGGGAGCACAAACCGGGCGAGCTTTCCGGGGGAGAGCGTCAGCGTGTCGCCATTGCAAGGGCGCTGGTGACGGATCCCAGTCTGGTGTTGATGGATGAGCCGACCGGCAATCTGGATCAGGTGACCGCACGCCAGATTCTGGACCTGATGGACGAGGTCGCCGAACGCTCACGCAGTGCCTTTGTCGTGGTGACGCATGACATGGCCATTGCCCGGCATCAGGATCGGGTATTGCGTCTGGACAAGGGGCGACTGGCACCTGATGTGATGAGCTGATGTTGACCTGAAAGGTCTTGAAAAGGCCCACCAGCATTGCTGGTGGGCCTTTTGTCGTTCAGGAACAGCGATGTTTTTGAAATCCGGCCTCAGTTTTGAACCGACATGACCGCGCCGCCATCCACGCGAAGGTTGGCGCCGTTGATAAACGATCCGCGCTCGGACACGACCAGGGCAATGGCGGCGGCCACTTCTTCCGGCTGCCCGCGGCGCTTGAGCTTGATGCCGGGACGCTCTTCTTCAAGAAAGCTTTCTACCGCCTCGTCAAAGGAGCAGCTGTTCTCTTTTGAACGCTTTTCCATCATGCCATTGGTCATGGGAGATTCGATAAAGGCGGGAGATACCGTATTACAAAGAATGCCGTTTTCCGCCTCTCCATAAGCTAGGTTTTTAACAAAGGTCGCCAGCGCTGCCTTGGAGACATTGTAAACGGCTTCATCCCAGTAGGGCTGCACGGCGTTTTCGGAGGTGATGCAGACAAAGCGTCCCCAGCCCTTTTCCCGCATGGTGGGGAAGGTGGCACGTGCCATTCGCACGGCAGACATGAAGTTGATCTGCCAGGTATCCTCGTAGTCGTCATCCTTCATGTCGAGAGGATGTCCTTTCTCACCGGTGATACCTGCCGTGTGGATCACGATATCGATAGTGCCAAAGTGTTCGATGGCGGCACGGGCCAGCGCATCGACCTCTTCCTGCTGGGTGATATCGGCCTTGTGGCAAATCACCTCGCCCTTCATGAGCGCGGCATCCTTCTCCAGCTGCTCGATATCCATGTCGGACAGCACAAGCCTGACGCCTTCATTGGCCAGCTCATGGGCGGCAGCGAGGCCAAGCCCCCCCTTTGCACCAGTGATGATGGCAACGCGATTGGTTATTCCCAGATCCATGATGTCGGCTTCCCTGTCGATACTGCATGAACTTGCCTGATGAACGGACAGAATCAACATAGTTTAAAAGCCACAGGAGAGAAACGTTCTCGCCTGTTGTTCCGTGATGCGCGCTCCTCAGAGGAGGCAGGTGTTCAGGACGACTTCATCGCTGGCGTCGATGCTGACGACGCTTGCGCCAGACGCGCAGGATGTGCCAGCGCCAGCACAGGCGCGTCAAGATATTGGCAATGATGCCGATAACCAGTGCACAAACGAGGGAACCGATAATCAAGGCCGGCATCATGTCGACCACCTGATTGGCAAACCAGCTGACGCTGACTTCATCGGGCAGGGCACGAGGCGGGGTATGCAGTATCCATGCGCCCACGCGGTAGGTGACATAAAAGACCACGGGCATGGTCAGGGGGTTGGTCAGCCATACCAGTGCGAGCGCCAGTGGCAGATGGCCTCGCAGCCACCAGGCCCCGAGAGCAGCTACCAGCATCTGTCCGGGAATGGGGAGAAGCGCGCAAAAAAGCCCCACGGACAATCCATTGGCAATGCTTCGTCGCGTGACAAACCAGAGCGCCGGATTGCCCAGCAGTGGATGAATCAGTCGAAGCGATTTTCGGCGCCGAATGGTTTCCGGGTCCGGCAGATAACGTTGAATAAATCGGCGCAGCATCAGGCAGCGTCCAGACAGAACGATGTCACCATTATCCCTGAACCCCATGGGTGAGGAAAATCTTTCTGAACATCATGAGCGCGTTGTGCCCATTCGTTGTGAGCTGATCGACTGCATCAAAGGTATACGCCTTCCACTGTTGTGTCTTGGTGCCGTTGTCGGCGCCTTGCTTGTACGCCTGCCCCAGAAGGAGTGGCTTTGGGCGCTGGCACTTTTATGGCTGTTGGCGGCAGCACTCTATCACCGACTGCCCCTGCTCATGGCCCTGGTGACAACGCTTGTGCTTTTTCATGGGCTCACTCAGTGGCCAGAGCCCTTGGCGGACGGACTGGCAAAACAGGACGTCACGCTGAGTGGTCGTATTGTTTCGCTGGAAAAACCTGATGGTCGAGCCCGGTTGAACCTTGCGGTGACACGCTGTGAGGCTGCCACTGAATTACCACGCTGTGACCGGCTCAAAAACGTCCGCCTTGACTGGTACCACCCTCCGGCACTGAAGGAGGGTGATCGGTGGCGCCTGACAGCACGTTTAAAGCCACCTCATGGATTTCTCAATCCAGGTCGATTCGACTATGGCGCCTGGCTTATGGATAACGGTTTTGGCGCTACCGGTTATATACGTGATGAAGACAGTGCCGTACGCCTTCAGTCGGGTACCGGTCCTGCATTGATGCAGCGCTGGCTGGAAGCTCGGGTCGAGGACGACTTTACCCGACGCTGGCTGCAGGCGCTAACACTGGGAGATGGCGGGGCACTTGAGGCGTCTCAATGGACGCTGCTTAGAGAAACGGGCACAACACACCTTGCCGTGATTTCAGGGCTGCACGTTGGACTGGTCTCGGGCTGGGTGCTGCTGCTCGGGCGTCTTGTTGCGCGTCTTGTGCAACCATATTGCTGGCGCATGGTGCTCTGGCCCTGGGGGATGGCCGGGGCAGCCGCGGTGCTCTATGCAGGGCTATCGGGATTCGCTCCGCCAGCCGTACGGGCTGCCATCATGACCCTCATTGCCCTCTGGAGCGCCTGCGGGCGTCATTCGCCCGGGGTGTGGCAGGCCTGGTGGCTGGCGTTGCTGGCAGTGGTCGTCAGTGCCCCGCTGTCTTTGGTGCGCCCAGGGCTCTGGCTCTCCTTCGGGGCCGTTGCGGTATTGATTATTGCCTGGCGCTGGCAGGAAAAACGCGTCTGGTGGTATACCCTGCTGCGCAGTCAGGGGCTTTTAAGTCTGGCAACGGGAGGTGCCACGCTGCTTGTTTTCGGACAGATGGCGAGCCTTTCCATGCTGACCAATCTTATCGCCATCCCCTGGGTCTCCATGGTCATGGTGCCCTTGGCACTTCTGGGGTGGTTACTGTCACCTGTACCCGGAGTGGGCCAGTTGCTCTGGTGGCTTTTTGGACAGGCCGCCCATCTATTCGAAACGGTGCTCGAGCAGGTGCGCCAGTGGCAACCCGATTGGCAGCCTGCTGCCGATCAGATATGGCCGTTTGCCATTATGCTACTGCTGATTTGTCTGATATGGCTCCTGCCGGGGCTTGCTCGTTTTTGGCGGTGGTTGGCCAGCATCATGGCCGTTTCCCTGTTTCTTGGCGCGAACCACACTGCAATGCTTCGTGATGGCGAATTGTCACTGGTCATTCACGATGTCGGTCAGGGGCAGCTGATTGACATTCGCACCGCTCATGGCCGCTGGCTTTATGACAGTGGTCCGCGATCACGTTCGGGGTTCATGGCGATTACCACACTCTGGGATCAGCCACAGCATTTTGATGGCGTTATTGTCTCACATGGGGACAGTGATCATGCCGGCGGGGTGTCTGTACTCAAGGGACTGCACAAGGTTGATCGCTGGTGGGCGCCGCTGTCGGAGACCATCGACGTCGATGCGCTTACCCCTTGTCGTGCCGGGTTGTCATGGCGAGCCGATGCCGTCAATTTTACCTTTCTCTGGCCTCGCAGTACCGCCACCTTGCCGGCGGCTGAAAATGATCATTCCTGCGTGCTGCTGATCGAAACGCCTCGACACCGCTTTCTGATCACTGGGGACGCCGGCCAGAACGTCGAGTTACGCATTGTTGCCCATTACCGCAAGCCGGTGGATGTTCTGGTGGCAGGTCACCACGGCAGCCATGGCAGCTCCTCGCAGCGCCTGGTTGATATGCTAAAGCCAGCGCGTGTGATCTATAGCGCTGGCTATCTCAATGGCTATGGTCACCCCGCTGACAGCGTCGTCAGGCGCTTTCATCATGTCGGCAGCTGTCAATGGAATACGGCTGAGGATGGCGCCATTACCGTGACAAGTCGTGCCACAGGGCTCCGCGTTGTTTCGCCGCGCCCGGCTGGCGGTGTCGAACCGTGCCGACCTGGGGTAGAATCCGGCCGGTGATTGCCCATGGGCAGTCTTTGATCATGACTGGTAGCAGGTCACCATTGGGTCTGGCGCTGTCAGCGCCGTCGCCTGGTCGATCCGATATCGTTATCAGCAAGGCAGGAGAGCCCGTGAAGTCAAACGCCAGCCTGACGCTGTACGCCCGTCTGCTGACCTATGTAAAGCCTTTTTGGAAGGCCTTTGCGATCGCGCTGATTGGCAATGCCATTTATGCCGGTTCCAGTACTCTCATGGCGCGAATCATGGAGTTTCTGACCGACGGTATACAAAACCCGGATGCTGATTTTCGACAGGCCCTTCCCCTGATGATCATCGGCATCTTCATTGCCCGTGGCTTTGGTACCTTTCTGGGTACCTATGGCATGGAATATGTAGCGCGCAACGTGGTTCATCGCCTGCGCGTTTCGGTCTTCGACCAGATGCTGCATCTGCCGGGACGTTTTTACGATGAAAACAGCGGTGGACACCTGATCTCGCGTGTGACCTACCACGTGGAACAGGTGACCGGTGCGGCCACCAAGGCCCTGAATGTGGTACTTCAGGAAGGCATGCTGGTTATTGGGCTGACGTGCTATCTGTTCTGGGTTAACTGGAAGCTGATGCTGATCTTTATCGCGGTCACGCCGCTGATCGGCCTGGTGGTGGCCTGGTGCAGCAAGCGCTTTCGCAAGCTTTCAAGACGCATCCAGAAGTCGGTGGGTGAAGTGACCCATGTCGCCTCCGAGACCATTACAGGTTACCGCGTGGTGCGTACGCACGGCGCAGAGCAGCATGAATACAACCGCTTCAACCAGGCAAGCCAGTACAACCGTGATCAAAGCCTGAAGGAAGCCTTGACCAAGGCCATCAGTGCCCCGGTCATTCAGACCCTGGTGGCCGTATCACTGGCACTGCTGGTATGGCTGGCACTTGACCCGGAGCTTTTGGGCAACATGAGTGCGGGTCAGTTTATCGGTTTTATCACGGCGGCCAGCATGATTATCAAGCCCATCAAATCGCTGACGGAAATCAACGGTGTAATTCAAAAGGGCCTGGCCGCGGCTCAGGAGCTTTTCGAGCTGATGGACAAGCCGCGCGAGCCGGATAACGGCACCCATGATCCGGGGCGTGTGCAGGGGCGGGTCAGCTTTGAAGATGTTCGCTTTCGCTATGGCAATGATCTGCCTGACGTGCTCAAGGGCATCAGTCATGAGGTTCATACCGGCGAAATGATTGCGCTGGTCGGGCGCTCAGGCAGCGGCAAAAGCACCATGATGAACATGCTGCCGCGATTTTATGACGCGACGGGCGGTCGTATCTGCATCGATGGTGTGGATGTTCGTGACTACTCGATGCAGGCCCTGCGTCGTCAGGTCGCCCTGGTTACCCAGAATGTGACCCTGTTTAACGCCACCATTGCCGATAATATTGCCTATGGGATTGATAATGCCTCGCGCGATGAAGTGATCGCCGCAGCGCAGGCAGCCTATGCCGATGAGTTCATCGAGAGATTGCCGCAGGGGTACGACACCATGGTCGGGGACAATGGCGTCATGCTCTCGGGCGGGCAGCGCCAGCGTATTGCCATCGCGCGTGCCATTTTCAAGAATGCCCCTATCCTGATTCTGGACGAGGCGACTTCTGCACTGGATACGGAGTCCGAGCGCTACATTCAACGGGCGCTCGAGAAGGTCTGCGAAGGGCGGACCACTTTCGTGATTGCGCACCGACTTTCGACCATCGAGCAGGCCGATCGCATTCTGGTCATGGATAATGGTGAGATCATTGAATCAGGTGATCACCTAACGCTTCTGGCTCAGGACGGTGCCTATGCCGCGCTGCATCAAATCCAGTTCAGCGAGGAGCGTAGCAATGCTCCGGTGTGAGCGCCTTCTTGAGATGTCTGCCCCATGAAACGGCTCGAAAGGGCATGGTACAGCGGCGCCCGTTGGCCGGAAGTGCTGACGCCGCTGGAGTCGCTGTACAAGAAGGTGACAGCTCGGCGGCGTCAGGCCTTTCAGAGCGGCCGCCGTGAAACATGGACGTCACCGGTGCCGGTCATCGTGGTTGGCAATATCACGGTGGGCGGCACCGGGAAATCGCCACTGACGGCATGGCTTGGCCGCTGGCTACGGGATCAGGGTTGGCAGCCGGGCATCATCTCTCGTGGTTATGGCGGTCATGCGCCGCGTTATCCCTTTTATGTCAATGACACCAGCGATGTGGCTCATGCCGGCGATGAACCTGTCATGCTGGCGCAGCAGACACAGCTGCCGGTTGTGGTGGATCCTGATCGGCCTCGGGCCGCGCGTAAGTTGATTGCCGCCGGCTGCAATATTCTGCTGTCTGATGATGGCCTTCAGCATCATGCGTTGGGTCGGGATATCGAGCTGGTGGTGGTGGATGGCATGCGCGGGTTTGGTAACGGTCGTTGCCTCCCGGTTGGGCCGCTTCGTGAGCCGCTTTCACGGTTGCAAGAGGTGGATGCCATCATCTCCAACGGTGATCTGCGGTCTCGGGATGTCGTGGCACAGTATTCCATGTCTCTGGTACCCAGCGCCTGGCGTCACCTCAATGATGGTGTTTGCTATAGTATCGATGCTCGTCCTTTTGACGGGCGAGTTCATGCCATTGCCGGCATTGGTAATCCGCAGCGTTTTTTCAAAACCCTTGAAACGCTCGGTGTCGCGTTTGATGAACATCCGCTACCGGATCATCATCGTTTCTCGGCGCATGATGTCCGCTTTGCCGATAATCGCCCGGTGGTCATGACGGCCAAGGATGCTGTCAAATGTCGTCCCTTTGCCAACGAGCGGTGCTGGTCACTGGATATAGAAGCGTGCCCCGAGCCAGCACTGATCGAGTGGCTGGCAGCACGTCTTGGAAAACTCTGATACAGGAGAAAGAGAATGGATCAGGAACTGCTTGCCATGCTGGTATGCCCTGAAAGTGGCGGAAAGCTTGAATACAGTCGCGAGACCAACGAGCTGCTGTGTCGTGAAAGTGGTCTGGCCTATCCGGTCGCAGATGGCATCCCCGTGATGCTGGCCAGTCGGGCACGTCGCCTGAATGTGGAAGAGGCGCTGGGCAAGCAGCAGGGCGCACCGGCTGCATCATGAGTCATGCCTTTACTGTCATTATCCCGGCACGGTTTGCCTCGCAACGTCTGCCCGGCAAGCCGCTGCTGGAGATTGCCGGCAAGCCCATGATCGAGCACGTCTGGCAGCGGGCCATGGCCTCCAGAGCCGCCAGAGTGTTGATTGCCACTGACAACGAGCAGATTGCCTCGGCTGCGCGGGCCTTTGGTGCAGACGTTGTCATGACGCGCGAAGATCATGTTAACGGCACATCACGGCTCACGGAGGTTGTCGATAAGCTCGACCTGCAGGGTGATGAGTGTATCGTCAATGTCCAGGGGGATGAGCCGCTTCTACCGAGCAGTATGATCGATCGAGTGGCTGAGTCACTCAAGGCCGACGATGGAGCGGCCATGGCAACGCTTGCAGAGCCCATTGCCGATCGGGCTACCCTGATGCGTAGCAGTGTGGTCAAGGTGGTTTGCAGCCAGGGTGGGCGCGCCCTTTATTTCTCGCGGGCCCCCATTCCATGGGACCGTGACCGCTTCGATTTGTCTGATGCTGATGATAAGCAGGGTACAGCCGATCTCGGGCAGGGCTGGCTTCGCCATATCGGTATTTACGCCTATCGCGCCTCCTTTTTACGCGATTATCAAAATCTTCCAGTCGCACCCGTAGAAGCCTGCGAGCAGCTTGAACAGCTGCGCGCGCTCTACCATGGTTATGCCATTTCGGTCGCCGTGGCTGCCGAGCAATATCCTGCTGGCGTTGACACGCCCGAGGATCTGGCGCGTGTGCGTGAATTGCTGACAAGGAGCTCAGATTGATTCGAGTCCTGTTCGTTTGTCTGGGAAACATCTGTCGCTCTCCCATGGCAGAAGGTCTTTTTCGTCAAATGTCACAGCGCCGGGGGCTCGATAGCCGAGTCGAGGTCGATTCCTGCGGGGTCGGCGATTATCACGTGGGCGAGCCGCCTGACCCGAGAGCCATGCGCGAAGCACATCATCGCGAGGCCGATATTTCCGAGCTGCGAGGACGCGTCATTCGCTCGGACGATTTCGAGCGCTTTGACTATATCCTCTGTATGGATGAGGACAACCTGCAGGCTTTGCGACGGATGGCGCCGGAAAGCCGCCGCGCGCATGTGGGGTTGCTGATGGATTTTGCACACGAGGATACCAGTGCGGAAATCGGTGATCCCTACTTCGGCAACACCGATAATTTCGGGCACGTGGCCGATCAGATCGAGGCTGGCTGTCAGGGTCTACTTGACCATATCGAGTATCAGGATGCACCGGATTGAAAATACAGTACGGTGTCTCCCTGAGGTCCCACAATACGCTGGGATTTGAATCCCGGGCGCAGGCGCTCGCTGAAGCGGACTCGCTGCTCTCCCTTCGTCGCGTTCTTGCCATCGGGCGTCACCGCTTTAGTCGTGTGATTGCGCTGGGGGGCGGCAGCAATGTTGTCATGAACCCCGATATCGAAGGGCTGGTAGTGCGGTATACAGGCCAACGTATCTGGCAGAAATTCCTTGGCCCAAACAAGGCGCTCTGGCACGTCGAGGCCGGGGTCAACTGGCATGCGCTGGTTGAAAAGACCACCCGTGAGGGCTGGTGGGGCATCGAAAACCTGGCGCTGATTCCGGGCTCGGTAGGGGCGGCACCCATTCAGAACATTGGTGCCTATGGTACCGAAATCGGTGATGTCATTGAGAGTGTGCATGTCGTGCACCTTGAAAATGGTCGCTATGAAATACTCGACCGTGCGCAGTGCGACTTTGGTTATCGGCACAGTGTATTTAAGACGGCACTGGCCGGAAAGGTCATGGTTGTTCGAGTGGTGCTGCGTCTTGACCTTGATGGCAGGCCACGCACCGGGTATGGCGATCTGGCTGAGCGACTGCCGGAAAACGCAGGCCCAGACGATGTTGCAATCGCCGTGGCGGCCATCCGCCGAAGAAAATTGCCGGATCCGCTGGTGCTGGGCAATGCCGGCAGTTTCTTTAAAAACCCGGTAGTACCTGCAGAGCAGGCGGAGGCTCTGATAACCCGCTTTCCCTCAATGCCGTTCTGGAAGACCGATCAGGGCACCAAGCTGGCGGCCGGCTGGATGATCGACCAGTGTGGCTGGAAGGGATATCGTGACAACCGTGTGGGGGTTCATCAGCAGCAAGCACTGGTACTGGTACATTATGGCCAAGGGCGCGTCAGTGATCTGCTGGAGTTGGCAATGCGTATTCGTGAGTCCGTCGAGGTACGCTTTGGTGTAACGATCGACATGGAGCCCGGCATCATCGGGCACTGACAGCGACCTCCCTGTATTTGGCAGACAAAAAAAGGCCCACTCCATTGGAGTGGGCCTTTTTGGTGCTTACCGAACGTTATTCCTTCGACGTCTGGTTATCACGCTCACGCTGCTGCTGGCGACGGCGTTCGCGCGGATCATTATGCGCACGACGACGCTGACGCTGCCGAGAAGTCACTTCGGTGGCAGTAGCTGCATCCTTTGCTGATGCGCTGTCAGGAGTAGCTACCTTGTCAGTGCTTTTGTCAGCAACGGTGGTGGCTTCGCTGGTCGCAGGTGCCGCCTTGTCACTACTGCCGGTCACCTCGGCGGTCTTGCGAGCGCTATCGGTCCTAGCGTTAGTGGCGACAGTTTCAGTTGTGGACGGCTTGTCAGTACCTTTGGCGACAACACGGCTGTCAGCCTGGTCTGATGCCTGTTTTTCCTCAGTCGCTTTCTGCGCCTTCGATGCAGGCTTTTCAGAGGCCCTGTCACGCGCTGCCACGCTCTGGCGATTGATGTCGCGTGCCGGCGCTTCGCTGGAAGCTCTGTCGGTCACGGGAGCTTCAGCGTTCTGGGAGACCAGATGAGGCTGCTCGCGCGGTGTGGCTTCGCTGGCTGCTGTTGCGTCAACCGCTTTGGCCGGTTCGGCATCTTTCTTTTGAGAAGTGGACGCCGTTTCAGCTGCGGTGCGTTCGTTACCTTGATCAGCCACGGTTTTGGCAGCATCCATGGGTACTGGAGCTGCTTTGGCCTCGGTTGTCGGTTTGCCTGACGTTTTGGAGGCTGTTTCCCCGCGTGCCTGGTCACCGGTGATGCCAGACTCTTTGGCCGGAGCCGGTGCAGCATTTTTGGTCTGCTGCTCCGCGACAGGCTTTTGGGCCGTGTTGACACCAGATTGTGTTGCATCCGCTGCTTTAGCGCTGGCCGTCTCCTTCTGGTCTGAAGCCTTTTCAGAAGATGACGGTTCGCGACCGAAAGTAGCGCTCACCGATTTACGACCGTTGCCGGAGGTAGAAGAGTCCTTGCTGTCAGTCGTGACTGGCTTTTCTTCAGTGCTCGATGCTTTCCTTTCAAAGGTGTCCGCCGGCTTTGCCGATGCAGAAACATCGCTGCCTTGAGCTGCCGCTACTTTCGGCTCGGCGCCGGCAGGCCCGCTGGATGCTATTGCCTTTGAACCTGCAGAGTCAGTGTGCTCGCTGGCAACGGTTTCAGAGCTGGCGGATGCCTCTGATTGGCTGGCTTCAGCCTGCAGGCGCTCCTGCTCTGCCACCGCCTCAGGGTTCAGGGCCTGCTTGCGGCTGCGTTGGCGAGGATTGTTACGGGTACGGCGTGGTTTGCCGTCATCGCTGTCCTGCGCCTGGGCGGGCGACTGATGCGCACAATCGTCCTGAGTACCTTCTGCTTTAGCGGGAGCAGACGACTCGGGGGCAGACTTCTTGCGGTCACCCTCATCACGTGGCTTCTCGGCGCTCTTGTCAGCCGGAGCACTCTGCTGACGCTTGTCACTGCGTTCGG
Organism: Kushneria marisflavi; assembly: GCF_002157205.1. Classification (NCBI taxonomy): domain Bacteria; kingdom Pseudomonadati; phylum Pseudomonadota; class Gammaproteobacteria; order Oceanospirillales; family Halomonadaceae; genus Kushneria; species Kushneria marisflavi. The sequence goes on along the minus strand of NZ_CP021358.1, from coordinate 208,666 downwards.
GCGTCGCATTATCGCCTTTGGTCGGCGTTGCATTTTGCTGGCGCTTGTCGTTGCGATCGGTATTGGCACTATCTGCCTTGTCCGATGGGCTACCCTGCTGGCGCTTGTCATGGCGACCGCTGGTGTTATCACTCTTGTCAGCATCGCGTGACGGCCGGTCGCGTCGGTTCTTGTCATCGCGGCCCTTGTTGTCAGAGGACGTGCGCTTGTCGTTGCGGTTGTTCCTGCTTCCAGCACTGTCGTCGCGCTTCGTGTTGTCGCGGCGGTTATTGCGTTGTTCGCCACCACTGGAAGATTTCTGCTCTTCGCGAACGTTGGTCTCCTGACTGGCCGCCGGCGATTTTTCTTCTCGCGTGGTCGGCGTCTGGTGAGCGTTTTCCTTTTTGGGCTGCGCGCTGGCCGCTTCCTGCTTGCCGCTTTCTTCGCTGCCCATCAGGCGATTGAAGCCTTTCATGAGGCGACCCAGGAAGCCGGAAGGCGCTTCTTCTGCCGGAGCCGCAGCGGATTCGGGCGCCGGCGTGCGATGCGCTACCGAGCGCACGGCTGCCTCGGTACGCTTGACGGGCTTGCGATAGGTTTCGCTTTCGTCTTCCGGTGCTTCGAAATCATCTGACAGCTCAAAGCTTGAGCGTGCGGCTTCCTCCGGGTCGACCTGATCATCGCGATAGCGCTGAACATCGTAATGCGGGGTTTCGAGCTCAGGCTGTGGCAACAGCATGACACGAACACCCTGACGACGTTCGATGTCGGCCAGTACATTGCGCTTTTCGTTAAGCAGATAGGTAGCGACCGGTACCGGCAGCATGGCGCGAATCTGGGAACTGCGATCCTTCATGGCCTCTTCTTCAATCAGGCGCATGATCGACAGTGACAGCGAGCGGACATCGCGGATGGTGCCCTGGCCATTACAGCGGGGGCAGACCACGCCGCTGGTTTCGCCCAGCGAAGGACGCAGACGCTGGCGCGACATTTCCATGAGGCCGAAGCGCGAGATGCGACCGATCTGAACACGTGCGCGGTCGAGCTTCAGCGCATCCCGAACGCGGTTTTCAACTTCACGCTGGTTGCGGGCAGGGGTCATGTCGATGAAATCGATGACCACCAGGCCGCCGATATCACGCAGTCGAAGCTGCCGAGCGATTTCGTCGGCCGCCTCGAGGTTGGTCTGCAGTGCCGTCTCCTCGATGTCACCACCCTTGGTAGCGCGCGAGGAGTTGATGTCGATGGAGACCAGTGCTTCGGTGTGATCGATGACGACCGAGCCGCCTGACGGCAGTTTGACTTCGCGCTCGTAGGCCGTCTCGATCTGGGATTCGATCTGGAAACGAGAGAAGAGTGGGACGTCGTCGTTATACAGCTTGATCTTTTGCTGATAGGACGGCATGACCTGCTTGACGAAGTTGAGCGCTTCTTCATGCACGTCAGTATGATCGATCAGCACCTCGCCGATGTCCTGGCGCAGGTAGTCGCGCATGGCGCGAATAATGACGTTGGATTCCCGATAGATCAGGAAGGGGGCCGAACGCTTGCCGGCTTCCTCGGTAATGGTTTCCCAGACCTGTACCAGATAGTCCAGATCCCACTGGAGTTCCTCGGAGGAGCGCCCAATACCGGCCGTACGCACGATCACACCCATTTTTTCGGGCATGGTGAGCTGGCTCATGGCTTCTTTCAGCTCGGTACGCTCATCACCTTCGATACGGCGAGAGATCCCACCGGCCCGCGGGTTGTTGGGCATCAGAACCAGAAAGCGCCCGGCCAGGCTGACAAAGGTGGTCAGTGCCGCGCCCTTGTTGCCGCGCTCTTCCTTGTCGACCTGGACAATGACTTCCTGGCCTTCCTTGATCACTTCACGAATATTGGGACGTCCGTTACCGGAAGGCTCCTTTGAAAAGTATTCGCGAGAGATCTCCTTGAGCGGCAAAAAACCGTGACGGTCGGCGCCAAAATCGACAAAGGCGGCTTCAAGGCTGGGTTCGACTCGCGTAATGCGGCCGCGATAAATGTTGGCCTTTTTTTGTTCTCTCGCACCGGATTCGATGTCGAGGTCATAAAGTCTTTGGCCGTCGACCAGCGCGACTCTCAGCTCTTCAGGCTGAGTCGCGTTGATAAGCATGCGTTTCATATTGTCTCACTGACTGAGCGTACCGCTAGACAAATGCCGGGCCACAGCAGCAATCAGCCCTTTGGTTGATCGCCTGTAGCGCCGGGCATCGGTGCAGCCGAATCGCGGGCCAGAGTGTTTGTGCTCAGCGCATGTCTACAAGTATGTTTCACTTCCTCGGGCGCCATACAAACGTGCCCTGGAAAGGCTTCATGATCATGTTGAGTACGTGACCGCCTGAAGACATGTCGCGGCAGCATGGTTGCTTAACCGGTCTTCCAGTAAGGCGGTCACACCTGATGGCCATCGATACGACAGCACCGGCTTTCGGCACGGAAAATGGTTGATCCCGTGATGCAAAATCCGGGTACTTCAATACTGTCAGGTGCCGGATTGATATCATCCGACGACTGTTCTGTTGCTTCGGCCTGCGTGTCATCTGATGCAGGCGCTGTCAGGTCTTGCGGACCTTAAGGAAGCCCCCGGAATATAACAGTAAACCCTGGTGCCCACAATCGGGGCCATCACTGCGTTATTTCGCTACAATGCCGGCCTTTGCAGCAGGTAAAAAGAGGGAGAAGACATGGCCGAGGGGCGTGGAGTTCAGTGGCTTGACATTGACGAACATCATGATGGACAGCGACTGGATAATTTCCTTCTTGCCCATCTGAAGGGCGCGCCTCGAACCCTCATCTATCGGATTATTCGCCGTGGTGAAGTGCGCATTAATGGTGGACGTGGCAAGGCAAGTCGTCGGCTCGTCAAGGGAGATCGTGTCAGGGTGCCGCCGCTGCGGTTGACGCCTCAGGAGGCGGTGCAGGACGTCAGTGATAATCTGCGCCATGTCATCGAGCGCAGCGTTTTGAAGGAAACGCCTGACTGGATGGTATTCAACAAGCCCTCAGGGCTTGCCGTTCATGGCGGCAGCGGTGTCAAGATCGGTCTCATAGAGGCCCTGCGCCAGATACGCGATGATCTGCCCTATCTGGAGCTGGTGCACCGTCTGGATCGTGATACGTCGGGATGTCTGTTGGTGGCCAAATCCCGTGAGGCACTCAATTTTCTCAGCGATGAACTTCGCGCGCATCGCATGCAAAAACATTATCTTGCTCTGGTTGAAGGGCGCTGGTCGGTTGAGCAGCGTGAAGTGTCGGCACCGTTGCTGCGCTTTGAACTTCCCAATGGTGAGCGTCGCGTACGGGTGGAGGAAACCGGCAAGCCTTCAAAGACGCGTTTTAAGCTGATCGAGTCATTAAGGGGGGCCACCCTGATCGAGGCGGAGCCGGTAACAGGACGGACTCACCAGATTCGAATTCATGCCGTTCATGCCGGCCATCCACTGCTGGGAGATACCAAGTACGGCAGTGTGACCGGTGAGCGTCTGGCAAAACGTTGCGAGCTTTCCCGCCTCTTTCTGCATGCCAGAACGCTGGGGTTCACCGATCCCGCCTCACGACAGCCCGTGACGCTACACGCACCTTTGAGCGACGATCTACTGAGTGTGCTGGCGCGCCTGCGCTAGTCGGATGTCTGCAGACAGATTTCCTCTGATGGCGACAAAAGGAGCAGGACTGCAATGCGTTATCGTCTGATCATTTTTGACTGGGATGGCACGCTCATGGATTCGGCGGATCGAATCGTGGACTGCATGCAGCGTGCTGGTATGGATATCGGCTGGCCTGCATTGAGTCGCGAGGCCGTGCTCGACATTATCGGTCTCGGCCTGCCCGAAGCCATTGCTCGGTTATGCCCGGGCATTGACGCCGAACGCGCCGAACATCTTCGTAAGCGTTACGCCGATCATTTTGTGGCTGCCGAACGGGAAGGGCCCGCCCTGCCATTTTTTGAAGGGGTGCAGGAGGGGATCGCCCGACTCAGGGCGGCGCCCGATGTCAGGCTCGCCGTGGCCACGGGCAAGAGCCGTCGCGGGCTCGATCGCATTTTTGCCGAGCGTGACTGCGGTCACTGGTTTGCTGACAGCCGTACTGCTGATCTGACACGGTCAAAACCTGATCCACTTATGCTGGTCGAGTTGCTGGAAACGCTTGATGTCTCTCTCGAGGAGGCCGTCATGATCGGGGACAGCGTTTATGACATGGGCATGGCGCAGGCGCTGGGCATGGATCGTGTGGCGGTGACCTGGGGCGTCCACAATGCGAAACAGCTGGGCGATTTTTCACCCGTGCAGGTGGTGAATAATTTCCATGATCTGATGGGGTGGCTGGAGTCATCGGTTTGCCCACAGACAGGGGTGGAAATGGATGAGTGATCGAAAGGATCAGTGGACGGGACGTGATCTGAATGATGATGGTATAGCGGCGGAAGGGCGGTCCGGGGAAGGCATTGATCGCGATGCCATGATGGAGCGATGGCTGCTTGAAATGGTACGCGAGCAGCGTCGCACCCGGCGCTGGAAGATCTTTTTTCGATTGCTGTTCTGGAGTTTCTGGATTGTGATCGCCGCGGCCGTCGTATTCATGGTGACCGGTGAGCAGGAGTCGATGACCAGCCGGAAGGTTGGGGTGGTCAAGATTGAAGGCGTTATCGATAGCCAGTCGCCCGCCAGCGCCGAAAGAGTCATTCGTGGTCTGAATGATGCCTGGCAGGGACCCGAGACGGCGGTCGTGCTGGATATCAACAGCCCCGGTGGTTCTCCGGTGCAGTCGCAGCGCATTTACGACGAGATTCGCCGCCTTCGCAGCACCGGCGACAAGCCCATCATTGCCGTCATCGAGGATATCGGTGCAAGCGGCGCCTACTATATCGCCTCTGCTGCCGACAAAATCTACGCTGCACCGGCCAGTCTCGTGGGCTCCATCGGCGTCATCTACTCGGGGTTCGGGTTTGAGGGGGCAATGGAAAAACTGGGTATTGAGCGGCGTGTGTTCACGGCAGGAGAAAACAAGGACATGCTTGATCCCTTCCAGCCCGTCAGCGATGCACAAAGGCGCTTCTGGCAGCATGTGCTGGATCAAACCCATGATCAGTTCATCAATGCCGTTAAGGCCGGCCGCGGCGATCGCCTGTCAGACGACCCTGCGCTTTTCTCCGGGCTGGTCTGGACGGGAGAAGAGGCCGTGGACAAGGGGCTGACAGATGGCCTCAAAAGCGTTGATGATGTCGCGCGTGACATGACCGGAAGTGCCGAGACGAAGGACTACACTCAAGGTGGTGATCCGCTTGAACAGATATCGCGCCACTTTGGCCAGATCGCCGCAGAGTATCTCGGCCTTGATATTTACGCCGGATCGTCGCCCGTTCGCCTGCGTTGACGCCTGAGCACGGCGCTGGCCGGTATTATTCAAGCAGCGGATTGATGCCGGCGTCACGAAGCAGTCGGCACAGGGCAATCAGGGGAAGCCCGATCAGAGCGCTTGGGTCTGAGGTATGGATGCCCTCAAAAAGGGCCGTCCCCAGTTTTTCCATATAGAAGCTGCCGGCGTTATCGATGGCCGGCTCTTTTATGAGATATCCCTCGATCTCCTCCGGGCCCAGGCTTCTGACATCCACACTGGTGAGATCCACGAAAGTGTCGCAGTGGTGTCGACGGGTATCCAGAAGTGCCACGCCTGTCAGAAAGTGGATCCGTCGGCCGGAAAAGCGCTGGAGCTGTTGCCGGGCCCTGTTGAGGTTGCCTGGTTTACCCAGCAGGTCATCATCGATGCTGACCACCTGGTCGCTGCCGATGATCAGGTGATGTGGATAATGCTCGGCCAATGCTTGCGCCTTCTCCCGCGAGAGACGCTCGGCCAGCATGCGGGGCGTTTCACCTGCTCTGGGGGTTTCATCGATATCAGGGGAGTGATGTTGAAAGGGCAGGCCGAGACGGCCCAGCAGCTCCCTGCGAGAAGAAGAGCTGGAGGCAAGAACGATCAGAGGCATCATGGCTCCCGAGGCAGTGGGTGGTGAGAAGCGCAGGGAGGCAGAATAACCGTTTTTGACAGTGATATCGGTCACCTGCGCCTCTTCTTTTGCAACAACTCTTTTGACACTTTCACGGACAATCCCTATTATTGCGCGCCTATGTCAACCACGCGACTACCCAAAACGGTCGAGCCCTATCGGCTTGCTGCCAGCGGCGAACGTCTGGAAGGGAGAGTTCCTCTCTCTGCCATGCCTCGTATCGTCGATGCCATCGGCCGGCAGGAGGCCGAATGTCATGTTGTCATGACGTTTGATCTTGATGCACAGCGTCAGCATTATATCGAAGGCTCACTTGTTGCCGATGTCGAGATGCCCTGTCAGCGGTGCCTGCAGGCCATGCCGGTTCATCTTGAAAGCACTTTCCTGCTTGGCATGGTAACCAGTGATGAGCGTGCAGCGACGCTGCCAGCACGTTACGAGCCGGTACTTGTGGAAGACGAGCATCTGGCTTTGCTGCCGGTTGTCGAGGACGAACTGCTTCTGACACTTCCGCAGGTGGTTTATCACGATGAGGCGGATTGCGCCGTTTCTCGTGATGCGCTGCAAAGTGGTGACGAAGTCGAGCAAACGCCGGCGCGAGCCGATAACCCGTTCAGTGTGCTTCGCTCCCTGAAGGATCACTGAGTCTTTTTTGACGTTACGTTACAACCGGAGACAACCCAATGGCTGTCCAACAGAATCGCAAGTCCCGTTCCAGGCGCGGTATGCGTCGTGCCCATGACGCGCTGACAGCGCCGACGCTTTCCCAGGACAAGGAAACCGGCACTACCCATCTCCGTCACCATGTTGCACCGGACGGATACTACCGTGGCCGCAAGGTCATTGACGTCGAAGAATAAATGATTCGGGCGATGCCGCCCTTGCGTATCGCCATCGACGCCATGGGCGGGGATTACGGTCCCCGCGCTACTGTTTCTGGAGCTGCACTTGCACTGGCACAAAAGCCGGGTGCCAATGTCACGCTTTATGGCAGGCGTCATCTTCTTGATGTCGAACTCTCTCGACTGCCCGCTATCCTAGCGCATGTTCGTGATCGCATTGATGTCATCGAAGCCGGTGACAGCCTTCCTGCTAACATGACACCCTCCCGTATTCTTCGCGATACCTTTAATGGCAGCCTGTACGCAAGCCTTGATGCCTTGCGAAGCGGTGACGCCTGCGCCTGTGTCAGCGCAGAGCATACCGGTGCCATTATGGCGCTGGCGCGGCGTGATGTCGGCATGCTGGACAATGTGGCGCGTCCCGCCATCAGTGCTGCTATTCCCACTGTTTCTCAGAAACCCTGCTATATGCTGGACCTTGGTGCCAATGTCGATGTTCGTGCCGAGCATCTTGTGGATTTTGCCATCATGGGCGCTGCCATGGTCAGGCTGGTTGACGGCGTACAATTGCCGAAGGTCGGGCTTTTGAACGTGGGGACCGAGAGCTCCAAGGGGGAGCGGCGAGTGCGTGAAGCCGATATGCTGCTGCGTGCCAGTGAGCACACTCGTTTCGAATATGTCGGTTATATGGAAGGGGACGCACTTTTCACTGGCAATACCGACGTTGCCATCTGTGACGGCATGGTAGGCAACGTCGCGCTTAAAAGCAGTGAGGGATTGGCCCGAATGCTCGGCGAGCGTCTTCGAGGAGAGTTTCAGATCGGCTGGTACGCTCGAACTGTCGGCTGGCTGGCCAAACCCGTATTGCGCCGGTTCATGCAGGAACTCAACCCTGTGCGATATAATGGCGCCAGCTTTCTGGGGCTCAGGTCCACCGTTGTCAAAAGCCACGGCAATGCACAGGCTGAGGGGTTTGCCTATGCTGTGCGGCGTGCCATGGATGAAGCTGCGATGAATTTGCCGGAAAGGCTGATGTCATAGGAATTTCGTATGGCGAAGCTCTAATTGAACCTGCATTGCGGGCGCTTATAAAGCTTCGCTTATTTAATCTTCAGTGAGTTAGTACAGGTGAATCAGATGAGCAATGCCCTCGCCCTGGTCTTTCCCGGTCAGGGTTCTCAGCAGCTGGGCATGCTGCGAGAGCTCGCCGAACGTTACAGCGTCGTGCGAACGACCTTCGAGGAGGCTTCAGAGGCACTCGGATACGATCTCTGGCATGTGACTCAGGAAGGGCCCGAGACGGCGCTCAACGCTACGGCCTGCACGCAGCCGGCGTTGCTGACCGCCAGTGTCGCCATCTGGCGTGTCTGGCAGGAGCTCGAAGGCCCGCGTCCCGCAGCCATGGCCGGCCACAGTCTGGGCGAATACAGTGCGCTGGTCTGTGCAGGTGCCATGAGCTTTGCCGATGGCGTACGGCTGGTACGTCTGCGCGGTGAAGCCATGCAGGATGCCGTGCCGGCCGGTCAGGGCGGTATGGCGGCCATACTGGGGCTCGACGACGATGTCGTGGAAGCGGTGTGTGAAGAAGCAGCGCAGGGCGACATTGTGTCGGCCGTCAACTACAACTCGCCCGGACAGGTCGTGATTGCCGGGGAGAAGGTCGCCGTCGAGCGTGCCATTGCGCTTTGCCAGGAGCGAGGCGCTCGCCGTGCCATGCCGCTTCCTGTATCAGTACCGTCGCATTGTGCGCTGATGAAGCCTGCTGCTGAGCGCCTTGAGCAGGCCATGGCAGATATCGATCTTCGTCAGCCGCGCTATCGTGTTATCCAGAATGTGGATGCCGTATGGCATGAAGATCTTGATACCATCAAGACGCGTCTGGTTCAGCAGTTGTATCGTCCGGTGCTCTGGACACGTTGTGTAGAAACCCTTTGCGAGCAGGGCGCCAGCGTCTTTATCGAGTGTGGTCCCGGCAAGGTGCTGACCGGGCTGGGCAAGCGAATCGCACGTCAAAGTCGTGGACTTGCGGTCAACGATCCCGAATCGCTGGCGGCGGCTATCGAGCTGGCAAAAGAGATGCCGGACGATCGATAAAGGCCTGCGAGCACGCAGTACAAGACATTAATCCCAAAAGGGAAACAAGCATGAGTGAAGCAAGAGTGGCACTGGTTACCGGTGCAACACGTGGCATTGGTCAGGCCATTGCTCGTGAGCTAGGTCGACAGGGCCATACGGTCATTGGCACGGCCACCAGCGAAGACGGTGCGCGTCGCATCGAAGATGATCTTGCCGCACATTCCATTCCTGGGGCAGGTATGGTCCTCAATGTGACGGACAGCGCCGCCATTGATCAGGTGCTGGGCGAGATCACCGAGCGTTTTGGCGCCCCACTGATTCTGGTCAACAATGCCGGTATCACTCGTGATAACCTGTTGATGCGCATGAAGGATAACGAGTGGGACGAGGTTCTGGATACCAACCTCACCTCGGTATATCGTGTCTCAAAGGCCTGTCTGAAAGCCATGACGCGTGCGCGCTTTGGCCGCATCGTCAATATCAGTTCGGTTGTCGCAACACTGGGCAATGCGGGTCAGAGTAACTATGCTGCGGCAAAGGCCGGCATGGAAGGATTCACTCGTTCACTGGCGCGCGAGCTTGCCTCGCGTAATATTACGGTGAATGCTGTAGCGCCTGGTTTCATTGCAACCGATATGACCAGTGAGCTGCCAGAGAAACACAAGGAATCATTGCTGAGTCAGATTCCGCTGTCGCGCCTGGGGCAACCCGAGGAAATAGCAGCGGCTGCGTGTTTTCTGACCAGTGATGTCGCCGGGTATATCACCGGTGAAACGCTGCATGTCAATGGCGGTATGAACATGCGCTAGAACCGGCGAAGGACGCTGTTGCGTCCGAGAAAGACGGTCTATAAACTACCGCCAGTTTTGATCTGGCGACTCGTAAACCAGGAGTGATGATAAATGAGTACCATCGAAGAGCGCGTTAAAAAAGTTGTTGCCGAACGCTTGAACGTCAAGGAAGAAGAGATCCAGAACAGCTCTTCCTTCACTGAAGATCTGGGCGCCGACTCGCTCGACACCGTGGAACTGGTAATGGCTCTCGAAGAGGAATTCGATACTGAAATTCCCGACGAAGAAGCAGAGAAGATCACTACCGTGCAGGAAGCGATCGACTACATCGTCGCCCATCAGTAAGTTTTTGGCGCAATTCGGCCTTATGGGCCAGGATTGACCTGTAAAGCCGCCCCCTCTGGGAGCGGCTTTATTTTTAAATGGCATTAACCGGCAGACGGCATACGCTGCGCCGGGCCTTTCAGGCTGAATTATCAGGGTATATCAGTCAGAGACCGAGTCGATAGAATCGGTATAATGACCGGGATATATCATGCAGCAGGCGGTCGGGTATCCAGCAGTAATTCATGCTCTCGGGCGCACTCATCTGTCTTTTTTGGAGGAAAAACGATGCCTCGCAGAAGGGTCGTGGTGACCGGCATCGGTCTGGTAACACCGGTAGGTAATACAACTGATGCCACCTGGGACAGTATCAAGGCTGGCAAAAGCGGTATCGGAGCGATCGAGCATTTTGATGCCAGTGGTCTGAATACTCGCTTCAGCGGTGCTGTAAAAGGGTTTGATCCAGCGCCCTGGTTCAATCCGAAGGATGCCAAAAAAATGGATCTTTTCATCCAGTATGGCATCGCTGCTTCCGTTCAGGCGGTTCAGAACTCCGGCATTACCTGTAGTGAAGAAAACGCTCACCGCATCGGGGTTGCCATTGGCTCGGGCATCGGCGGATTGCCGATGATCGAAACCAACCACCAGTCGTTGTTGAAGTCGGGGGCACGTCGTATTTCTCCCTTCTTTGTGCCCGGGTCGATCATCAATATGATCGCTGGCAACCTGGCGATTCAGTTTGGCTTTCGCGGTCCCAACATTGCCATTACAACTGCCTGTACATCAGGCACGCACAATATTGGCTACGGCGCACGTACCATTGCCTATGGCGATGCCGATGTCATGGTGTGTGGTGGCGCCGAAATGGCCAGCACGCCGTTGGGTGTCGGTGGGTTTTCCGCTGCCAGAGCGCTTTCTACCCGCAACGATGATCCGCAGGCCGCCAGTCGTCCGTGGGACCGTGACCGTGATGGTTTCGTACTCTCCGATGGCGCCGGAATTCTGGTGCTGGAAGAGTACGAGCACGCCAGGGCGCGCGGTGCGAACATTCTTGCAGAGTGTGCCGGTTTCGGCATGAGTGATGATGCGTGGCACATGACAGCACCGCCCAGCGATGGGGCCGGCGCCGCCATGGCCATGAGCAACGCCATTCGCGATGCAGGGCTTGATCCTTCAAGCATTGATTACATCAATGCCCATGGTACCTCCACAATGGTGGGCGATGTCGCAGAGAGCCTTGCCATTGAAAAGGTGCTGGGGGCTTCAGCGCGTGATGTGGCCATCAGTTCGACCAAATCGATGATCGGCCATCTGCTGGGCGCTGCCGGCGCAGTCGAGGCGGCCTTCTCGATTCTGGCCCTGCGTGACCAGGTCGCACCACCGACCATCAATCTGGACAATCCCGATGAGCAGTGCCGTCTGGATTACGTGCCACATACCGCACGTGAAATGAAAATCGAGCATGTGCTGTCCAATTCGTTCGGTTTTGGTGGCACCAACGGCTCGCTGGTATTTTCGCGTATCTGATGAGGGCACAGGCATGACCGGCTCGGGTGATACTGACGCCACGGTGGCCCTGACGGATCGGGGGTTCGCCTATGGAGACGGTCTTTTTGAAACCGTGCTGGTAAGAGACGGGGTGCCTCTGTTGTGGGATGAGCACTGCGCGCGTCTGGCGCAGGGGGCCCATCGTCTTGGCTTTGAGCCGCCTGCTAAAGGGTGGCTGGATGCCCTGCCTGCAAAGGCGCCTCGCGGCAAATGTGTGCTCAAGATCGTACTGACTCGTGGCAGCGGTGGCCGTGGCTATCGTCCGCCACTGCCGGCCGAGCCGCGCTGTTATTGGCAGTTCACGTCGTTTACGCCCATGCCCGAGCGGTGGGAAAGGGGAGTCAGCGTTCGGCTATGTCAGCTGCGGCTGGCCCGTCAGCCCGCGCTGGCGGGTCTCAAGCATCTCAATCGGCTGGAAAACGTGCTGGCACGTCAGGAGTGGCAGGACGATGCCATTGCTGAAGGTCTCCTCCTCAATGACCGCGATCAGCTTGTCGAAGCGACCGCCATGAATCTGGCCTGGTTTGACCAGGGGCAGTGGTGGACACCTGAGCTGATCGAGTGCGGTGTGGAAGGTACCCTGCGCCGTGCCCTGATCGATCAGGGGCATCTGAGCATTGCCCGCGCCTCGGATGCACCGCTTTCAAGATTTTTGAATGCGCCCAGTACCTGTCTTTTCAATTCCGTGCAGGGGCTATGGCCGATCGTCAGGTGCCTAGACGCTCAGCATCAGCATGTACATGGTCAATGGCCCATCGATGATTCAGTTCGCCGGCTGCAGGGTGATGCGCACGCTCTATTGGGTTATCCCTCCAATTTTCCAATCTTCTGATCCGAGTCTCATGTATGCGATGGTTAAAGGGTATGCTTCTGTTAGTGGTGGTCATGGTGGCAGCCATTGGCGGGGGCTGGCTCTGGTGGCAACACAAGCTGGATGAACCGATTGCATTGCAGTCCCCAATGGTTTACGACATTCGCTCTGGCATGGGGGCCCGGCAGATCATTGATGAGCTTCACGAGCGTGGCATTATCGATGAACGCTGGCCCTATCAATTACTGGGCGTGATCGAGCCCGCCCGTCTGCGAGCCTTGCGCGCCGGTGAGTTCGAAATTCTGCCTGACATGAATGCTCATGCGTTGCTGGGCAAGCTTTCCAGTAACGATGTGGTTCGTCATCGTCTGACAATCCCAGAAGGGCGCACCTTTTCCCAGATGCGTCAGATCCTGAATCAGGCCGAGCCGCTCGAGCACAAGACGCGTGACATGAGCGATGAAGAGATCATGGCCGCGCTCGGAATGGACGGAGAGTTTCCCGAAGGCTGGTTTTTCCCTGATACCTATCAGTGGCTCAAGGGCGCTACGGATCTTGAGCTGTTCAAGCGCGCTCATGATCGAATGGTCAGCACCCTCAACGAGGTCTGGGCCGAGCGCCAGCCTGATCTGCCGTTTGATAGCCCCTATCAGGCGCTGATCCTGGCCTCACTGATTGAAAAGGAAACGGGTGCCCCTGATGAGCGTACCCGAATCGCAGGCGTGTTCGTTCGCCGTCTCGAAAAGGGAATGCGCCTTCAAACGGACCCTACCGTCATCTATGGTCTTGGGCAGGCGTATAACGGGTCGCTGACGCGTGCCGACTTGACCGAGTCGACGCGCTGGAACACCTACGTGATTAATGGATTACCACCCACGCCCATCGCAATGCCCGGGCGCGCCTCGCTTGAGGCTGCGGTCAATCCCGCAGAAGGTGATGCACTTTATTTCGTGTCAAAGGGAAATGGAGAGCATCAGTTTTCTGCCACGCTGGAAGAACACAACGCGGCGGTGCGTCGCTATATCCTCAATCGTTGAGAGCTGTAATGACCCAGCAAGGCCGCTTTATCACTCTTGAAGGGGGCGAGGGTGTCGGTAAAAGCACCAACCTTTCCTTCGTTCGCGATTATCTTCACTCACGGGGTATTCGCGTGACCACCACGCGGGAACCTGGCGGTACGCCCGTGGCCGAGCGTATTCGCGCGCTCCTGCTTGCCAATGATGAGCAGGAGCCGCTGGATGATCTGGCAGAGCTCTTACTGATATTTGCCGGGCGCGCCCAGCATCTGGCCCGGGTCATTCGCCCGGCGCTTGCCCGTGGAGAATGGGTGGTCAGTGACCGCTTTACCGATGCCACCTTTGCCTATCAGGGCAGTGCTCGCGGTATCGCGCCGGAGCGTATCGCCATGCTTGAGCAGTTTGTGCAGCAGGGGCTCGCGCCCGATCTCACGCTCTGGCTTGATATGCCTGTCTCATATGCGGCCGACCGTCTTGCAGCGCGAGGGGGCGAGCGTGATCGGTTCGAGCGCGAGCGGGGCGATTTCTTTGAGCGGGTGCGACAGGGATATCGTGCACGTGCCGAACAGGCACCCGAACGCATGGTTGCAGTGGATGCTTCACAGTCACTCGAGCAGGTGCAGCGAGACATCGCTCAGCGACTCGATCAACAGCTCGCATCATGGAATTGACGCCCTGGCCCTGGCAAGCCTCGATCTGGCAGCGTCTGACGGCGCTTGCCGACGAGTCTCGTCTGCCACATGCGCTCATGCTGACCGGGCCTTCAGGGCTCGGGAAGGAGCGTCTGGCACAGGCGCTGATTGCGCGTCAGCTCTGCCATTCGCCTCGTGACACGGCCTGTGGCGAGTGTCACGCCTGTCAGATGTTGATATCGGGATATCATCCCGATCTTCTGGAAATTCTTCCCGCCGAGCGCGGCAAGCAGATTCGCATCGATGCCATTCGTGACATCAATGCCTTTGCGTCACAGACAGCGCAGCAGGGGGGCTATCGCATCATCCACCTGGCACCCGCCGAAGCGATGACCGTGGCGGCTTCCAATGCGCTGCTGAAAAGTCTCGAAGAGCCAGGCGCTGATACGCTGTTCATTCTGCAAAGCGATATTCCATCCCGGACGCTGCCGACCATTCGCAGCCGCTGCCAGCAGTGGTCGCATCCCCAGCCGTCCCGTGAGGTCGCTCTGGCCTGGCTGACCCAAGAGCTTGAAGATCAGGAACAGGCAGCATTCTGGTGGGAGGTAGCCGGTGGCCGTCCGCTGCTGGCTCGTGATCTGGCCGCGCCCGAGGCGCGCCAGCTGCGCCAGGAGTTGCGAGAGCTGTTCGAGTCTCTGGTACGTGGTGGCGACCCGGTAGCAGAGGCTGCGCGCCTCGACAAGCAGGCGCTGTCCGATATTTTGTGGCACGGGGTGCTCTGGCTCGAGGACCTGATCCGTCTGGGCGTGTCCGGCGACATGGATAGCGTTCGCAATCGCGACCTTCTGCCGCTGTATCGTCAGGCCATCAAAAATGCCCGTGTCCGCGACTGGTTTCGACTGCTCGATTACGCTCACGAGCAGCGGCGTTTGCTGGCCGGCGGTGGCAATCCCAATGCGCAACTGGTCATCGAGTCCTGGCTGATTCGATGGTCGGAACTGCTGCGCTCCTGATAGCTGTACGCATGGTCGTTTGCGAAACTTCTCGCGCCAGCGGCCGATAAGGACAGCATCATTTTCTTATCAGGAGATTTGCATGAGCGCTCGGGCCCTGTCCTTCACGTTCAATGATACCAATGCTCTTAGAACGGCCTGGATGCCGCTTTTCGAACGTGGCGGCCTATTCCTTTCAACACCGGTACGTCATCGCCTTGGCCAGCGAGTCTATATGCTGTTGACGCTGCCCCAAGAGCAGGAGGCGCGCCCGGTATCAGGCATTGTGGCCTGGCTCTCGCCTTCGGGTATGGCCGGTCATCGCGAAGGAGGCGTGGGAATTCATCTTGATGCCGAGGAGCAGTCGCTTCGCGAGCATATTGAAGCCCTGTTGGCCTGATCAGGATTTGGCAGGTGTTAGATATCTGCGTTTTATACCGTTATCATATCAATACCGGTAAATGATCCGACATGATCGATCCCCCTGGAAGTCGATGATCTGCGATAATACCCGGTCTGTATATCTTCAACCGGGTGGGTTTAATGAGCCAGTTAGCCGAACAATTGTCATGGCCTTCGGTACTGATCGATTCTCACTGCCATCTTGATCGTCTCGATGCCGCAAGTGGCAGTGTGGATGAAGTGCTCTCGCGTGCACGCGAGAGTGGCGTTCGCGGTTTTCTTGCCATTGCCACAACGCTTGAGGGCGTGCCGGGGCTGGCAGAAATCGGTCGTCGTCATGACGATGTCTTTTTTGGGGTCGGCGTTCATCCCATGCAGCGCCTTGACCATGAGCCCACGCTTGAAGAGATCACCGACTGCATCGAGCGATTCGAGCCGGTGGCTGTCGGTGAAATCGGGCTGGATTTCCAGGCCGATGATCAAGGCCAGCTTCGCGTACCACGCGATGTACAACTGAACCGCTTTGAGCGCCACCTTCAGGCCGCTCGTGAGGCTGAACTGCCGATCAGCGTTCACACCCGCGCGGCACGTGAAGAGACGCTGGACATGATCGAGCGTCACATTGATCCGAAGATAGGCGGTGTACTGCACTGCTTTACCGAAGATCTGGAGATGGCGCGTCGCGCTGTTGCCCATGGTTTCATGATTTCCCTGTCCGGTATCGTCACTTTTGCCAGCGCCGAAAACGTGCGTGCGCTGGCACGTGCCTTACCGCTGGATCGATTGCTGCTGGAAACCGATAGCCCCTGGCTGTCACCGGTGCCTTACCGAGGGCGAGCCAATGAGCCGGCCCGCGTGCTGGAAGTAGCTCGGGCCATTGCACGTGAGCGCAACATCAGTCTTGATGAAGTGGCAATGCAGACCACAGCCAATTTTCACCGTCTTTTTCGGCGGACCGCCCCTTCACATGACGCCGCGGCATCGTTTGCCAATGGCTGAGGAGCCTGCCATGTCATTAAAGACGCTGCTGACGGTTCAAACCAATGATCAGCCCCTGCCGCTGGAAGAGTGGGATCCGGCATTGTCAGGGGATATGGATATTCGGGTGGACCGCGGAGGTGTCTGGTGGCATGAAGGCGCGAAGGTCAAGCATCCACGTGTCCTGCGCACCCTGTCACGGCTGCTGCGCCGCGAAACTGACGGACACTACTATCTGGTGACGCCGGTTGAAAAATGGCGAATCCGGGTCGATGACCATCCACTGCTGATCATCGACGCTGTCCGTCGGGAAGAGGCGGGCACTGGGGGCTGCTGGCATTTGACCACGCAAACCGGCGAGCACGCCACGCTGGACGATTCCTGTCGCCTGGTGCTGGATGACGATGCCGATATCCCGCGAGTCATCCTGCGCCATGGCTTGTCGGCCCGGCTGTCGCGTCAGTGCTGGTATCAGCTGGTCGAACAGGCGGAGTGTATCGAAGACGCTCAGGGTCAGATTCATATGGGACTTCATAGCGGCGGCCACTGGCACGCCCTCGGGCCGCCGATGAGTCCGGACGACCTGCCGACATTGTCATCATGAGATTGACCGAGCAGCAGCAGGCCGTGGTTCAGCATGGGCAGGGTCACGCGCGCGTTTTTGCCGTGGCCGGTGCTGGCAAAACTTCCACCATGGTGGCCCGGGTGCTTCATCTCATGGCGATCGGCACGCCGGCGGATCGCATCATGATTTTGATGTTCAATCGCGCTGCCCGCGAAGATTTCGCGGCACGACTGCGCATGCTGGCACCGGCCGGCGCACGGTTGCCTCAGGTACGTACCTTTCACTCCATTGGCCACCGCCTGGGTCAGAGCCTGATGCGCTGGGGCGCGCTGCCAGCGCGTCGGTTGATCGAGGGAGAGTGGCAGCGCGAACGGCTGGCCCGCCAGGTGCTGCAGCAACTGCTCGTCGATGAGCCGGCACAGCTGGCACTGGCGCTTGAAGAAGAACGAATCGAGGCGCTGCTGCAGTTCTGTGATCTGGTCAAATCGGAATGCCTGCCGCCTGCCAGACTCCATGAGCGGGGAGATTACGGTGCTGATACCGAGCACTTTGTGCCCGCCTTTCTGGAGATGGAACGCCAGATGCACGAGCAGGGCGTCATGACCTATGCTGACCTGCTATATCGTCCGCTCAGGGCACTGATCCGCGATGACAGGGTACGCGCGCGCATTCAGGGGCGTCTTGATCACATCATTGTCGATGAGTATCAGGACATCAATGAGGTTCAGCTGCGTCTTCTATCGATGCTGGCAGGCGACAGTGCCAGCGTCATGGCGGTCGGCGATGCCAATCAGTGTATCTATGAGTGGCGTGGCGCACGTCCGGATGCCATGAATGCGCGGTTTAGCGAGCTTTTCGGAACGCCGGCCGACTATCCTCTGAGCTGGACCTTTCGCCATGGTCATGCGGTATCGCTGATGGCCAACCATGTGATCCGCGCCAATCCAGGTGCTGCGGATCAGCTAACACTATCGGCGCCGGACAATCCCGACACGCAGGTAGAGTGTGACAGCGGCGGAACGCGTCTGGTCAACGTGCTGCAGTCATGGCAGGCGCAGGGGCGGGACCTGAAGGAGTGTGCGGTGCTGGTGCGCAGCTGGTCGCTCAGCGTGCCGGTACAGCTGCGTCTTCTGCGAGAAAACATTCCCTTCCAGCTGGGGCAGCAGGACCGTTTCGTGTTTCGACTGCCGCTGGTCAGAGCGTTGGCAGGGTACCTGGAGCTGACCCGGCGTCCCGAGCTTTTACAGGACAGTGATCACCTGTTGTTGCTTTACAGCCAGCCCAGTGCTTTCGTCAGTCAGGAGCGACTGGCACCGCTGACGGCGGAGCTTGCCCGCACCGGGCGCTGGCCCGACCAGCACATCGTGCTGGAGGGTTTAAGACCCTTTCAGCGGCGCCATCTCAAAAAGCGCTGGGCGCTGCTGCAGAAACTGCCTTCCATGCGCGATCAGGCACCTGCCTATGTGTTATCGCATGTGGTAGAAACGCTGGAGGCAGAAAAGCTGCTGCGCCGCGCTGCGGCTCGCCGCGACAAGGGTGAAGAAGATATTCGATTGCTGGATGTTCTGATCGAACAGGCCGGCGAGCTGGCCGATGATCCGGATGCCTTCATTGCGCTGCTCAAGGACCCGGTCATCAACCAGGAGCAGGGCGTTTTGCTGTCGACCATTCATGGTGCCAAGGGGCTTGAATGGCCGCTGGTGGCCCTTGCCGGACTCAACGAAGAGGACTTTCCCCTTTACTCCAGAGAAAATCCGCTGACACCCCAGGCACTGGAAGAAGAGCGACGACTCTTTTATGTCGGCATTACCCGCGCCCGCGAGCGGTTACTGCTGCTTTCTGATCCGCCACCCCATCGCCTCAGCCGATTCGTGGAAGAGGCGGCCTGGGAAGACAGCATCAAAATGGCCCGCGCAATTGGCTCGAGTCAGGAAGGAGAGCCCGGTGTACGTGACCCGTCACTGGTCAACCGCTACCTTGAAGGCATCGGTGTGGAGAACTCTTTACGTGTCAGGGCCGGACAGAAAACGCCGGCAGTACTGTCACAGGCCGGTGACTGGCAGCCGGGGGAACAGGTCCGCCATGCGGTCTTCGGAGAAGGGCGTATTGAGTTGGTAGAGGGCGACCGCGAGCGCTGCGTGCTGGAAGTCATGTTTCATCGAGCCGGCCGTCGCCGGTTAATTGCTTCACGCGCGCCGATCGAGCGCGTCAGTTAAATTCAGGGAGTTTTCATGACCACTGCACTGACAGATGTCACAACCCTTCTGATGTGGCAGCGCGACAGCACACCACTGGTGATTCTCGACTGTCGTGCGCGACTGGATGATGCCCGGGCCGCTTCGCAGCTCTACCAGGAAGGTCATCTTCCCGGCGCCTTGCTGGCCAATATGGACGAGGATCTTTCTGCGCCGTCTGGCGGTGCCAAAGGGGGGCGTCATCCGCTGCCGTCGCCTGAGACATGGCAGAAGACGCTGCAGAACTGGGGCATTACGCCGGAGACTCGTGTGGTGGTTTATGACGATCTGGGCGGACAGCTGGCCGCGGCGCGGGCCTGGTGGATGCTGCACTGGGCCGGTCATGACAATGTGTTTGTCCTTAACGGCGGACTTCAGGTCTGGCAGGCCGTGGGCGGTGCGCTGGAGAGCGGTATGACTGAGGCGCCAGCGCCGAGCGAGTGGGTGTGTGACTTTCAGCATCAGATGGTGGCCAGTGCCGATGATGTGGCTGAAGGCGATGCGCTGCTGCTCGATGCCCGGCCGCCAGCGCGCTATCGCGGCGAAAGTGAGCCGATCGATCAGGTGGCCGGCCATATCCCCGGTGCCGTCAACGTCCCGGGTGCGTCGCTTCTGGGAGAAGACAACTGCATGGCCGAGAGCGATGTCCTCGAAAAGCTGATACCGGCTACCGGACAGTCGAGCATTGCCTACTGTGGTTCCGGTATTTCCGCCTGCATGATCATTCTGGCGCATGCCGCGCTTGGCAAACCGCTGCCCAGACTATATCCCGGCTCATGGAGCGAGTGGAGCCGAGACCCGGCGCGTCCTGTTGCTACCGACACCAGCGCGCCGACAGCCTGATAGAAGGCATCCATGAAAAAGGTCCCGATGTTTCCAGACATCGGGGCCTTTTTTTATCGCTACATATTGGGATAGCCAGGCCCGTTGCCACCTTCCGGCGTGACCCAGTGAATGTTCTGGGACGGGTCCTTGATATCGCAGGTCTTGCAGTGAATGCAGTTTTGGAAGTTGATCTGAAAGCGTGGCGTACCCGCGCTGTCTTCAATGACTTCGTAGACGCCGACCGGGCAATAACGCTGGGCGGGTTCTGCGTAGCGGGGCAGATTAACGCTGATCGGGATGCTCGGGTCGCGCAGCTGCAGATGGCAGGGCTGGTCTTCTTCGTGGTGTGTATTGGAAAGATACACCGATGAAGGCTTGTCAAACGAGAGCACGCCATCAGGACGTGGATAGTCGATCCTTTCTGCGGTGTCAGCCGTTTTCAGCTGCGCGTGGTCTGCAGTGGTGTCATGTAGCGTGGGCAGCGGCAGATGCAATTTCTGCTCAAGAAAGTTCCACGCGCCACCCGCGACCATTCCGAAGCGGTGCATTGCCGGTCCGAAATTGCGGTGTTTGGCCAGTGCCTCGTGGGCCCAGCTGCCCTCAAAGCGCGTGGTGAAATCGTTGAGCGTGCTGCCGCCTTCATCGCCAGCGGCAAGCGCGGCGACGACGGTGTCAGCCGCCAGCATGCCGGACTTCATGGCCATGTGAAGCCCCTTGATACGCGCAAAATCCAGCGTACCGGCATCACAGCCGATCAAAAGACCGCCGGGGAAGACCATCTTTGGCAGGCTGTTGAGACCGCCCTTGGTGAGCGCGCGTGCGCCAAAGGCCAGCCGTGTCCCGCCCTTGAGATGACGCGCGATGTCCGGGTGGTGCTTCATGCGCTGAAATTCATCGAAGGGAGAAAGCCAGGGGTTGTCGTAGGCCAGATCCACGATCAGGCCGACCATGACCTGACGGTCGCTGCCGTGATACAGGAAGCTGCCGCCGTGGGCTCGGCCAGACAGTGGCCAGCCAGCGGTGTGCACGACCAGTCCCGGTTCGTGCTGCTCGGCAGGGACTTCCCAGAGCTCCTTGAAACCGATGGCATAGTGCTGTTCATCGCGCCCGGCGGCCAGATCGAAATGCTTGATCAGCTCCTGGCCAAGATGGCCGCGCGCGCCTTCAGCGAAGAGGGTATAGCGACCGTAGAGTTCGATGCCCGGCTCATGGGAGGGCTTGGGGTTGCCATCATGGTCAAGCCCCATATCGCCGGTAATGACACCGGTGATTTCTCCGCTGTCACCAAATATCAGTGACTGGGCGGCGAAACCCGGAAATATATCGACGCCCAGCGCCTCGGCCTGCTCGGCCAGCCAGCGGCACAAATCGCCGGCACTGATCAGATAGCTGCCGTCATTGAGCATGGACGGCGGAATCAGTGCCTCCGGAAAGCGCACGGCCTGCTCGCTGTCGCGCAGATACAGGACCTCATCGCGCGTTGCCGGCGTGTGAAGAGGGGCGCCGCGATCCTGCCAGTCGGGAAAAAGCTCTTCGAGTGCGCGCGGGTCAAACGCCGCGCCCGAAAGAATATGTGCCCCGACTTCGGCCCCCTTTTCCAGTACGCAGACACTCAGTTCACACGCCTGCTCACTGGCTGCCTGCATCAGACGGCAGGCGGCGGAAAGACCGGCCACGCCTGCACCGACGATCACCACATCAAATGACATGGACTCTCTGTCCATTGAGCAACTCCTTGCATGATTCATTCCCCCATCCCGATTGAGCATGGCGTGTTACACTCACGCTTTTGGATAGCAATGATTCTCAGCCGCTTTCGGGAGCAGTATCAGGGGGTGGATAATGCCTGATTATCGCATCAAGTCGGGGTCCGGCCCAATTCGAACCCTTTTTTCAGCGTCGGTTTGTTGTCTTGAGGCGCCCTGATCCCCATCTAGGCTGACAGTCATCCTGCAAAAACCGTCCCGAAGCGCTCTGTACATCGATGCCGGGCGGTCATGTTTACGAATTTCGAAATATCCGACACCACGAGGAAGGCATGAAAGTACTCGTCGCCATCAAGCGCGTGATTGATCACAACGTCAGGGTGCGCATCAGGGAAGACCACAGTGACGTGGACCTGACGCATGCCAAAATGGCCATGAACCCATTTTGTGAAATTGCGCTCGAAGAAGCCGTTCGTCTCAAGGAGCAGGGCATCGCCGATGAGGTAGTGGCGGTCTCCATCGGGGACAAGAGCGTGCATGAGCAGCTTCGCACGGCCATGGCGCTGGGGGCGGATCGTGCCCTTCATGTGAGCTGTGACACTGCCGTCGACTCGCTGGGCGCGGCCAGGGTGCTGGCTGAAGTGGTCAAGCGTGAAAGCCCGGGGCTGGTGCTGCTGGGCAAGCAGTCCATAGACAGTGACAGCAGTCAGACCGGCCCCATGCTGGCGGCCCTGACACGGATGCCACAGGCTACCTTTGCCTCGAAGGTCACCATCGATGGTGAGCGTCTGGAAGTGACGCGTGAAATCGATGGCGGACTGGAAACGATCGCCATGTCACTGCCGGCTATCGTGACAACAGACCTGCGCCTTAACGAGCCACGTTACGCCAAGCTGCCGGCCATCATGAAAGCCAAAAAGCGCCCGATCGAGCAGCTGGATGTCGAGACGCTGGGCGTTGATGTTACCCCCCGCCAGACGCTGCTTCGGGTCGATATCCCCAGGGAGCGTCAGGCCGGGGTTCGCGTGAATTCCGTGGATGAATTGATTGATCGACTCAAGAACGAAGCGAAGGTGATCTGATGAGCGACGCACGTATTCTGGTCATCGCCGAGCAGGAAAAGGGCCATCTTTCCAGTGCCACCGCACGGGTCATGGCTGCCGCTTCAAAACTTGGCGGACAGGTCGATGTGCTGGTGACCGGCAGTCAGGCCGGTGAGGCAGCCCAAACGGCGGCACGCCTGACCGGTGTTGCCGGTGTGATCTGTGTTGAAGACGATGCCTTTGATCACATGCTGGCGGAAAACATGGGCGCGCTGATCACATCGCTGGCAGGCCCCTATACCCATCTGTTGTGTGCCTCGACCACCAGTGGTCGTAATGTCATGCCGCGTGTGGCTGCACTGCTGGGGGTTGGACAGATCTCCGATGTTATCGCGATCGAATCCGAGGACACCTTTGTCAGGCCCATCTATGCCGGTAGCGTACTGGCCACGGTGCGTAGTCTGGATGATAAAAAGGTCATCACCATTCGTCCGACGGCCTTTGAGCCGGTTGGCGAGCAGAGTGCGGCCAGCGTCTCAAGCGCCGACAGTACCGGCGATCAAAAGCTTGTGACCTTCGTCGAGGAGCAGCTGGCTGGCGGCGAGCGTCCCGAACTGGGCGGCGCGCGCGTGATTATTTCCGGCGGCCGAGGCCTTGGCAGTGCCGAGAACTTCCGGCTGATCGAGGGCGTGGCTGATCGTCTTGGTGCGGCGGTTGGCGCCTCACGCGCGGCGGTGGATGCCGGCTACGTCCCCAATGACCTTCAGGTCGGTCAGACCGGCAAGATGGTTGCACCAGAGCTCTACATTGCCGCCGGTATTTCCGGTGCGGTACAGCATCTCGCCGGGATGAAGGATTCCAGAGTGATCGTGGCGATCAACTCCGACGAAGAGGCCCCG
The DNA here is from genome assembly GCF_002157205.1 of Kushneria marisflavi. Taxonomy (NCBI): domain Bacteria; kingdom Pseudomonadati; phylum Pseudomonadota; class Gammaproteobacteria; order Oceanospirillales; family Halomonadaceae; genus Kushneria; species Kushneria marisflavi. The sequence continues at coordinate 184,975 of NZ_CP021358.1, read as the reverse complement.
ATCTTTCAGGTGGCCGACTACGGTCTGGTGGCTGATCTGTTTGAAGCGTTGCCGGAGCTGGAACGCAAGCTCTGACAGCGTTGTCCAAAAATTACCACAAGCCGGCCGCGTGCCGGCTTTTTCGTGATGGGCGGGCAGATGTGAACATTAATGGCATTGTTGCGGCGATGTTAGCGATGATCATTTGATAATTGTTCTTGTTTCTATTAACTTGCGCTGGACGTCCGGTGTTCCCTCTCCGGATTGCGCCCATTTTCATGTTTATCGTATGCCTCTTGCTGGAGAACCATGTGAGGATCCACCGTCGTAATCGTTGTCTCAGAGGCGCCGCCCTTTCCCTGGTGACGATAATGGCCTTACCGACGCTGGCAGAGGCGTCATCACTTCGTGATGAAACTGCTCAGCAACAGCAGCAGCAACAGGCCATTCAGACCCGTATCGATCAGGCGGATGACGAGACCCGCGAGCTGTTGACGCGTCTTCAGGAGGCGCAGTCGTCAGCACAGCGTCTGGAGCGCTACAACGATCAGCTCTCCTCGACGCTGAGCGAACAGCAGCAGCGGATTGACCGGCAGCAGCATGCGCTTGAAACGCTGGGCGATACGCGTGAGGCGCTGCCGGATACCCTGCAGGATATGCTTGATCGTCTGCGGGCGCTGGTGGAGGCCGATATTCCGTTTCGCCATGCCGAGCGGGTAGCCCGCCTGGAGGGACTTGAAAAAACTCTCGTCGATCCTTCCGTTTCCGACGACAAGCGTATGGAGCAGCTTCTGTCCGTCTGGCGCACGGAGCTTGATTACGGGCGCAGCATGGACAGCTGGCGCGGTCAGTTGAACCAGAACAGTCAGCAGCGCGACGTTCAATTCCTGCGCATGGGGCGAATCGGCTTTTATTACCTGACGCCCGATGGTGAGCAGGGCGGTGTCTGGAAAAATCGCGACCATCAGTGGCATCCCCTGGACAGTGCCGAGCGCACCGAGGTCAACCGCGGTATTCGCATTGCCAATGATCAGCGCGCGCCGGAACTGCTGTCTCTGCCGCTGTCCATCGAACTGGATCAGCCCTCCTCGGAATCCGCATCGCAGGGGGCATCATCATGAAGGTGATAACGCACATGACCCGACCTCTGGCAGGGGCGGCACTGGCCATGATGGTGGGCGTCTCCCTGCCGGCATCGGCCGCCGAACAGTCCGCGCCGTCGCTTGAAGATATCGTCCAGAGTTATCAGCAGGGCGCGGCTCAGGCGCAGCAGCGTGACCTGTCGCGTCTTGACACTTTGCTGAAGGATCGTGGGCAGCTGGAGCAGGCCGTGGCGGAGGCCGAAGCGCGTCAGCAAAAGGCTCAGGCGCGTCGTGACAGTCTCGACGGCACACGCCAGCGCCAGGAAGAGGCAATTGCCAGCATTAACGAGCGACGCAACAGTGAAGGCGATGATCTTCAGCCCATGTTTGATCGCCTTCGTCACGAGATCGATGACACCCGCGACAGTCTGAAAAACAGCTGGCTGACGCTTGGCAGCGATATTTCTCTCCCGTCGCTGGACGATTCAAGCATTGCCTCTAGCGATGATCTCGAGCAGTACGCGCAGTCGATGAGTCAGCTGATCGCGCGCAGCGCTCAGGGCGAGCATCTGACGCTTCCCGTGGCCGGGCAGGATGGCAACATCACTCAGCGTGACGTGGTGCGTCTTGGCGGAATGAGTGCGTTCAGTGGCGGGGATTTGCTGAGTGCACCAAACGGTGACCGGCCGCTGGCTGTGGCTGCCCATACGCCGGACAGCGTCTCGAGCGAACTTAAAGCCCTGGCCAGTGGCCAGGGGGACACCATGGCGCTTGATCCCACTGATGGTGAAGTGCTTGAAGCGCTGGCGCAGCAGCCTTCGCTGCTTGAACGGATCAAACAGGGTGGCGTGATCGGCTATATCACGCTGGCGCTGGGCGCGGTCGGACTTTTGATTGCACTGGCCCAGTTTGCATGGCTGGCGCTGGTCAGCACGCGCACTCGCCGTCAAATGCATCACTTTGAAGAGCTGCGCAGTGACAACCCCCTGGGGCGCGTGCTCAAGCGCTTTGGACAGCAGCAGCGCTACCACGAACCTGAAGTGCTTGAAGCCCGCATGGACGAGATGCTGCTGGCCGAGCAGCCGGGACTGGAACGCGGCCAGGCGGTCGTCAAGGTGATCGCTGCCATTGCCCCACTCATGGGGTTGCTGGGGACAGTGACCGGCATGATCGGCACCTTTCAAGCCATTACGGTGTTTGGCAGTGGCGATCCCAAAATGATGGCCGGCGGCATCAGTCAGGCGCTGGTCACGACTGTGCTGGGTCTGGTGGTGGCCATTCCGCTGCTGTTTGCCAACACCGCGCTCAACAGTCGCAGCCGCAATCTGATGAATCTGCTGGAGCGCCAGGCCAGCGCGCATCTCGCCGATCGCATGGACGAACAGCAGTCAGGGCTTGAAGCCGATACCCGGCGTCATGGAAGTGCATCATGATCGAGGCGCTGGTGCATCCCATTGCACGACTGGCCAATGCCGGAGGTCCGGTACTGGTGGTGATCGCGCTGGTGGCGGTTGTGCTGTTTACCCTGGCGCTTGAGCGACTGATCTACTGGCAATGGCGCTATCGTCGCCAGCGTCAGGCGCTCATCACCCGCTGGCAAAAGCGACATGAGCATGTCAGCTGGAGCGCACGCACGTTGCGCGAGTGCTGGTGCGGCGAGCTGATCAGTGCGCTGCGCGCTTCGCTGCCGTGGCTGAAGCTTCTGGTGGCCCTGTGTCCGCTGCTGGGGCTGGTGGGTACCGTCACCGGCATGATTCAGGTCTTTGATACGCTTTCCATTACCGGTGTTGGCCAGGCTCGTGGCATGTCGGATGGCGTGGCACGCGCCACGCTGCCGACGCTTGCCGGCATGGCGGTAGCTGTGGTGGGCATTCTCTTTACCAGTCGGTTTGAACATATCGTGCGGCGTGAGGATCAACATCTTCACGATCGACTGACCCGTGCCACGGAGATCGATCATGCGTAGACGGCGAACTCGCATGGAAGAAGACGCCACCGGCATCGATCTGACCCCGATGCTGGACGTGGTCTTTATCATGCTGATCTTCTTTATCGTGACCACCAGCTTTGTACGTGAAAGCGGCGTGGATATTGATCGCCCTGAATCGAGTGAAGCCACCCAGCGCAATGACACGCAGGTGCTGGTAGCGATCACTTCGGAAGGAGCTGTCTGGGTGGATGGCCAGGCCGTTGACAGCAACGCCGTGGGTGATCGCGTCAAGGATGCCCTGTCAGGAAGTGACGGCAACGTGGTCATTCAGGCTGATCGCGCTTCACAGACCGGGCTTTTGATTCAGACCATGGACCTTATCCGCCAGGCAGGCGTCGAGAATGTGGCGGTCGCGGCGTCGCGAGGGGGGAACTGATGCGTCAGGCGCTTGCGCTGCTGGGCGCGCTGGCTCTTGCACTGCTGCTGTTCTGGGGCCTGGCCCTGATGGTGGCACCGCCCGAGCCCCGTGAGACGCCTCAGGAAGCCATGACCATGTCGATCGTGGATGATGTGGCCGCACCCGCCAGAGCGCCTGAAGCGTCGAACGACATTGCCGCGGCGGCACCGCCGCCGCCGCCACCAGCCGCGCCTGCGCGGCCGGCACCGGCGCCACAGCCGGCAGACAACGTGCAAAGCGACATTCAGCTTAAAAAACAAAAGGTCAGCGAACCACAGGCACCGGACGTCAAAATGAACGACGACCTGCCGGAACTGGAGGTCAAGCGGCCCGAGCCAACCCCTGAACCAAAGCCCGAGCCCAGGCCGCGTCCGACACCAACGCCGTCCAAAAAGCAGACCACACCTGCGCCGTCATCCCAGGGCACGCAGCAAAGCGAGCAGCAGGGGAGTCAGAGCGGTGGCACGCCCGATGGGGCAACGGCTCAGGGCGGCGGTACGGTACAGGCACAGCCGACAAGCAGAGTGCAGCCCGAATATCCCATGCGGGCGAGGCGTCGTGGTGAAGAAGGCTTTGTCGAGCTGAGCTTTATCATCAATGCCGATGGCAGTGTCAACGCAGGCTCCATTCAGGTCACGGCGTCAGATCCTGATGGGGTGTTTGACAGGGCTGCCCGCGATGCTGTCAAACAGTGGCAGTTTCCGGCTCGCGATGCGCCGGCACGTACGCGTCAACGGCTGGTTTTCAAGCTGAGGTAATGCCATGTTTCGTCACTATCGTCTTCGTTGTGGGCATCACTGCCGGAGTCGGCTGAAAACGTTGATGGCCATGGGCGTCGGTCTGGCCATGCTGCTGGGCGGTGAGCAGCGTGCGCTGGCTGCCGGTCCGGCGCTGTCGCAGCAGAGTATCGACAGGCTGCAGGGGCTTGAGCGCCAGCTCTCCAGCGGCCACTACCAGCAGGTCGTGGAGTCGGCACGATCGCGCGCCGCCAGTGCCGGCAGCAGTCAGGCGGATCAATGGGCCCGGGCACTGTATCTACAGCTGGCCGCCAGCGCTGCACAGCGCATGGATCAGCCCGGTCGGGCCGCCGATCTGCTTTATCAGGCACGCGCTATCGAAACGGCGCCACTGTCCCAGCGTTTGCAGTGGCTTGAACAGGAAGCAAAGCTTCGGCTCAGGGCTGGACAGATGGATCAGGCTTCGGCGCTCTTTGATCGCTGGCAGGGCCAGGCATCGCTTGGGAGCGATGATCTCTGGCTGGGGGCGCGCATTCATGCTCGCCTTGAGCAATGGGATGACGCCCTTCACTGGGTTCGGCTTGCCCGCCAGAACGATGCGTCTCCTGACAGCGAGCAACTGGCACTGGCAGCCAGTATCTATCAGCAGTCCGGACAGTTCAGCGAGGCCTCCCGCGCGGTTGAAGAGCAGCTCAATCAGGATGATAGTGATCCTGCTCGCTGGCAGCAGGCGGCGGCGTTGTACCAGCGTATTGGTCAGCCTGACCGAGCCGCTGCGCTTTGGGAGGCTGGCTGGCAGCGCGGTATTCTCAAGGGCGAGGAGGCGTTGCTCACCCGGGCCAGACTGCATATGGCCGGTGGTACGCCGGCACGTGCGGCAGAGATGCTCTCGGCGGCGCTGGATCAGGGCAGCATCGAGGATACCGAGGCGAACCGTCGACTGCTGGCAAGCGCCTGGGCGCAGTCACGCGATCACCACAAGGCGTTACAGGCCTGGCAGGTAGTTGCCGAGCGCAGCGATGACGCACACGACTGGTACATGCTGGGGGATCTTGCCTATGGTTGGGGTGTCTGGTCACAGGCCGAAAAGGGATTTGCAAAAGCGCGGGCCAGGGGAGCTGATAACCCGGGGCAGCTTCTGCTGATGGAGGGTGTGGCAGCGTACGAACAGGGCCGCCTCGACCAGGCACAACAGGTTTTTCAGCAGGCTGAAGAGTTCGGTGACAGTGCGGATCAGGCGGGGCAGTGGCTTGCTCTGATCGAGAGTGACCGCCGCAGCCAGCAGTCCAGTCTCTCTTCACGAATTTCAATGCGCTGAAGCAGATATGGCCCGCAAAGAGCGGGCCATATCATCATTGAATCAAGGAGCCAAGCCCTGGGAGTGCGTCAATCCACGTTTAGCGAAGTCCAGACCGGGGCGTGATCCGAGGGGCGCGTCATGGCCCGCAGCTCATAATCGATGCCGGCATCCTGCACGCGAGGCGACAGACCCGTACTGGTCAGGATGTAGTCGATGCGAAGGCCTCGTTTGGGTTCGCGGTCGAATCCCTTCGATCGGTAGTCAAACCAGCTGAACAGATCATCACGCTGCGGATGACAGCGGCGATAGCTGTCTTCAAATCCCCAGCTGGTTAGGCGTTCGAGCCAGCCACGCTCTTCGGGCTGAAAGCTCGTTTTGCCTTCTCTCAGCCAGCGTTTGCGAGCGGGCTCGCCAATGCCGATGTCAATGTCGGCAGGAGAGATATTGAAATCGCCCATGACCGCGATCATCTCATCAGGACGATGTGCCTGTTCCAGATGGCGCGAGAGCTGGTCATAAAAGTGACGCTTGTTGGGAAACTTGGTCGGATGATGAATACTCTCACCCTGCGGAAAATAACCGTTGTAGACCGTTAATGGGCCGGCAGGCGTTTCCAGCGTCACCGCAATCATGCGGCGCTGCGCCTCATCGTCATCATCCGGCAGTCCGAGCTGCACCTGCGTCGGCGCCGCCTTCGTGAGGAGTGCCACGCCGTAATGCCCCTTTTGACCGTGATAGTGCACGTGATAGCCGAGACCGGCCACGGCATCGAGGGGGAACTCGCTGTCCTGAACCTTGGTCTCCTGCAGGCCGATGACGTCGGGTGCATGAGCCTCGACCAGCGCTTCAAGCTGATGCTGGCGGGCACGAATACCGTTGATATTGAATGAAACCAGGCGCATGTCAGCTGTCTTGTGATGAATCGGTCGGGGGAGTGTCGTCCTGCGGATGCAGCGACAGGGTCGTGGCCTCGCGGCGCTGGCGCTCCAGCTTGCTGGCGGCCTGACTCTTGCGCTGGTCGCGCTTTTTGGCCGCAAATCGCGGCGTGGACTGTAACTGGTCGGGATTGTCATGCCGCCAGCGGCGGTAGTCCTTGCGCTTGCCGGTACGGATGGTCACCTTGTCGGCCAGCGAGCGCGTCTTCTTTCGACGGGTCATAAAAACCTCTCGTGTCTCGCCTGAAGCAGTGTGCTGCAGTGGCGTGCAGTTTAACAATTTGCGCGCGCGCTGGCTTGCCCCTGACACGGTTGATGCACAACTGAGTCGGCGGTGCTGATACAATGCCCGGGTATCTTGTCTATTCATCTCAAGCCAAAGTGATCGCAGCATATGAGTGAGTCGGAAAACTCTCAGCCGGCACAGACGTCGGCGGAGGCTCCCGCCAATGCCAATCGTCGGCCCAAGCGCCGTCGTCGCAAGCCCCGGCGCAGCCAGTCCCGCAACAATGCTCAGACCGGCAGCGTTCAGGGCAATCAGGCGTCCGGGAGCGACAACCATACCGCTTTGCCGGAAGTCCCGGCCGTGGCAGGCAAGTGGCGTTTTCAGGATTTCAATCTGCCGATGCCCTTGATGCAGGCCATCGCCGATCAGGGCTTCCATTACTGCACCCCGATCCAGGCCGAAGCGCTGCGCCATACGCTGCTGGGTGGTGACGTGGTCGGCAAGGCGCAGACAGGCACCGGCAAGACCGCGGCCTTTCTGATTTCGATTCTGGCCTATTTCCTGGAAGAGCCGGCACCAAATGGCCAGAAACCGGGCGCGCCCCGGGCGCTGATCATTGCGCCGACGCGTGAACTGGCCATGCAGATTGAAAAGGATGCCAGGGCGCTGATGACCCATACCTCGCTGAGGGTGGCCAGTGCGGTGGGTGGCATGGATTATCAGAAGCAGCGCCAGAAGCTTGAAAAGCCGCTAGACATTCTGGTGGCCACGCCCGGTCGTCTGCTCGACTTTCATCAAAAGCGCGACGCCGATCTTTCCCAGGTGGAAGTGCTGGTGCTGGATGAAGCCGATCGCATGCTCTCGATGGGCTTTATTCCGGACGTCAAGCGCATCATTCGTGCCACGCCCAAAAGCACCGAGCGCCAAACCTTCCTGTTCTCGGCCACGTTTACCCAGGACATTCTTAACCTGGCCAGTCAGTGGACGCATGAACCGGCACACGTCGAAATTGAAGTCGATGCCAGCGCCGCTGCCAACATTGATCAGCGGGTCTATCTGGTCAGCGATGCCGAGAAATTTACCATTCTCAGGCGTCTGATCGAGCGTGAGAAGCTGGAGAAGGTGATGGTCTTCGCCAATCGGCGTGACCTGGTACGCAAGCTCGATGACCGTTTGCGCAAGGCGGGCATCAATGTGGCCATGCTCTCCGGTGACGTGCCGCAGAAAACACGCGTCAGCACGCTCGAACGCTTTCGCGAAGGCAAGGTTGCCGTACTGGTGGCCACTGATGTGGCCGGTCGTGGCATTCACATCAACGACATCAGCCACGTCGTCAACTACACGCTGCCCGACGATCCGGAAGATTATGTCCATCGTATCGGCCGAACCGGCCGCGCCGGCGCACAGGGCACCTCGATCAGCTTTGTCGGTGAAGAAGACGGCTATGCGTTGCCGGAAATCGAAGCCTACATCAAGGATCGGCTCCCCTGTCAGCAGCCGCCGGCCAATCTGCTCAGTGATGACTGAGGGCGCCGTGTACCACAAGGCGGAGAAGACACTTGCTCGACGACGCGCTTAAACGCGAGATCCAGACGGCCTATCGACGCGTGATCGAGGCGCGCTCGCTCAGACCGCGCTACGGTCAGCGTCTGATGATGGCCGAAATTGCCCGAACGCTTGGCGATATCAAGACCGATGAGCAGGGCAAGCGGGTCAGTCAGGAGCATGTCTGTGTGCTGGAAGCCGGTACCGGTACCGGCAAGACCCTGGCCTATCTGCTGGCGTCGCTTCCCATCGCAAAGGCGCAGGGCAAGCGCCTGGTCATCTCGACGGCGACCGTTGCGCTGCAGGAGCAGGTCCTGCACCAGGATCTGCCGATGCTGAAGGCCAGCAGCGGGCTTGATTTCGAGTATGCGCTGGCCAAGGGGCGCGGGCGCTATGTCTGCGTGGCCAAACTCGATCAGCTGATGGACGGGATGGAAGAGAATCCGACCATGTCGCTGTTCGAGCAGAGCCTGGTGAGTAGTCAGGAAGATATTGGCGAACTGGCCCGGGAGCTGGCCGATGCCTATGGCAGCGGGGAGTGGCAGGGCGACCGTGACAGCTGGCCGCAGGCCATTGCTGACCCTCAGTGGCGTCGTCTGACCGTCGATCACCGCCAGTGCACCAACCGACGCTGTGGGCATTTCGGTGCCTGTGCCTTTTTCCGGGCGCGGCGTGGTATGGATGAAGCCGATATTATCGTTGCCAATCACGATCTGGTACTGGCCGATCTGTCACTGGGCGGGGGCATCGTACTGCCCAACCCAAAAGATACGATTTATGTCTTTGATGAGGCGCACCATCTGCCGGACAAGGCGCTGGAGCACTTTTATCATCGCCAGGGCATCAATGCGGCGATGCGCTGGCTGGGTCAGCTCAAGAAGTCATTGACGGATCTCAATACGGGCCTTGGCGCGCAGCACACCATCGCGCGCCTGCTGGGGCAGTTTCCGGAAGTTCTGGCCAGTATCGAGCCCCGGCTGGGGGATGCCTTTCGCCTGGCACAGCCTCTGGCCGAGCGGACGCCGGAAGACAACGAGCGACTGCACTACCGTTTTACCATGGGCAGGCTGCCGGCCGCCTTTCGCGATCTGGCCCAGCAGCTGGTAACCCCCTTTGCCGAGCTGTCGCGGCATCTGGAAACCATCAGCGATATCCTTCGAGAAAGCCTCGATCCGGACAAGTCCACGGGGCTGGCACGTGAGCAGGCGGAAGCTTGGCTGCCGCTGATCGCTCTTGTTCACGGGCGTGCCCTTGAAGCGCATGCGCTATGGCAGGCCTTTGGTGCCGATGAGGTCGAGGATGCTCCGCCTCAGGCGCGTTGGCTGACCTTCGAGCAACGCTCGGGTGAGGCGGAGCTGACCTTTTCGGCCAGCCCGGTCAGTGCGGCTGAAACGCTGGCCCGTTATCTCTGGGGCAGCTGTCACGGCGCGGTGTTGACATCGGCGACCCTGACGGCACTGGGTCGCTTTGATCGCCTTCAGGAGCGTGCGGGGCTGGCCAACCGCTATCGCTATCAGAGTTTGCCCAGCCCGTTCGATTACTCCCGTGCGGTCCTGTCTGTGCCGCTTGAAGCCGTTGATCCGGGTGATCGAGAGGCACATGAAAGTGCCATCGTCCACTTTGTCGAAAAGCTGGGCGAGGACGAGGCCGCGCTGGTGCTCTTTTCATCGCGCAAGCAGCTTCGCGCCGTGACGGCCAGGCTTGAGGCAGATGTGGCCGGTCGTACGCTGTCTCAGGATGACATGCCAAGGCGTGAGTTGATCGAGCGCCATCGAAAGCGTATCGATGATGGGCAGGGCAGCATCATTCTGGGGCTGGCCAGCTTCGCTGAAGGCATTGATCTGCCGGGGGACTATCTGACCCACGTGGTGATCACGCGCTTGCCCTTTGCCGTGCCTGACGACCCGGTGGGCGCTACGCTGGCGGAATGGATCGAATCCCGGGGCGGCAATCCCTTCATGCGCATTTCGGTGCCCGATGCCTCGATCAAGCTGGTGCAGGCCTGCGGACGTCTGATTCGCAAGGAAGTCGACAGCGGTCGTATTACTCTGCTTGATCGTCGTGTGTTGACGCGTCGCTATGGACGAGCATTGCTGGATTCGCTACCGCCGTTTCAGCGTGATATCGAGGGTGCGGGGGCATCTGCCCCCCTGGCTTCCTGAGCTTCAGTGTTAATACCTACCCGAAAGCACAAAAAACCCGGCCTTGGCCGGGTTTTTCATGCGAGCTGTGCGCCCAGGCGGTGATGCTCAGCGCTTGCGCGTTTTAAGCGGCTCGCCCAGCTTGTCGTTGATCTCCAGCAGCAGCTTCTCGCTGGTATCCCAGTCGATGCAGGCGTCCGTAATCGACACGCCATACTCAAGTTGCGAGGGGTCGCTGGTCAGCTTCTGGGCACCCCAGTTGATGTGGGACTCGATCATCAGGCCCATGATGGAGGTGTTGCCTTCCAGAATCTGCTGAGTAATGTTTTCAACGACCAGAGGCTGCAGGGCCGGGTCCTTGTTGGAATTGGCGTGAGAGCAATCGACCATGATGTTGGTCTTGAGGCCTGCCTTTTCCAGCTCCTTTTCGGCCAGCGCCACACTAACGCTGTCGTAGTTGGGCCGACCGTTGCCGCCGCGCAGAACGACATGGGCATTGGCATTGCCGCGGGTACGAATGACGGCGACCTGACCCTTCTGGTCGATGCCCAGGAAGTTGTGCGGTGAGGCCACCGAGCACAGTGCGTTCATGGCGACATCCAGACTACCGTCGGTGCCGTTTTTGAAGCCGACCGGTCCTGAAAGCCCCGAGGCCATTTCGCGATGCGTTTGTGATTCGGTAGTGCGTGCCCCAATGGCAGACCAGCTGATGCAGTCCTGCAGGTATTGTGGCGAGATCGGATCCAGCGCTTCCGTGGCCAGTGGCAGACCCATTTCACAAAGCTCGACAAGCAGGTTGCGGGCCAGATGCAGTCCATTCTCGACGTCAAAGGAGTCATTGAGATGCGGGTCGTTGATCAGTCCCTTCCAGCCTGTTGTCGTGCGGGGCTTTTCAAAATAGACACGCATGACGATAAACAGCGAGTCACTGACGCGCTCTGCCAGGGCCTTTAGACGTCGGGCATAGTCCTGTGCGGCTTTGGTGTCATGAATGGAGCAGGGGCCGATGACGACAAGCAGGCGAGGATCTTCACCGCTGAGAATGCGTTCGATGGTGCGACGGCTCTCGATAACGGTACTTTCAGCTTCTTGTGAAAGGGGAATCTCGCGCTTGAGCGCTTCGGGAGTAACGAGTACGTCCTGGGAAAGAACGTTGAGATTGTTGACCTGTTGCTGTGACATGAGCGTGCAATCCGGCAGTACTTGGAAGTCGAAACGAAATGTGATCTGCATGATACGCGGCTGGCAGAGAATACTACCATGGAACCACGGTACTTTTTCGTGGTCTCAATACTTTACAGTTTCCGGGGGCTCATGTCCGATGGATGGATGTCGACTTGATGAGGCGTCGATAAAGGGGAACACTAACGCCATGGATCAAGGCCCGGAGCTTTCAGGTTATCACTATGATTTTAATTGTTTGTTACTTTCCTGAAGGGCCTGAAAAGACAGGTTCGAAAGGTTTGAGCCCTGTCGTTGCGGGGGATCGCGAATGGGGTTAAAGGAAACGGATCATCAGCTGGTCGAGCGGGCACAGAAAGGAGACAACCAGGCCTTTGACCTGTTGATACGCAAGTATCAACACAAGGTGATCGGCCTTGTGAGTCGCTATGTCCACGATCAGGCAGAAGTGCATGATGTGGCGCAGGAAGCCTTTATCAAGGCTTACCGGGCATTGGGGCGGTTTCGAAATGAAAGCGCCTTTTATACCTGGATGTATCGCATCGCGATCAACACTGCGAAAAATTATCTTGTTGCGCGTGGGCGTCGTCCGCCCAACAGTGACATGGACATCAGTGACGCAGAAGTACTGGATCAGAGTGGGCGGCTGGCGGATATCGACACGCCCGAGTCTGCCATTGCACGCGACCAGCTTGAAAAGGCGGTGTTCGAGGCGATCGAAAATCTGCCCGAGGATCTAAGGACGGCCATTACGCTTCGTGAGTTTGATGGTCTTTCCTATGAGGATATCGCCAGCATCATGCAGTGCCCGGTGGGCACGGTTCGCTCTCGTATTTTCCGGGCAAGAGAGGCGGTTGATAACCGAATCAGGCCGCTGCTTTACCCGGAAGAGCAGGATGACATGGTGCGCGAGCAATGAAATGGATCATGAGTTGATCCGAAAGCAGGAGAATTACCGATGAGATGTCTTTCATGGGTAAAACTTAATCGAGTTTGGACTGTCTACCATACCGTGACGATGCGTCACGACGGGTTTGAGGGTGTCTGGGTATGAATCAGAAAGTACGGGAATCCCTTTCGGCATTGATGGACGGCGAGTGCAGCGAGTTCGAAACTCGTCGAGTGCTCAAGTCGCTGTCAGAAGATGCGTCCGAAGAGGCCGATACCTGGCGTCGCTATCATCTCATGCGCAGTGTGATGCAGCGCGAAAGTGCCATCGATGTGACGACCGATCTGTCTGCTTCCATCCGGGCGCGTCTTGAACAGGAGCGTATGGAGGATGGTGCTGCCAATCAGGAAACACATCAGCGACGCAACGTGCCGTTCTCCTTCATGGGCAGTGCTGCCATTGCTGCAGCTGTCAGTCTCATGGTCATGACCGGCGTTCAGGTATATCGAGCCAATACGGGCGTGGATAGCGTCCCCGGCAATAGCGGCACAAGCCTTGCATCGAGCGATGCCACCATTGACGGTACGGGGTCCATGACGGGCGGTAATGGTGCCATGGCCTCTCTGGCAGCCTTCCGGGGTACCGGTCAGGAAGGAGGCAACGTGATGCCTATCGGCGCCCAGACGTCCTGGTTCATGGCGCCGGGTGAAGAGGATGCTGCGCGTAACGATCGTCAGCAGGCAGAAGTGCTTCAAAACTATCTGAACCGACATGTCGAGCAGGCAGGCTATCGCAGCAATGTCTGGATGGCGAACATGCAGGGTCTGGCACCTGCCAGCGGCGAGTAAGGCGGACCTTCAAACGATGCGACAATGGTTTTGTGCTTCCTTGATGGGCGCCTTGCTGTGTTCGCCGCTGTCTGCGGTTCAGGCCGATGCCGGTAAGCCGGACAACAACAGAAGTGTGGCGCAGATTTCATGTGACCAGCTGGATCAAGAGGTTGGTGACAAGGGGGAGCAGTGGTTCAGGCGCAGCCTGCTGTCTGAACGCTGCTACGCCTTTCAGGCAGTAGCCCTGAGGCTGGGCATGGGTTCCCTTCGAACCTTTCTGTTTGAACATCGTATTGACGACGGCCAGGAAGAGGAGCGTATTCAGTTCCTTGATGGTCCCGCCGAAACCATCGAGCACAAGGGGCATTCTCCGGGGCTCTGGTGGACAAGGGGCTCGGATAATGCCCTGCGCCTTGCGTCCATCGACGATACCGTAAGGCAATTGCAGGATCATTATGATTTCAGCCTGATCGCGCGTGATGTCGTGGCTGGCCGCAATGCGGTCGTGATGGACGTTACCCCCCGCGATGATCAGCGCTTTCCCCATCGGCTGTGGCTGGATATTGCCAGTGGTCTGCCCCTTCGTCAGCAATTGCTGAATGGCAAGGGTCAGGTTGTCGATACCGTGCAGATTGTACGTATCGATTCGCTGGTACGTTTCAGTGACACTCTTTATCTCCACGAACCTGATGATACTGATACCGCCATGCCGGAAGCCGACTGGCATCCGGATTGGCTGCCAGAGGGATTCTATCGTCAGCCCGCGTCTCTTGATGTCACGCTCAATGGTGCAAATCTTGAGCGCGAGCTTTACAGCGATGGGCTCGCGACACTCAGCCTCTTTGCTGGCCCTGCCAGGGACAATACGGCACTACGTGAAGGCGTTCATCAACTGGGTAATTTTCGCGCCGCTGCGCGTCATCTTCAGCATGATGGTCAGTCATGGCAGATTATTGCCGTCGGTGCCATGCCGGCAAACGTGCTTACCCGTGTGGTATCACAGGTAAGCCTGCCAGACGACTCAATCGATGACAGCCAGCCCGGTTCAGGCAGCGAAGAGACATCTCCCTGAACGAGAAGGGCGCCTATCACGCCTTGAATAAAAACGGTGATTGGTTGAGGTCGTGAAACTGAATTCATCCTTAATTGTCTATTGGAGGCGACAGGGCGAGCCTGCTCCCTCCTGAACGTCCCCTGTATCTGCTACCGCCATAGCCAATAAGAGTATCCGGAGTTCAAAGATGGCCGACCTCTCATTTCATTACCCGCCTGTTACTGATACTTCCGCAAATCGCCAGCCTGCCCATAGATGGCAGATCATGGCGTTCTTGATGCTGTTAATGACAGCTCTGATGATCATGTCTCTGCCGGCCAGAGCCGTTGAGCAGCGAAATGGTCTGCCGGATTTTACGGCGCTGGTTAAAAGCGCTGCCCCGGCGGTAGTTAATATCTCAACGACGCGGGAAGCCGCTGCTCGTTCCGGCATGATGGGCCCCAATCAGCAGTTGCCCGATATCTTCCGTCACTTTTTTGGTGATCAAATGCCACCCGGCTTTGGTGGCGCGCCTGATCAGGGTGGAAGCAGAACACTGAGTTCGCTGGGCTCTGGTTTCATCATCAGCAAGGATGGCTACATCCTGACCAACGCCCACGTCATCGATGGAGCAGATACCGTGACGGTCCGACTCAACGATCGTCGTGAGCTCAAGGCCAAAGTGGTCGGACAGGATCAGAAAACGGATATCGCCTTGGTCAAGGTCGACGCCAACGACCTTCCCACGCTCAAGATGGGCAACTCTGACAGTCTCGAAACCGGTGAGTGGGTCGCGGCCATTGGCTCTCCCTTTGGATTCGATCACTCTGTCACTGCAGGCATTGTCAGTGCCATTAACCGTACGCTGCCCACTGACAGCTATGTCCCCTTTATCCAGACCGATGTGGCGATCAACCCCGGTAATTCCGGTGGGCCGCTGTTTAATCTGGATGGAGAAGTGGTTGGCATCAACTCCCAGATATTTACACGCAGCGGGGGCTTCATGGGCGTCTCCTTTGCCATCCCGATCAATGTGGCCATGGACATTGCCGATCAGCTCAAGGACAACGGGCGCGTTGATCGCGGCTGGCTGGGTGTAGTCATTCAACCTGTCTCCGAGGACCTGGCCGATTCCTTTGGTCTGGACCGTGCCCGCGGCGCGCTGATTGCCGATGTCGCACCGGAAAGCCCTGCTCAAAAATCGGGTCTGCGCTCGGGCGATATCATTCTCAAGGCCGGTGACAGCGATATCGAGTCGTCCGATGCCCTGCCGCGTCTTGTCGGGCGTGTCTCGCCAGGCGACAGCATCGATCTGCTAGTACAGCGCGATGGTCACGAGCAGACGATCAAGGTCAAGGTAGGGCAATGGCCTGATGCCGACAGCGATGCCGGTAACGTCTCAAAGACGGGTAGTGATAGCGTCGGCCTGTCGGTCTCGGGATTGAGCGCCGAACAGCGCCAGCAACTCGGGATTGATGCCGGCGTGCTGGTTCAGCAGGTGGCGCCGGATAGTGCTGCCGCACGTGCCGGCCTTCAGCCGGGTGATGTGATTGTTGAGCTGGCGGGCAAGGCTGTGGATTCCGTCGGCACACTGCGCAAGCTGGTCAGCCAGCTGGATGATAAAAAGGCGGTCCCTGTGCGTATCAATCGCGATGGTGCCACGCTGTTTGTTCCGTTACGCCCGAGCTCGCATTGATCGAGCGGGTTGATCAAGGGGGCCTGCTCGGGCCCCCTTTTCTGTCACCCGATCCGTTTTGCACTTGGGACGTCCTTCATGGCATTGCCTATCACCTGATTCCCCAACACGCTACAATGCGCCCATTTTCGGCCATGGATTGCGCGCAGAGTTTATGCCGCGCCGAAGCGCCATGGCTTACGACGCTTTAACAGGTGATCACCTCGAATGACGAATGACGCAAGCAACGGGACGCTGAAACACATCCGCAATTTTTCGATCATTGCCCATATCGACCACGGCAAGTCGACCCTGGCTGATCGTATCATCCAGATCTGCGGCGGGCTGACCGAGCGCGAGCTCAAGGAGCAGGTACTCGACTCCATGGACCTTGAGCGTGAGCGCGGCATCACGATCAAGGCGCAGTCGGTCACGCTCGATTACAAGGCCGAAGACGGTACGGTTTATCAGCTTAATTTCATCGATACTCCCGGGCACGTCGACTTCTCCTATGAAGTGTCACGTTCGCTGTATGCCTGTGAAGGAGCGCTGCTCGTAGTGGATGCCGGGCAGGGTGTCGAGGCGCAATCGGTGGCCAACTGCTACACCGCCATCGAACAGGGTCTGGAAGTACTCCCCGTACTGAACAAGATGGATCTGCCTCAGGCAGACCCGGACAAGGTCATCCACGAAATCGAGGAGATCATCGGTATCGAGGCGAGCAATGCTTCGCGTGTCTCGGCCAAAAGCGGTCTTGGCATGGAAGGTCTGCTCGAGCAGCTCGTCAGTTTCATCCCGCCACCAAAAGGGGATGTCACCAGGCCGGTTCAGGCACTGATCATCGACTCCTGGTTCGATAACTATCAGGGGGTTGTCTCACTGGTGCGGCTTTTCGACGGGACGCTCAAAAAGGGCGACAAGATCCTGATGAAATCCACCGGCCGCGAGTGGGAAGTCAACGATATCGGCATATTTACACCTCGCCAGACCAGCACCGGTATGCTGCGTGCGGGCGAAGTTGGCTATATCGTGGCTGGTATCAAGGATATCCAGGGGGCGCCGGTGGGTGACACCATCACTCATGCCAAGACGCCTCAGGTCGAGCGCCTGCCCGGGTTTCAAAAGGTCAAGCCGCAGGTTTATGCCGGCATGTTCCCGATCAGCTCCGATGATTACGAGGATTTTCGTGACGCGCTTGAGAAGCTTGCGCTCAATGATGCCTCGCTGGATTACATTCCCGAAAACTCGGACGCGCTCGGCTTTGGTTTCCGCGTTGGCTTTCTGGGCACGCTGCACATGGAAATTGTGCAGGAGCGTCTGGAGCGCGAATACGATCTTGATCTGCTCACGACCGCACCGACTGTTATCTACGAACTTGCAATGGAGGATGGAGAGCTTCTGTATGTTTCCAATCCCTCCAAACTCCCGGATATGTCCTCGGTTCAGGAAATTCGCGAGCCCATTGTGCGCGCCAATATCCTCGTGCCACAGGAATACGTTGGCAACGTCATCAACGAGTGTGTGATCCGCCGCGGTGTGCAGCTCGACATGCAGGTACTGGGCAGCCAGATGCAGCTGGTCTATGAGCTGCCGATGAGTGAGGTCGTGATGGACTTCTTTGATCGATTGAAATCCATCTCAAAAGGCTACGCTTCACTGGATTACAGCTTCGAGCGCTTTGATGCGGCCAAACTTGCTCGGCTTGATGTTCTGATCAACGGAGACCGGGTCGATGCGCTGGCGACCATAGTTCATCGTGACCAGTCTCATCAGCGCGGACGCTCGCTGGTCGACAAGATGCAGGAGATGATTCCGCGTCAGATGTTTGATGTCGCAATACAGGCAGCACTCGGTGGCCATGTTGTGGCACGTTCCACTGTCAAGGCGTTGCGCAAGAACGTGACGGCCAAGTGTTACGGTGGTGATGTGTCGAGAAAGCGCAAGCTGCTCGACAAGCAAAAGCAGGGTAAAAAACGCATGAAGCAGGTCGGCAAGGTCGAAATTCCACAGGATGCCTTCCTGGCCGTACTGAAAGTCAATGATTGAGCGTAGCCCCGGCTACGCTCCCGTGAGTCGGGAAAGCATGTAATGGATTTTTCACTTCTGCTGGTGGTCGCCGTTTTTGTGACCGGGGCGATCTGGCTGCTCGATATCGCTGTATTGCGCCGTACGCGCAAGACTTCTACTGGAGGCAGCCGACCGCCGGGAGAGGTCACTCACGATACGGCAGCGTCCAGCACGCCGAAGGAGCCCTGGTATGTGGATTATTCCAGGGCCTTTTTTCCAGTGCTACTGGTAGTGCTGGTATTGCGCTCCTTTGTCATTGAGCCGTTTCAGATCCCATCCCGCTCCATGGAGCCAACGCTTGATGTCGGAGACTTCATTGCCGTCAGCAAGTTCTCCTATGGTCTGCGCCTGCCGGTAATCAATACAAAGATTCTGGACGTTGGTGAACCCGAACGTGGCGATATCATGGTTTTTCGCTTCCCCGGAGACCCGTCGGTCAACTATATCAAGCGTGTGATCGGGGTTCCCGGAGATCGCATCCGCTATCAGGACAAGCAGCTTTATATCAACGGACAGCCGGTTCGAAAGGAGCTGCTGGATGACAACAGCGTTGACGACACTCAGGCGCTTTACAGGGAATACCTCAAGGGCGCCGAGCACCATATCTTCAATAATCTTGACGCGCCCGGACCGCAGATGAGTGAAGTCACCGTGCCGCCCGGCCACTACTTCATGATGGGCGACAACCGCGACGACTCCAACGATAGCCGTTACTGGGGCTTTGTCCCGGAAGAGAATATCGTGGGCCGTGCCTTTGGTGTCTGGATGCACTGGAATGGTGGTCTGCCGGACTTCACCAAGGCCAGATTGCTGCACTGACGTTTGCCGTTTTCTTTCCGTCAGAAGGTTCTGATGGAAAATCCCATCTGACAGAAGCTGTCGAAGGACAGCTTCTGTTATCATTTATGCCTGTTTCATTGAATAAAGCGACTATCTCGTGAGCAGTTCCCTCAACATCCTCAGCGACCGTCTCGGCTATCGTTTTGACGACAAGAGCCGCCTTGAACTTGCCCTGACGCATCGCAGCTACGGCGGTGCCAATAACGAACGCCTCGAGTTTCTGGGCGATTCCATTGTCAACTTTGTCGTGGGTGAGGCACTTTATTCGCGTTTTCCTCAGGCACGTGAAGGGCAGCTTTCAAGACTCAGAGCGCGGCTTGTGAAGGGAGAAACGCTGGCCGAACTGGCACGCGAGTTCGAGCTTGGCCAGTTTCTTCGCCTGGGCTCCGGTGAGATGAAAAGCGGCGGTCATCGCCGTGATTCCATTCTGGCTGATGCCGTGGAAGCCATCATCGGCGCCATCTATCTTGATAGTGACATGGTCATTGCCAGACGTTGTGTGCTGGCCTGGTATGAAACGCGTCTCAAGGCGCTCAATCTTGAGGATACCCAGAAGGATCCCAAGACACGCCTGCAGGAATTCTTGCAGTCTCGCCAGATACCGCTGCCGCGCTATGAGGTTCTCAATATTGAAGGAGAGGCTCACGCCCAGCAGTTTACGGTCAGCTGCCATGTTGATGTGCTCAAGGCGCCCACCAGTGGCACCGGTGCCAGCCGCCGGCATGCCGAACAGCAGGCGGCCGAGCAGGCGCTGGCGCTGATCGAGTCCGCCCGGCGATGATTGCTTGCCCTAGCGCGATAAATCCTGCGAATCACCCTTTTAACACCGGACACACGTTAACGTGGAGCATCTCATGAACGATATCACCACGGACGACACTCCCGAATCCGGTGCGCCCACGCGCTGTGGATTTGTGGCCATTGTCGGCCGCCCCAACGTGGGCAAATCGACCCTGATGAATCGCATTCTGGGTCAAAAGATTTCAATTACTTCGCGGCGTCCGCAGACGACTCGCCACCAGGTCATGGGCGTCAAGACCGAAGCCGATACGCAAACCATCTATGTGGATACGCCTGGTATCCACATCATGCAGAAGGACCGTAATCGGGCCATTAATGCCTTCATGAATCAGGCTGCCACGCAGGCATTACGTGATATCGATTGTGTTGTCTTCATCGTTGATCGCACGAAATGGACCAGCGAAGACGACGTCGTGCTGGAGAAGCTCTCTCACGTTCAGGCACCGGTGATCGTGGCGGTCAACAAGGTGGACTGGATCGAGGATCGCTCGAAACTCATGGCCTGGCTGGCCGAGCTTGAAAAGCGTCGCAACTTTGCCGCCATCGTGCCGATCTCGGCGCGTCATGGCACCAACGTTGAGGCACTCGAGGCCGAAGTTGCCAAACACCTGCCGCAGAACGTTCATTTCTTCCCTGAGGATCAGGTGACCGATCGCAGCCAGCGTTTTCTGGCTGCCGAGCTTGTGCGTGAAAAGGTCATGCGTCAGCTGGGTGACGAACTGCCCTATCAGATGACGGTAGAAGTCGAGCAGTTTCGTGACGAAGGTCACATCATCCATATCCATGCCCTGATGCTGGTCGAGCGCGATGGTCAGAAAAAGATTCTGATCGGAGAGGGGGGGGATCGCATCAAGAAAATCGGTCAGGAAGCCCGCCTTGAAATGGAGCGGGCCTTTGACTGCAAGGTCATGCTCAAGCTCTGGGTCAAGGTCAAGCGAGGCTGGTCGGATGATGCACGCGCTCTGAAAAGCCTCGGTTACGATCTGGACTGATCATGGAATTGCAGCCGGCGTATCTGCTGCACCGTCAGGCCTGGCGTGAGACCAGTGCGCTGGCCGATATTCTGACCCTGCATGATGGGCGTATTCGCGCCGTGGCCCGCGGGGTCATGCGTCCGGGTAGCCGAACACGTCACCGTCTTCAGCCCTTCACGCCGCTGCATCTGACCTGGCAGGGTGAAGGAGATCTGAAAACGCTGAGGATCATTGAATCCCAGGGCCCAGGGGCCATGCTGGCAGGGGAAGGGCTCATCTGCGGTCTTTACGCCAATGAATTGATGAGTCGTCTTTTGCCGCTATCGATGCCGGTGGACACCCTGTTTGCCTTTTATGCGGCCCTGCTTGAGGCCCTGCCTTTTCCCGACCGACGCAGCGGTGCGCTCAGGCGCTTTGAAATTACACTTCTTGAAGCGCTCGACAGTGAGCCTGTCTTTCTCGATGAGCAGGACAGACCGCTGGATCGTGAAGGGCGTTATCTCTACAACCCTGCCTTGAAGCGTTTTCGTCCGGCACCTCCGGAAGAGCCAGCGTTCGAGGCGCGTGCACTGGGGTGGCTGGCGCGTGGAGACTGGGATTCCTCGGGCCTTGCCGGTACCGCTCGTGTCCTGATGCGTCAGGCGCTGGCGCCGCTTCTGGGGAGTCGTGAATTGCGCTCTCGTGAACTGATGAATGAGCTGATGCGCCGCCGTCGAAACGGCACACGCTGAAGGAGAATGACATGTCTGACCAGATCGCCAATGCCTTGCCACCGCGTATTCTGCTGGGGGTCAACGTTGATCACATCGCAACGCTGAGGCAGGCGCGAGGTACACGTTTCCCTGATCCGGTACAGGCCGCGCTGATCAGTGAAGACGCTGGCGCTGATGGCATCACCATGCATCTGCGCGAGGATCGTCGTCATATTCAGGATCGTGACATTGAGCTTGCCACGCAAATGCTCAATACGCGTCTTAATCTTGAAATGGCCGTGGTCGAAGAAATGATTGCTCTGGCCGAGCGCCTCCGGCCTGCCAACGTCTGCCTGGTGCCTGAAAAACGTGAAGAGCTGACCACCGAAGGCGGGCTGGATGTGGTCGGCGGTCTTGATCGCATTCGCAAGGCCTGTCAGCGCCTGAGTGCGGTCGGTTGTGAAGTGTCATTATTTATCGATCCCGAGCCGGCTCAGATTCGAGCGGCCTTTGATGCCGGCGCTCCCGTGATAGAGCTGCACACCGGTGCCTGGGTGGAAGCGTCGGGTCAGGATGCCGACATTGAGCTTGCTCGTATTGCCGCGGCTGCCGAGATGGCTCATACCCTTGGCATGACCGTCAACGCAGGCCATGGTCTTCACTACCACAATGTGGAGGCCATTGCGGCCATGCCCTGGTTTCATGAGCTCAATATTGGTCATGCGATCGTGTCGCGTGCGGCATTGACCGGGCTGGGTGAGGCCGTGCGGGAGATGAAGCGCTTGATGGTGCAGGCGCGCGCCTACAGCACGTTCGAGCGCCCGGACTGAAAACAAAGCATTAAGCGGGCCGCGCTATAATTGGCTCTTTTCTGGCATCCCGTTGATTCTGGAGCGCTGCATGGATTACCCCACAATTGAATCCACCGTCGGGCATACCCCGCTGGTGCGTCTCAAGCGACTTCAGGTGGGCAGCAATACGCTGCTGGCCAAGCTTGAGGGCAATAACCCCGCTGGTTCGGTCAAGGACCGACCGGCGCTTTCGATGCTCACGCATGCTGAGGCACGGGGTGAAATCACGCCCGGCGATACGCTGATTGAAGCGACTTCCGGCAATACCGGCATTGCGCTGGCCATGGCCGCCGCCATCCGCGGCTACAAAATGATTTTGATCATGCCCGACAGTGCCAGCAGCGAGCGCAAGCAGGCCATGGCGGCCTACGGTGCTCGTCTGATCGAGGTGACCAGGGATCAGGGCATGGAAGGTGCCCGGGATCTGGCCGATGCCATGATCGCTCGCGGAGAAGGCAAGCCGCTCAATCAGTTTGCCAATCATGACAATCCGCTGGCGCACTTTGAAACGACCGGCCCTGAACTCTGGGAGCAGACGGGCGGCAGGATTACCCATTTCGTCAGCTCCATGGGTACGACCGGGACCATCATGGGCGTGTCGCGCTATCTGAAGTCGAAAAACGATGCGATTCAGATCGTAGGCCTTCAACCCGAGGATGGTGCCAGCATCGCCGGTATCCGTCGCTGGCCTGAAGCCTATCGGCCGAGCATCTTTGAACAGTCACGTGTTGATAGAATCATCGATATCGGCCAGCAGGAGGCTGAAGAATACATGCGGCGTCTGGCGCGCGAGGAGGGCATTCTGGCTGGGGTTTCCTCGGGCGGCGCGCTGGCCGGCGCCCTTCGTATTGCCCATGAGGTCGACAACGCCGTGATCGCCTTTATTGTTTGTGATCGGGGAGATCGATATCTCTCCACCGGTCTTTATGCTCCGGAGCAGCACTGATCATGGCCATGTTGGGACAGCGTCGTCAGCAGCGCCCCGCAACGCGCAAGCGTCTTGAATCACCGGGAGCGAAGCGCGACGACGAAGGTAGTGTCGTGATCAAGCGTCTGGCGCACGATGGGCGCGGCGTGGCGCACAATCGGGAGGGCAAGACGCTTTTTATCGAGCAGGCGCTACCCGGTGAAGAGATCGAAGTGGCCATCCATACCCAGCACGGGCGATATGATGAAGGGCATGTACGCCGTGTACTCAAGGCCTCTGATGAGCGTGTGACGCCCGGCTGTGCGCATTTTGGACGCTGCGGGGGCTGTGATCTGCAGCATCTGGCCATTGAAGGTCAGCGTCGCTACAAACAGCAGGTGCTTGGTGAGCATCTGGCGCGCCACGACATTGCCTTGCCTGAACCGTTGTCGCTTGCCGGGCAGGCGTGGGGATATCGCCGTCGCTCGCGACTGGGTGTGCGCGTTGGTAATGATGGTCGCATCCATATGGGCTACCGGGTGCGAGGGCAGGATCGATTGTTCAACATCGAGCAGTGCCCGATTCTTGAGCCACGCCTTGAAGTGTTGATCGAGCCGCTGCGAGCCCTGATCGAAACCCTTGAGGCCCCACGTCGTCTGGGTCATATCGAGCTGGTGGCCGGGGATGACCACGTCATGATCACTCTGCGCCAGCTACGGCGTGTGCCCGGCGATCTGGCACGCTGGCAGGCATTTGCGAGAACGCATGAAGTGCTCTTGAGTGTTCTTTGTGGTGAAGGCGAAGCGCCGGTATCGGAACGCCTGGATGATCATCCTGACGTATGGCCTCATTACCGCGCGCTTCCCAAAGACGATGCGGCCAGTATCCATGTACGAAGTGGCGATTTCCTGCAGGCCAATGCCGAGGTCAATCATCAGCTGGTAGCGCAGGTACTGGCATGGGCCGAAGTGAGTGAGGAAATGCCGGTCGTGGATCTTTTTGCCGGAGTGGGTAATTTTTCGCTGACGCTTGCGGCTGCGGGGGCTCGGGTCATCGCCTACGAAGGTCGAGAGTCAATGGTGCAGCGCCTGCGCGATAATGCAGAAAGAGCCGGCGTGTCGAATCATGTCGAAGCACGCTGTACGGATCTTGCCAAAGCGCCTGCCGGTCTTGAGGATGCCGCACTTGTGGTGCTCGACCCGCCTCGTGCCGGTGCTCAGGGCATTTGTCAGTCACTGGCCGTCAAGGGGCCCTCAAGAGTGCTTTATGTGTCCTGTGAACCGGCCACACTGGCACGCGATGTGCATCTATTGATCGAGGGCGGCTATCGCCTTGTCAAGGCCGCGGTGGCCGACATGTTTCCGCAAACGGCACATCTGGAATCGCTGGTGCTGCTCGAGCGTCAGCCTACATAAAAGACATGATGGGAATCGCGTTACATGGTCAAGGTTCGTGAAGATCAGCCGCTCGATGCCGATGGACGGGTCGATATCACGACCTGGATGACACATCTTCAAAACGAAGTTGCGCTCAAGGACCCAGCCGAGCTTGAGCGCGCGTGTCGATTTGCAGCGAAGATCAATCAGGAGGCGGCCAGTCAGCAGCCTGCCTGGCGTGATATTTACTCTGCCTTTCGTATCGGTCTTGAAATGGCCGATATTCTCAGCGAGCTCAAGCTCGATCAGCAGGCCATTACGGCTGCAGTCCTTTATCGCAGTGTGCGAGAGGGTCTGACGCGTCTGGAAGTGATCGAGCGCGAGTTCGGGGCGGAGGTCTCGGGCTTGATCGATGGCGTGCTGCGCATGGCTGCCATCTCTCAATTGCAGGCACCGGATCATCAGGGCATGACCCAGCACAATCAGCAGGAAAATCTGCGTAAGATGCTGGTTGCCATGGTGGATGATGTTCGGGTGGCTCTGATCAAGATTGCCGAGCGCACCAGCATGCTGCGTCAGGTCAAGGACGGCTCGCGTGAGCGTGCTCTTCGTGTGGCGCGTGAGGTCTTTGATATCTATGCCCCACTGGCGCATCGATTGGGCATCGGTCAGATCAAATGGGAGCTGGAGGACCTTTCCTTTCGCTACCTGCATGAAAACGATTACAAGACCATTGCCAAACAGCTGGCGGAGAAGCGGCTGGATCGCAATCGTTATATTCACGATGTGGTGGATACGCTCAAGCGTCTTCTCGAGGCGCAAAACATTACGCGCTACGATCTTTCCGGGCGTGCCAAGCATATTTATTCGATCTGGCGAAAGATGAAGCGCAAGCACATCGACTTTTCACAGGTCTATGATGTGCGCGCCGTTCGGGTGCTCGTCCCCGAGGTGACCGATTGCTACACGGTGCTGGGCATTGTGCACTCGCTGTGGCATCACGTGCCCAACGAGTTTGATGACTATATCGCCAACCCCAAGAAAAACGGCTATCAATCGCTGCACACGGCGGTCTTCGGCCCGGAAGGCAAGGTGCTGGAAATCCAGATTCGTACCTTCGCCATGCATGAAGATGCAGAACTTGGCGTATGCGCGCACTGGCGCTACAAGGGCACGGATGTTGACTCCAAAAGTCGCAGCTATGAGCAAAAGATTGCCTGGCTGCGTCAGGTGCTGGAGTGGCAGGAAGAGGTCGGCGAGCTTACCGATCTGACCGAAGGGCTCAACTCCGATATCGCCCC
This sequence comes from Kushneria marisflavi, assembly GCF_002157205.1. Classification (NCBI taxonomy): domain Bacteria; kingdom Pseudomonadati; phylum Pseudomonadota; class Gammaproteobacteria; order Oceanospirillales; family Halomonadaceae; genus Kushneria; species Kushneria marisflavi. Next base: position 159,225 of record NZ_CP021358.1, on the reverse strand, counting down.
GGATCGTATCTACGTCTTTACCCCTGATGGTCATGTCATCGACCTGCCGCGGGTGGCCACGCCGATCGACTTTGCCTACCGCGTCCATACGGAAGTCGGTCACCACTGCCGTGGCGCCAAGGTGGATGGTCGTATCGTGCCCTTGACCTATCGCCTGAAGACCGGTCAGCAGGTGGAAATTCTCAATGCCACCAAGGGCGGGCCAAGCCGCGACTGGCTCAACCCCTCGCTGGGTTATGTCTGCACCTCCCGGGCCCGAGCCAAGATCCAGTCATGGTTCAAGCTGCAGGCGCGAGAACAGAATGAAGAGGAGGGGCGCGTCCTGCTGGAGCGTGAGTTTCGTCGTCTCGATCTCGAGCGGCTGGACCGTACGCGTCTGGCCCAGTCGGTCAACTACAACAGTCCCGAGGACATGTACGCCGCCATTGGCGCCGGTGATCTGCGTATCGGGCAGGTGCTCTCTCAGGCGCAGCATCTTTTTGGTGAAACCGAAGATGTCGACGAGCTTGACCGTCTGCTTGCCCGTCCACGTCGTCAGGGCGTGCGGGAGAATACCGATACCATTACCGTGCTGGGGGTCGGCAATCTCAAGACCCAGATGGCGAACTGCTGTCATCCTGTCCCCGGCGACGACATCGTGGGGTTCATAACTCAAGGGCGTGGCGTGACCGTTCACCGTCAGGACTGCCCCAATATCCTGCAGCTTCAAAGCGATGAGCCGGCGCGTATCGTTCAGGTCGAGTGGGGGCAGCAACAGCCGATCCAGTATCCGGTCGACATTGAAATCAAGGCATGGGATCGCTCCAACCTGCTGCGTGATGTCACCGGTATCCTCTCCAATGAAAAGGTCAACGTTCTGGGGGTCAACACTTCGACCAATCGTGATGATCACATGGCGACACTGAAAATCACCCTTGAGGTGTCAGGTCTTGATGCCCTGTCCAAGGTGATCAATCGAATCGGGCAGTTGACTAATGTGACCGATATTCGTCGACTGCGTCAGGGGGGCGGCAATCTACATTGACCCCCTGTAGATGTATTTTCGGTAGATAAGGGCCCTTTGATGAAAGCCTCATCGCGTTACACGCTAGATGATTTAATGCTGCTGATGCAGGTACTTCGGGACCCGCAACAGGGATGTCCCTGGGATGTTGCCCAGCACTGGGATTCGATCGTCCCGCATACGCTTGAAGAAGCTCATGAGGTGGCCGATGCCATCGAGCGTCGCGCCTTTGATGAGCTTCCCGGTGAGCTGGGCGATCTGCTGTTTCAGATCGTCTATTACGCCCAGTTCGGTAGTGAGGAAGGGCGCTTCGATTTTCATGACGTGGTCGATGTCCTGACGACCAAGATGATCATTCGTCATCCGCATGTGTTCCCCGAGGGACATCTCGGCTCGCGTCGACAGGGCGTGGCGGCCGCCGATGTAGATACCTCCAGGGTCGGGCAGCGCTGGGAGGCGCGCAAGGCTGACGAGCGCGAGGCGCGTGAGGCCAGATCATTGCTTGATGATATTCCACTGGCACTACCGGCTTTGTCGCGGGCCGGCAAGCTTTCCAGTCGTGCTGCCCGGGCAGGCTTTGACTGGCCGGACCATCGTGGTGCTCTGGACAAGGTGCGAGAAGAGCTGGCCGAGCTTGAAGTCGAGATTGAGGCCGGGCATCAGGAGAACATGAGCGCCGAGCTGGGGGATCTCTTGTTCGCGATGGTCAACCTGGCCCGTCATCTGGACATTGATCCGGAACAGGCATTGCGTGGTACCGGAAAGCGTTTTGAAAGCCGTTTTCGCGACGTCGAAAGCGCCGTGCAGGCCAGCGGACAGGCGATCGGCAGTACTGACCCTGGTACCCTTGAACGTCATTGGCAGGACGCAAAACGCATTGAGCGTGAATAGCATCGTCAGCCTTGATGGGTTCGACTTTGGTCGCAAGTCATTGTTGTAGTGTTGTTGTTGTTGCCCGTCCGCGTCAGGCTCTGGACTCCTGTCATGAGCCTCGCGGAGTCTTTCATGCAACACGTTTCTTCTTCTGCCCCTGAAGGTGTCTCTTCAGGGGAGGTTTCCAATAACGATAATGCGCTGGAAGACAATGTGCTTCATGCCTCCCTGCGTGAGCATGTGCGTCTGCTCGGCGACAGTCTTGGGCATACCATTGCCGATGACCTTGGCACCGATTTTGTTGACCAGATCGAAAAAATTCGAGCGCTGGCCAAGCAGGGGCGCAAGGATGCCGGTGCCCGTGCCGAATTGATCGACTATCTACGCGCCCTGCCTGAAGAGCGCATGCTGCCGGTCACTCGGGCCTTCAATCAGTTTCTGAATCTTGCCAACCTGGCCGAACAGCACTATCGCGGCCGCTTTCGCCGGGTCGAGGATTACCGCCCTGGTACCCAGCCGAGGCTGGATGAGCTGCTCGAGCGCCTGACTCGGGAAGGGCATGATGGAGAAGCGCTCCTCGAGCGGATTGCCTCAATGCGCATCGAGCTTGTGATGACGGCGCATCCGACCGAGGTGGTTCGGCGGACCCTGATTCGCAAATACGATGCCATCAATCTCTGTCTGGCTGAAATCAACGGCAGCGACGAGTATCCCGAGCGTCTGGAGCAGCTTCAGGGGCGGCTGAACGAGCTGGTCAGCCAGGCCTGGCACACCAGTGAAATACGCGCTGAACGGCCAACACCGGTTGATGAAGCACGCTGGGGTTTGGCGGTCATCGAGCAGTCGCTGTGGCAGGCGGTGCCAACCTTCTACCGTGAACTGGATCAGATGCTGCTGGCACGTGCGGGCCGTCGGCTACCGCTGGAAGCAGCGCCCATTCGGTTTGCGTCATGGATGGGAGGGGATCGCGACGGCAATCCCAACGTAACGTCAGCCGTGACTCGTGAAGTACTGCTGCTCGAGCGACACCGTGCGGCCGAGAGCTTCCGGCGCGATGTTCAGCAGTTACGTCTTGAACTGTCGATGTGGAAGGCCACGCCCGAACTGATCGAGCTGGCGGGCGGTCCCTGTCCTGAACCGTATCGAAAGGTACTCAGCGATCTTGAGCAGCGTCTGGCTGCGACCCGTGACAAGGCTCAGATGATCTGGGAAGGGCACGGCTGGAGCGGCGAGCGGCCCACGGTGGATACCCGGGAGGCCCTGCAGGCGCCACTGGAAGCCTGCTACCACTCACTGATGGCCTGTGGCCTTGATGTGATCGCCAACGGGGCGCTGCTGGACACGCTGCGCCGCGTGGCCTGTTTCGGCACCACCATGACCCGTCTGGATATTCGTCAGGAATCCACGCGGCATACGCAGGTGTTCGAAGAGCTGACCCAATACCTGGGGCTGGGCAACTACGCCGAATGGGATGAACCCGCCCGTCGCGAATTTCTGCTCAAGGAGCTGGGGTCGCCGCGTCCGTTGATTCCGGCGCAGTGGCCCTGCTCGGACGATGTGCGAGAGGTGCTCGATACCTTTGACGTCATCGGCTCGGAATACAGTGAGGCACTCGGGTCCTACGTGATCTCCATGGCCGGTCAGGCCAGCGATGTGCTGGCCGTGGCACTGCTGATGAAGGCGGTTGGTGGCCGGGTCAGCCTGCCCATTTCCCCGCTTTTCGAAACGCTTGATGATCTCGACCGTGCCGGCCATGTGATCAATGACCTGCTGGGCATGCCGGAGTACCAGGCGCTGATCGATGCGCGCCAGGAAGTCATGATCGGCTACTCGGATTCGGCCAAGGATGCCGGGCAGCTGGCGGCGGCCTGGGCGCAGTATCGTGCTCAGGAGCGACTGGTCAAGGTATGTCATGAACATGGTGTAACGCTGACGCTGTTCCACGGCCGGGGCGGTACGGTAGGTCGTGGGGGCGGTCCGGCGCATGCGGCCATCCTCTCTCAGCCTCCGGGCTCGGTTCAGGGCAGCCTGCGTGTCACCGAACAGGGCGAGATGATTCGCTTCAAGTTCGGTCAGCCTCGAATTGCCGTGCGCTCGATGGAGATCTACCTCAGCGCCGTGCTCGAAGCCACGCTGCTGCCGCCGATCGAGCCAAAGCAGGAATGGCGGGAGGAGATGGATCATCTCGCTGCACGCGCTCATCAGGTGTACTCGGGCATCGTTCGTGAAGATCCGGCCTTTGTTCCCTATTTTCGCGCAGTCACTCCGGAAACGGCGCTGTCCGGTCTGCCGCTGGGGTCGCGTCCGGCCAAGCGTCGCGCGACAGGCGGTGTCGAAACGCTCAGAGCCATCCCCTGGATCTTTGCCTGGACGCAAACGCGCCTGATGCTGCCGGCATGGCTGGGCAGCGATGCTGCCTTTGCCGAGCGCAGTGACAGTGAAGAAGGGATGGCGCGTCTGCGTGAGATGATGAACGAGTGGCCCTTCTTTGGCACTTTCCTGGACATGCTCGAGATGTTGCTGGCCAAGGCTGATGCCGGCATCAACGCCTATTATGAAGAGCGTCTGATCGAGGATGAAAATTCCAGAGCGCTGGGCACGTCATTGCGTGAGCGTCTGGAGGGGCTTGAGGCGACGCTGTTGCGCATTCGTCAACAGGAGCATCTGCTCGAACATGCGCCACTGATCCGTCAGGCCGTCGATGTGCGCAACCCCTATATTGACCCGCTACATGGACTACAGGCCGAACTGCTTTACCGAAGCCGTGAGCATGAGGGCGATATTTCGCCGGATCTCCAGCGGGCTCTGATGGTGACCATGGCGGGGATTTCAGCAGGCCTTCGCAATACAGGTTAGGCCCAATGAGTGAGGCAACGACACAAAGGGCGAATAAAGAATTGTGTCGTTGACCTTGAAAAGACAGCGTTGGCACCTAATGTCTTATAGGACGCACGTGGAGGTGGTTAGCCATCTCGTTGTGTCCTCAACTTTCATGACGATTGCAGGGAGAAATGCAGTCGTCGGTTTAAACCCGCTCAGTGAGCGAAAAGGAGTTTGACCATGGCTTATAAGCTTCCCGAACTGCCCTATGCATTTGATGCACTCGAACCCCATATCGATGCGCAGACGATGGAAATTCACCATGGCAAGCATCACAACACCTATGTGACCAACGCAAACGCTGCGCTGGAAAAGATTCCTGAAGATCTGGCAGGACTCGAAGCGTCCGAACTGCTCAAGCAGCTCGACCGCGTTCCCGAAGAGCAGCGTACAGCACTTCGCAACAATGCTGGCGGCCACGCCAACCACTCCCTGTTCTGGGAAATCCTGACGCCCAATGCGCGTGGTCTGAAGGAATTCCCCACGTTGATGAACGATATCGAAAAGACGTTCGGTAGCGTTGAAGCCTTTGCCGAGAAGTTCGAGACCGCTGCCAAGGGTCGTTTTGGCTCCGGCTGGGCATGGCTGGTAGTCAAGAATGGCAAGCTGGAAATCGTTTCCACTGCCAACCAGGATAGCCCGGTCTCTTCCGCTGCCTACGGCGGCTGCGATGCCACGCCGATTCTGGGTGTAGACGTGTGGGAGCATGCCTACTACCTGAACTATCAGAATCGTCGCCCGGACTACCTTAAGGCGTTCTGGAACGTCGTAAACTGGGCAGAAGTCGAAAAGCGCTATAACGCTGCCAAGTAAGCACGTATTGCGCTAACAGATTGTTCTGTCTGATACCCGCATCAGCAATGGCTGATGCGGGTTTTTTTAATGGCCGGAATTTACTCGCAAGGTCAGGACTCCGCCATGGCATTAAACGTTAGGAAGTGCTGCGACCCTTCGAACTGCTTCGTCCGGTACGCTTGCGCGACCCTGAGGGGGGCTGACGGTTGCTCTTGCCGCGTCGGGTGGTTTTTTTTCGATCGGTAGCTGCCTGTGGCTGTTCACCGCCAGCCTGTTGCATGGCGCGGGCAAGGCGCGCGGCATCGACATCACCGACCAGGGTTTTGAGCTCTCCTGCCATATCCTCGAGAAAGGCGGCCAGCGAGTCGTTGCCTTCGCGAACGCGCGAGAGTCGCTGTTCCCATAGGGCTGTTCGTTCAGGGCCGGAGAGGCTTTCCGGCAGGGCATCGATCAAGCCGCGTCCTCGTCGTGTGGCACGGATGGTGCCCGACTGGCGATACACATAGTCGCGACTCAACAGCGTCTCGATCATGCTGGCTCGCGTGGCCTCGGTCCCCAGCCCATCCGTCTCCTTGAGCGTGGCCCGAACCGTGTTGTCGGTGACGTAGCGTGCGACATGAGTCATGGCATTGATCAGGCTGGCGTCGGTAAAGGGTTCCGGCGGGCGCGTCTGACGTGTTTGTACCTCGCACTGTATTACCCGGGCTTTATCACCCTGCGTCATGGCCGGCAGGGTGGCCTCTTCATCGGGCGTATTGAAAAGCACGCGCCAGCCGGGCTGCAGGATTTCACGACCTTTCGTCATGAATCGCTCCTCAAGCGCCACCAGCGTGACGCGGGTATCCCGATACTCAAAAGAGGGATAAAACTGGGCCAGCACATTGCGCACCACCAGCGTATAAACGTTTTGCTCGTCTCGGCTCAGGGCCTGCCAGTGTGGTATCTGGCCGGTCGGAGCAATAGCATGGTGGGCACCGATTTTCTTGTCGTTGAAGGCACGCGACACGCGAGTGGTATCGATGCCGGCCTGCCACTGCTTCAGGGTGTCATCTCCCTGGCAGGCATTTTGTAGTGTGGCGCCAACGCCCTTGAGATAATCACGCGGCAGATAACGACAATCCGAGCGCGGATACGTAATCAGACGGTAGCGTTCATACAGTCGCTGAGCACAGTCGAGCACTGACTGCGCCGACATTTTATAGCGTCGGGCCGCATCGATCTGAAGGGTCGAAAGAGAATAGGGCAGCGGTGCACTCTGGCGCTGATGTTTCTGCTCTACGGCCTGAATGAGTGCGGACTGACCGGGCAGTTTTGCTGCCAGTGCCCGGGCGGGCTCGGCGTCCAGAAGGCGACCCTGATCATCCTGACGGTGCTGATCGCTCGGCTGCCACCAGGCGCGAACAGTGCCCTGGCGAGTGTCGAAGTCCGCCCATAACGGATAGAAATCTACCGGCTGGAAATCTTCGATGGTTCTATCACGGCGCACGATCAGCCCGAGCAGCGGCGTCTGCACCCGCCCAATGGAGAGTACGCCCTTGAGGCCGGCCTGCTGGCCGGTCACCGTCCACGCTCGCGTCAGGTTGATGCCATACAGCCAGTCTGCCCGTGATCGGGTCAGCGCGGCCTGGTAGAGCGGTTGAAACCGGGCATTGTCTTCAAGCGTTTGCCAGGCGCGCTTGACGGCGGGCGTATTCATGTCGCTGATCAAAAGGCGCTCGACCGGCCCCTTCCAGCCCAGATATTCAATGGTTTCCTGTACCAGCAGCTGGCCTTCGCGGTCTGGGTCGCCAGCGTGGATGACCCTGTTGGCGGACTTGATCAGACGGCGCAGAATGGCGAGCTGGCCACGCGCTTTCTGGCGGGGCACCAGCTTCCATTGCGAGGGGATAATGGGCAGATCATCCAGGCGCCAGCGCTTTAAACGCTCGTCATAGGCTTCCGGAGCCGCCTGCTCCAGCAGATGGCCAAAACACCAGCTGACCGTAATTTCAGCGCTGCTCAGCGCACCTTCCGACTGGCTGAAGCGCCCGGGCAGGGCTGAGGCGATGGCACGACCCAGTGAGGGTTTCTCGGCAATAATCAGTTGCATGTCAGTTCAATGCCCTCTTGGCCTTGATCAGCGCCCTGTACCAACGCCTTGGGACAGTACCGATACCGGCGGGGCGCTGGCTGAGCAGGCTAATATTGCGATGGGCGGTCTGGTCAATGTTGGACAGGATATTCAGCGTCGAGGCACGGGCACCGTATTGGCGGATCAGGAAGTTAATCGCCTCGGGTTCAAGCGCTACCCGATAGTGACGAACCAGGGCGATGGCCAGTGATTCGGCGCTACGAGACAGGTCGTCGTTGATCTCATTGACCATGGCTGCCCCCAGTGTGGCCTTGGCTGCCGCGGATAGATCCGGTTCGAGATGTCCGAAATAGGCCGCATTGGTGGCGTTGATGGCGCGCTGGACTTCCGGGCGCGAGAGATGAATATAGGGCTCAAGCGCAAGGGCGATCTCGATGGCCAGATGCTTGGCCATGGCGATATAGCCACTGGTCGTAGCCCCTTGGCTGCCGTGGTCCTGCTGGTGATACCGCTCGCGGTCGGCACGTGTTTCGTTAAGATAGCGGGCCAGATGGCGGCAGACGCGAGCCTTTTCACCGTCCGTCAGCTCGATATGGTTTTCATGAATGCGAAGCCCTCGCTTGCCCGGCCCGACCTGCAGGTGGGTCGCCTTGTCGTTCATCTGCTCGGTAATGGCTTCCCAGCGCTGAGAATGACGAATGAGCGTGGCGTGGCTCCGGGCGATTTGACCATAGTTTTCCTGCACGCTTCGAAACAGCTTGATGGCGTTGGTCAGGATTTCGGCGCGTTCGCGCAGCTCCGGGCGTAAATCGCTGCGTCCCTGCTTCACGCCGCTGGCCAGATGTTCGATCTGCTCGGACAGCGCATCCATGGCCTGTCGGCAGCGCGCTGTCAGGGTCTCGGCGCGCAGACCGGCGGCGGCGTCTTCGACCAGGGTGCCCGACTGTTCTGCCAGATAGACGGTCAGGGCCTTGAGACGGGAGAGTCCGGTGGCCTGCTGGATACGATAGCGGGAGCGGGTCTGTTCGAGGGCATCAAGCGCGCGAGCCAGGTGCCAGCGTCCGCGATACTCGAAGGTCAGCATGGGGATGCGGCGACCACAGAGCAGCTCAAAGGCCAGAATGATCATCTCCTCGACGTCCTGCAGCGTCATAAGCAGCGCGTTGTCCTGCTCGATGGCTGCCAGTACACGCTCGATAAAGTTTTCATCTCGTGCCACGCCCTGATGCAGATCCGGCGCACGCCCGGCAAAACGATCGCGCAGCAGGGAAATGGCTTCTGGCGCCACGTCGGCCAGTTCGTTGAGTCTCGGGTCGATATGCTCGCGGTAAAGCCCCACCAGATCGCGAATGCGTGATTGCATACCGACGCGCCGGTAAACATCGATCTGGGCAATACGTCGGGCGCTTTCCTCGTCGTCGAGCAACTCAATGGCTGCAAGCTCCACGCCCTCGGGGGCCAGGTCATGCTTTCGCAGCAGCATGGCGGCGGCCTCGCGCCGGCGGGCATCGCCTTCAAGACTTTCAACAATCAGGTTACGGGTGATGAGTACCAGCTCCGGCAGGGTATCAAGCACCTGAGACACCCTGGCCGCCGCCCGTTCATGCTTGCGACCCCTCGTCAGGTGATGGGCAAAGTTGGCGATGATCCCGGCAAGGCCCGTGATCAGGGCATAACTGATGAAAAACACATAGTTTTCCATCGAGGGACCACGGCCATAACCGAGCAGGTAACCGACCCAGGCGCCAAGCAGGGTGACCGGGCCGCTGACCCAAATAATCTGCATGGCACTGTTGGTCCAGGGGACCTTGTTCATCGCCTGAGTAATGCGGCGGATGCGGTCGCGTCCTTCGCGCTCAAGACGAACGCGGGGTTCGTCGGGATTTTTGCGTCGACGGATCAGTAAGCGTGCTGAAAACAAGCGGGTATTTCCGAAACAAAGTGGGCGTAGTGACGCAAGGGCTGCTTCAGAGCATGTATGGAAGGCCTTGCTGGTCCCTGGTGGGTCATCAGCGAGGCAAACATGATGGCGTTATCATGAGACGCAGGCAGTCAGCGTGCTAGCATAAGCGTGATCATGGTGGAGGAACAATATGCTGTCAGCCTGGGTGGACCAACTCCTTGGGTTTTCGACGGGAGCGCTTGAGGCCATACGTCGTGAAGAGCGTTACCCTTCACTGATGGGCTGGGCAAGGAAGGAGGGCGCCGAGCTGCTTGGCGGCGACGTGGCGCTGGCGCAGGCGCTGGCACCGGTGCTCTGGAATCAGATGCCTCTTGAGCGTCTTGGCTATCGGATTGAAACGCTGGCGGTACCTGCGCCTCAGGAGCCCTGCTGGTGTGATTCGGGTCGGCGCCATGCCGACTGCTGTGCCCGCATGATGCTGCCGGGGCAGGTGCCGCCACATCTGATGTGGATGCTATTGCTTCAGCGTCTTCGGGGCAAAACCCTGCATGAGGCACTCTCATCACATCAGGTACCGGCTCAGGCCCTGCTTGAAGCCGGTATCGTCAGTGCCGAAGGCGGTCAGCTCGGACGGGCGCAAACCATCCTCGAGTCGCTGTTCAACAACGTCGACTGGGAAGGTCTGCCGCAGGAGAGCGAGCCGGCCTTTGAGCTGTTGAGTGATGTCTATCAGGAGCGCGGCTTTATCCGCAAAAAGGCGGCCCTGATGGACAGTGTGGTCGAGAACGGGCCAGGCTTTCTTCGCGGTGCGGCACTAAAGCGCCTGTGTCTGCGCTATCTCGACAGTGATGATCTGCCCAGTGCCCGCGAAACCTTTATTCGCACGCTGGAAACCATGCCCAACGAGCCGGCGCTGGCCTATCTTGAAAGCATGTTGCTGTTGCATGAAGGGCAGCCCGAGCAGGCGCGCGCGCGTGCCGATTTCTGGAGACGCCGATTGGTGCACCGCACTGATCTCGACGAGGACCAGCAGGCCTTTCTCGAACAGCTGGCGGAAGACCCCGAAGCGACCCTGGCCGAGCAGATGATTTATGCCGACGAGGAGCTGGCCGAACCGCTGGATACCCTGACCCGGCTGTTGCCGATGTCGAATAACGGGCCACGGTTGTCGCTTCTGATCAATGCCGATGGGCGGCTTGAGTATCAGCAGGACGACCTGGATCATGCCCGCTACGAGATGTGGCAGCAGCACTTCACCACTGAAAACGAAGAGGCGCCCGGTAGCGGTCTGCAGGGTGACCCTTGGCGTGATGCCCGGCCCTGGCTGGACGCTCTGTGTCTGCATCCCGAATGGCTGTCAACGCCGGCAATACTTCAGGAACTGGCCATGGCGCTTGCTGGGCGCTTTGGCAATCTGCCATGGATGTTTCAGGCGATCTTCTCGCCGCTGGCGCAGCGCTTTGAGACGTGGCTTGCAGCCGTCGAGCGGGCCGAAAGCCCCTTTGTCTGGGGGGATGGCGATAACCATATCCTGTTCCGGCTGGGTCTGGGGCTGATCATCGGTATGGAGCGCGGCGCCCGTGAGCAGTCGCGTCAATTGGCCGAGCGTTTGATTCGTCTGGACGGCGAAGACAGCATGGGCCTTCGTGAACTGTTGCTGGAGCAGCTTTTAAGTGATGGGCAGGACGTCAGGGCCCTGACGCTTATCGAGGAAATCGAGCGCAGCAATGATGACGGCGAGCCATGGCTGGGACTTTTGCTTGGCAAGGCATTGGCGCTTTATCGCCTGGCGCGACTGGAAGAGGCCCGCCAGGCGCTGGTCATGGTCGAGCAGGCCAACCCCTGGATGCTCAAGCTGCTGGTGCGGGAAAATCCCCGACGAGAGCCGGTGACCGGCAATTCACCGATACCGGGCTCGCGTGCCGAAGCCTGGCAGTATCGCGTTCTCATGCGGCCCCATTGGGTGGCTACACGGGGAGCGTTGCGGTGGGTGGACGCCAGGCTGCGATCAAGCGTTGAGTAGCGCCATGGTGGCCCATGGCACCTCGTCATCCGTTTGACCTCTCATCTACTGACGATTGGGTAGAACGACCCACATCTGACCGGGCTGCTTCATGCGCCCGGCATTAAGGCTTGCCTCATCACCGTGGCCCCAGAAAAAGTCCGCACGTACGGTACCCTTGATGGCGCTGCCCGTATCCTGAGCCAGCATCAGTCTTTGCATACGCTGGTTGGACAAAGGGCGAGTCGTGGAGAGAAAGACCGGTGCGCCCAGTGGAATCTGATCGGGGTCAATGGCGATGCTACGTTCGGGCGTTAGCGGCACGCCCTGCGCGCCGATTGGGCCGTCACTGCTCTTGTGTGTGCTATCAAGCTCCCTGAAGAAAACAAACCGCGGATTGACGTTGAGCACTTCCTGCACACGACCGGGGTTGGCACTGGCCCATGCCTTGATGCCCGGCAGCGTGGCCTGAGCCGGTGTAATTTCGCCATGATCCAGCAGCCAGCGAGCAAAGGATTGAAAAGGCTGATCCGTGGCCCCGGCAAAGCCAACGCGCATTTCGCCGCCTTCCGCCAGCTTGATTCGACCTGACCCCTGAATCTGCAGGAACGCAGCTTCAACCGGGTCATCTACCCAGACCAGTTCGCGCCCGCGCAGGACGCCGCTTTTGATCAGTTGGCTACGGCTGGCGGCCATCAGGCTACTGTTGCCGATGTTACGATACAGCGGCACCTGATAGGGCCCGTGTCGGGTTCGAGAGCCTCGAAGCACCGGCTCGTAGTAGCCTGTAATGGTCCCCACCGTTGAACCATCGCTGTTGCTCAGGGTAAAGGGCGTAAAACGATGCTCGAAGTAGCGTCGTATCGCACGGCTATCCAGAGGATCGACGTGTCGGGCGTCGTTGCAGACCGATGCCCAGTCCGGCTTGCGTGCGAGCTTTTCACAGCTGGTTCTGAAGGCGCTCCAGGCACTCAGGAGATTGTCGTCCTGCCAGCCGGGTAGTTGCTGCCAGCTGGTTGGATGCATCGGGATGCTTGAATCGGTGTACTGCGGCGTTTTTGCCGGCTGAAAGCCGGTTTGGCCGGTGGAACAGGCGGTTAGAATCGCGCCTGTGAGGATAACGCCCGTGCCTCGGCCCACCAGGCGTGCCAGTCGCAAAAGGCCCTGAGGGCAGGATGTTTCAGCAGATACAAAAGACAAGATCAGGGTCTCTTCTAGGGGCGCGGCCGGAGCCTGGCGCCCGTGGAACAGTAAAGGCGCTAAACCGTATTACCGATGGGAAGAATCGGCAATATCGCGCCATTGGCGAAAATACCAAAGGATTATCAGCCCCGGAATAGCGGCCAGTGTGCAGATTAAAAAGAAACCGTCCCAACCTACGGCTTCTGAAAGGATGCCACCGGGGGCTGAAATCACGACTCTGGGCAGGCCCATGATCGAGGAAAGCAGGGCGTATTGGCCTGCCGTGAATCGCTTGTCGGTCAGGGCGGCCATGAAGGCCAGAAAGGCAGCGGTGCCCATCCCCGCGGCGGCGTTTTCAAAGCTGACCACGGCTGCCAGTACCGTGATTGAGTGGCCAACATGGTTGAGCCAGATAAAACCGGCCGTGGAAGCCATCTGCAACAGCCCGAACCACCATAGTGAGCGGTAAATGCCGATACGCAGGATGACCAAGCCACCGAGAAAGATGCCGCCCAGCAGCGGCCAGAAGCCGAAGATCTTGACCGTGGCGCCGATCTCGGCGTTTGAGAAGCCGATTGACTTGTAAAAGGGGGTGGTCAGGTTGCCGGCCACCGAGTCGCCGAGCTTGTAAAGCAGGATAAAGAGCAAAAGCCAGAGTGCGCCCGGACGCGTCAGAAAGTTGCGAATGGGATCCAGAAAGGTATCGCGCCAGTTCTGCGGATGCGCGGGGCGCTGGGCTCCCGGTTCGGGCGCCATGAGGGTCACCAGCATGCAGGCGCCGAGTACGACCGCCATGGTCAGGTAGGTCGCACGAAACCCGATGCTGTCAGCCAGCATCAGGCCGCCACCGGAGGCAAACAACATGCCGGTACGATAACCATAGGTATAAAGGCTTGAGCCGATGCCGAGCTCTTTCTCGGGAAGATGTTCACGGCGATAGGCATCAATGATGATGTCCTGCGTCGCGCTGAAAAAACTGATGCCCAGTGCTACAGCGCCAACGGTGAGTGGGGCGAGACCGGGATCGGACAGGGCCAGCGCAACGATCAATGAGGTCAGCGCCAGCTGTGTCAGCAGCAGCCAGCCCCGACGCCGGCCCAGAAACGGCAGCTCGAAGCGATCGAGCAAGGGGGCCCAGAGAAACTTGAGTGTGTAGGGAATACCAATCAGCGCCAGCAGGCCGACGGCATCCAGAGAAACACCGGCATCGGTCATCCATGCCTGAAGGACGCTGCCCGTCAGCAACAGTGGCAGGCCTGACGCGAGCCCCATGAGGAACGTGATACCATGGCGCGCAACGGCGGCCCGGGCTGTAGCAATCGAAATCAACGGTGTTATCCAGAAAGTCGCGGGCATTTAAATGGCGCGCCGATTCTCTCAGACCGATGCGCTGACGGCTACTGACCGGGGATGGTTTTAATGAAGACGACAGGACCTGAAGGACTGCGCTGGTACGCGGTCCAGTGCAAGTCAGGTGAATCCTTTCGCGCTGCCGAGCACCTGCAGTATCAGGGCTACACCGTCTTTCATCCGGTCATGCAAAGGGAAAAGCGCCAGCGTGGCAAGGTCGGGCATGTCCTCGAGCCCCTGTTTCCCTGGTATCTATTCATTCAGATGAATCCGCTACAGGACAACTGGGTGCCCGTGCGCTCTACCCGTGGGGTGATCCGGTTGCTTGCCTTTGGCCGTGAGCCGGTGCCAGTACCGGATACTCTGATCGAGACTCTGCGCCGGCAGGTCAGTGATCAGCCCTTGATTGAGGAAGGGCCGCGTTTTAGCGAAGGGGAGCGAATCGAAATTACCGATGGACCTTTCAAGGCGCTGGAAGGACTGTTTGTTCATGGAAAGGAAGATGAACGCGTCGTCGTGTTGCTCAATATTCTGCAGCAGGAGCATCGCGTCACGCTTCAGGCCAGCCAGATTCAGGGCATTTCAAAAGACTGAAACAGCACTGATCTTTGCCAGGTCTAGCTGTCGACCCACCAGCGGCTATCCCAGCTTGTCATGACCTGCTCTGGATAGCGTGTTTTGCCGAGACTGCCGTTATAGCGTGCCAGAGCGCGCGTCACGTCCCCCTTTTCGACCTTGAGATACCACGCCAGAATGGTGCAGCCGTAGCGCAGGTTGGTATCAGGATCGAAGAGGTCATCGCTTTCCCGGCCAATCTCCTTTTTCCAGAAGGGCATGACCTGCATGAGCCCCTGAGCCCCGGCGCTGGAGCGTGCCTCGGGCATAAAGCGACTTTCGACATCAATGACTGAAAGCACCAGTTGTAGATCCAGCGAGGCGCGCCGGGATTCACGCTGAATGCTCTCCAGTAACGCAAGGCGTTGATGCGGATCGACAAGGTAGCGCGACAGGCGTCGATTCATGTCCGTCATCCAGACTTCAGCTTCAAAATGATCGTCAAAGCGTTGATCGTTTGAGACGGCGCTGGAGAGTTGTCGGATCATCTGAGCCGAGACATGTGCCTCCGGTACGGCAGCGGCCAGAGTGACAGGCGCAAAAAGGGCGCCTGTCACCAGACAGGCGCCCCAAAGGCATGCTGGGAAACCGGCGTCAAGCCAGCTTTTGACAAATAAACTCGACGGCCTCCTGTTGCGCCACCATTGTAATATCGTCGTCACGCCTTCCCTTGTACTCCAGTTCACCCGTTTTAAGACCGCGATCACCGATAACGATACGGTGAGGAATGCCGATCAGTTCGAGATCAGCAAACTTGACGCCGGGACGCTCATCGCGGTCATCCAGCAGAACTTCGATGCCCTTTTCGTTGAAGGCATTGTAAAGCCGCTCGGCTTCGTCACGTACTGCCTGCGACTTGTGTGCGTTCATGGGCACCAGCGCCACCTGATAGGGGGCCAGACTTGCCGGCAGCGAGATGCCACGCTCGTCATGATTCTGCTCAATGGCAGCAGCCACCACACGGCTGACACCAATGCCGTAACAGCCCATCTGCAGCGGTACATTGTCCCCGTTCTCATCCAGAACGGTCGCCCCCAACGCCTCGGAATATTTTGTCCCGAGCTGGAAAACGTGGCCGACCTCGATACCGCGGGCAATCGAGAGCGTACCCTGGCCGTCCGGTGACGGATCGCCGGCGACGACATCGCGAATATCAGCCACCATCGGCAGGGGCAGATCGCGCCCCCAGTTAATACCGAAAAAGTGTTTGCCATCGATGTTGGCGCCAGCGCCGAAATCGCTCATGACCGCTACGCTACGGTCAATGATCAGAGGAATCTCAAGGCCTACCGGGCCTAGTGAGCCGGGACCTGCACCGACGGCCTGGCGAATTTCTTCTTCATTGGCCATGACCAGCGGAGAAGCCACCTGCGCCAGGTGCAGTGCCTTGATCTCATTGAGCTGGTGATCACCGCGGACCATCAACGCAACCAGCCCACCTTCAGCGCCATGAACGATCAGCGTCTTGACAGTCTTTTCGATCGGCAGGCCGTGCTTTTCTACCAGCGCAGCGATGGTTTTGGCATCCGGTGTATCGACCTCGTGCATATTTTCTTGAGGTGCGGCACGCTCCTGACGATCGGGCAGGGCTTCGGCCTTTTCGATATTGGCGGCATAATCGGACCCCGTAGAAAAGATGACGGCGTCTTCACCCGAGTCGGCAAGCACGTGAAACTCATGAGAGCCGCTGCCGCCGATCTCGCCGTTGTCAGCCTGCACGGCGCGGAAATCAAGCCCAAGGCGCGTGAAGACACGAACATAGGCCTCATACATTTTCTGATAGGAGGCCGCCATGGCTTCCTGACTGATATCGAAGGAGTAGGCATCCTTCATGATGAATTCGCGTGCCCGCATGACGCCAAAGCGAGGACGGGTTTCATCGCGAAACTTGGTCTGAATCTGATAGAAATTGCAGGGCAGCTGGCGGTAGGAACGCACTTCATTGCGGACCAGATCGGTAATGACCTCCTCATGGGTAGGGCCATAGCAGAATTCACGATCGTGTCGGTCACGAAGGCGCAGCAGCAGGTTGCCGTACTTGTCCCAGCGCCCCGACTCCTGCCATAGCTCGGCAGGCTGCACCGAAGGCATCAATACTTCCTGGGCGCCGGCGCGGTCCATTTCCTCGCGCACGATCCGTTCAACCTTGCGCAGGGTGCGAAGCCCCAGCGGCAGCCAGGTGTAAAGACCCGAAGCCAGTTTTCGAATCATGCCGGCACGCAGCATCAGTTGGTGACTGACAACCTCAGCGTTGGCGGGCGTTTCCTTGAGCGTGGAGAGCAGCAGTTGACTGGCGCGCATGAATCGAATGTTTCCCTTGGCCGGATGAAATGAACCGCATTGTACGAGCATTCGTTGCCTGTCGGCAAAATGCGTTTCCTGCCGTCCTCAATGATGGTATCTGTTTATTCATGATATGGGCCGACGCAAGCGGGGAGGCTGGCTCGTTGGCCCTCACCAATGATCAAAGACGAGGGAGGTAACATGCAGCGCCGATACCATGGTGTGATGATTGTCATGCTGACACTAATGATGACAGGCTGTGCGAGCAGGGATGACACGGAGTTTGTCTGGCAATCCCCCAGGGTCAATGATCAGGGCACTCAGCCGGGACAAAGAGCCTGCATGCCCGGACCGGACGGGCCCAGTAGTTGCAACCCCTGAGAGCATGGATCCCTGAAGAAGGGCATAAAAAAACGGCACCCGAAGGTGCCGTTTTTCAGAACCTTTCGACAATCGTCGATTAGAACTGTACGCCGACAGAAGCCATGGCAGCGTCGATCTTGTAATCGCTGTCCATGTCATAACGCGTGTATTCAGCACGAGCGAAGACCGGAACGGTCTCGAACTGGTACTTGAGGCCCAGACCGTAAACCGGGTCGGTGCCGTACTGGTTGCTGGCCGGACCTTCCTGCGCATTGGCCTTCCAGTAGGCAGCACCAACGCGTGCGTAACCGGAAACACCGTAGAACAGGGGCAGTTCACCGATGGCGCTCAGGCTATAGGCCTTGGTCTGGTAGTGGCCGTTACCCTGATCAGTAGCGTAATCGATGTCGCCCAGATCAGCGTAGTTGATCTCGGTAGAGAACCAGTCGTTGAACTTGTAGCCAACGAAAGCGCTCTGAGCAGTATCGTTGTTGTCAGTGATGCGGCTACCGGACACGTTGCTGTCGCTGAAGCTGCTGACATCGGCATTATGGACCTGTGCGCTACCAACACCAACGCCTGAGTAGATACCGGAGCTGGTGTCAGCCATGGCCATTGGCGCGGCGACCAGAGAAGAGGCGAACAGCGGTGCGGCGAAAAGTGCAAATTTTTTCATGATGATCTCCTTGCATGAAACCTTTATTGACTGGAGCGTCCTGCTCCATGGTCAAAATCGATTCGGTGAGCTGTTATTACTCGAACAGTGTTTTCAAAACTATTTTTAGCATGAGAATCGGTTCACGTAAAGACTAGAATGCATTAGCTCGTTTGATGAGAGCGCTTACAAAAAACCTTTACCCGATACGGGCTGACAGTATAGCAACGCTTTGCGTTTTCGCTTTGTGAGAACACATTTTGTGTCTCTACAGCCTCGAATGATGGGGAAGCCATCCTTTCACCGGTACAATGACCATTATGACGATCGTGCTGCATGGTCGTTGTATTTTCATGTTCTCTTTCTCTACTACCCGGTTTTGATATGTCCGATGACCTGATGCCCACGGAACTGCTCGATTTTCTCCCCTGCCGAACGCCTCAGGGCTGGGTGGCTGCAGCGCTTGGCAATGAGCGCCTTTTGATGATCGACCATGCGCAATGTGAAAAGAAGGCAGCCTCCACGGCCATGAGCCTGATGTATCGCTATACCAGTCGGGCTGATCTGTTGACCAAAATGTCCCAGCTGGCGCGTGAGGAGCTTCTTCATTTCGAGCAGGTCGTTACGTTGATGCGCGAGCGTGGTATCGCCTATGAACATGTTTCCGCGTCACGCTACGCCCAGGGGCTGCGTGAACATGTTCGCGAGCAGGAGCCGGGGCGGCTGATCGATGTACTGATTGTGGGGGCATATATCGAGGCCCGCTCCTGTGAGCGATTCGCCTGTTTGATTCCTCATCTGGATGACACCCTGGCGAAGTTTTATCGCACCCTGGTGAAGTCCGAGGGGCGCCATTTTGAAGACTATCTTGAGCTGGCGGCGCAGTATGCTGACGAGCCTATTGACGAGCGGGTCGCCTTCTTCGGCGAAGTGGAAAAAGCGCTGATCGAATCGCCGGATAGCGAGTTCCGCTTTCACAGCGGCGTGCCGGCGGCTGCCTGATAGGGATGCGACAATCTTCCGACAGGGACGCCTACCATGAGGCGTCCCTTGTTTTTTATCGGCCAGACAATTCTGACAGGCTGAAGGATTCTAGCGTCAGAGTTGCATCCTCAAGACGAATTTCCCAGCCCTTGTCCTTTTGATCGCTCCAGTCACCCAATACGTAGCGTTTGACGGCTTCATCATCCTGCAGGCGGAAATCATGAACGTCGGGGCGATGGGTATGGCCATGGATCAGCGTGCGGACGTGGTATTGCTGCACGATCTCTTCCACGGCGTCCTGACTGACATCCATGATGTCATCGGACTTGCTCCCGTTGGCACTGCCCGAGCCTTCCCGCATGCGATCTGCCAGCAGGCGGCGTTGCTCGACCGGTAGGGCCAGAGTTTTCTGCTGCCACTCTGGATCACGCGTCATGGCACGAAACTGCATGTATTCACTGTCCTGAGTGCAAAGGCTGTCACCGTGCATCAAGAGGGCAGGAACGTCTTCGCTCAGAGTAATGATGGCCGGGTCATCAATGAGTACGGCACCAGTGAGTTCGGCAAAGC
The DNA here is from genome assembly GCF_002157205.1 of Kushneria marisflavi. Lineage (NCBI taxonomy): Bacteria > Pseudomonadati > Pseudomonadota > Gammaproteobacteria > Oceanospirillales > Halomonadaceae > Kushneria > Kushneria marisflavi. Next base: position 139,696 of record NZ_CP021358.1, on the reverse strand, counting down.
GTTCGCCCAGCAGAAAGTCGCGATTGCCGTGCATGACATACAGGTCCTTGCCGCTGTCACTGAAACGGCGCATGGCTTCAATGACCTGTTGTTCAAACTCACTGATGGCATCGTCGCCGATCCAGCTCTCAAATAGATCGCCCATGATATAGAGCGCGTCAGCACTGCGGGCGCGATATTCCAGATAATTCAAAAATGCCCGGGTCAGTTCGGGAGCGTCCTGCTGCAAGTGCAGATCGGCAATAAACAGTGTCGTCATGACCTCTCCTGCTTGAAGGGCGCAGTACTTTACTGCGCCTGAAACATTGTTATTCAGCGATCAGGCATCGATGAGACGGGCAGACTCAAGGACAACGTCTTCTGCGGGGACGTCGGCGTGGCCATGACGGCGGGTGGTCGCCACCCCCTTGATGCTGTCTACAACGTCCATGCCTTCAACGACACGACCGAAGACACAGTAGCCCCAGCCCGGAGGTGTCGGAGAGGTATGGTTCAGAAAGTCGTTGTCGGCCACATTGATGAAAAACTGCGCCGTGGCTGAATGTGGGTCGCCGGTACGGGCCATGGCGAGATGGCCGCGGCTGTTTTTGAGGCCGTTGTCGGCTTCATTTTTGATGGGTTCATGGACCGGCTTTTGAGAAAACGAGGTATCAAACCCGCCGCCCTGAACCATGAAACCGTCGATGACACGGTGGAAAAGGGTGTTGTCGTAATGACCTTCACGAACATAACGCTCAAAGTTGGCGGCGGTTTGCGGCGCCTGATCGTGAAAAAGCTCGATTTTAATATCGCCGGCACTGGTGGACAAAATGATCATGAAAAATTCTCTAAAAAGGCAACAAGGGGACAACTTCAGGGCAGCTACGCAGGCATGGCGTGTATCGATCTGCCGATGACTCATGACGTCGGTACTGATACCTGCATGGCATGGTCCCGGGCGCTCACGCTATAATAGCGGCTTTGTCCGTGCAGGCGAAACCGCGCCTGCCGGTATCCGTTGTCAACAAGGCCTGATCACGCCCCATGAGCTCAGAAAGCACCAGCGCACCGAATTTCATTCGTACACAGATTCGTGAAGAGATCGAGCAGGGGCGCGTTGATTCCATCGTGACGCGCTTCCCGCCCGAACCCAACGGCTTTTTGCACATCGGTCATGCCAAATCGATCTGTCTTAACTTTGGATTGGCCGAACAGCTCGGAGGGCAGTGTCATCTGCGCTTTGACGATACCAACCCCGCCAGGGAAGAGCAGATCTACATCGATGCCATTCGCGAGGACATCGAGTGGCTTGGCTTTCAGTGGAGCGGTGAGGTTCGCTACGCCTCCAGCTATTTCGATCAGCTGCATGAGTGGGCCTGTCAGCTGATTCGCGACGGTCTGGCCTATGTCGATGATCTCAACGCCGAGCAAATGCGTGAATATCGCGGCACACTGACCGAGCCCGGCCGTCCGAGCCCGTGGCGTGATCGAAGCGTTGAAGAGAACCTGGCCCTGTTCGAGGGCATGAAAAACGGTGAATTCGCTGAAGGCGAGAAGGTGCTGCGGGCCAAAATTGATATGGCGTCTCCCAACATCAATCTGCGTGATCCGACCCTTTACCGTATTCGCCATGCCTCGCATCATCAGAGTGGCGACAAGTGGAAGATCTATCCTTCCTACGATTTCACGCATGGTCAGTCCGATGCCATTGAGGGCATCACGCACTCGATCTGCACGTTGGAATTTGAAGATCACCGCCCGCTCTATAACTGGTTTCTGGAAAATCTGCCGGTGCCCTCGCGACCGCGTCAGATCGAGTTTGCTCGTCTTAATCTGAATTATACCGTTACCTCCAAACGCAAATTGAAGCTGTTGGTAGATCAGGGCGTGGTCAACGGCTGGGACGATCCCAGAATGCCGACCATTTCCGGCATGCGCCGTCGTGGCTATACACCCGCCTCGCTCCGTAAATTCTGCGATATGGTTGGCGTTTCGCGCGCGTCCGGTGTTGTCGACATTCAGATGCTTTATCACGCCATTCGCTCGGATCTGGAAGACAACGCCCCCAGGGCCATGTGTGTCATGAAGCCGCTTAAGGTCGTGTTGACCAACCTGCCCGAAGATCATGAAGAGATCTTTGAAGTGCCCGGCCATCCGGCTCGCGAAGACATGGGCATGCGTCAACTGCCGCTTAATCGTGAAATCTGGATCGACCATGAGGACTTCATGGAAGAGCCGCCGAAGAAGTTCTTCCGTTTGGCGCCCGGCAAGGAAGTGCGCCTGCGCAATGCCTACGTCATTCGCTGTGATGACGTCATCAAAAACGAGCAGGGCGAGATAGAAGCACTGCACTGCAGTGTCGATCTGGAGACGCTGGGTCAGAACCCGGAAGGCCGCAAGGTGAAGGGCGTCATTCACTGGGTCAGTGCCCGTCACGGTGTCGAGGTTGAAGTGCGCAACTATGACAACCTGTTCCAGGTCGAGGCGCCGGATCGTGACAAGGACGTTGATTTCCTTGATCACCTCAACGCTCAGTCTCTCGAAACGGTTTATGGCATCGGCGAGCCTTCCCTTGCACAGTCTGGCGCCGAGCAGCGTTTTCAGTTCGAACGTGTTGGTTACTTCTGTGCCGACCGCCATGATCACAGCAGTGACAGGTTGGTCTTCAACCGTACGGTCAGCCTCAAGGATGGCTGGGCAAAGGCGCAGAACAAGTCAAACTGAAGGGGAGTATCCGCGTGCAGATTTACAATACCCTGACGCGTCAGAAGGAAGTCTTTGCTCCCATTGATGCCGGCAATGTACGCATGTACGTCTGTGGCATGACCGTGTATGACTACTGTCATCTGGGGCATGCGCGCATGCTGGTCGCATTTGATGTCATCACCCGCTGGTTGCGTGCCAGCGGATATGGTCTGACCTACGTGCGCAACATTACCGATGTCGACGACAAGATTCTGGTGCGCGCCAGGGACAACAACGAGCCGATCAATGCGCTGACAGAGCGCATGATCGATGCGATGCATGAAGACGAGCGGCGACTCGGCGTGCTGCCTCCGGACCAGGAGCCGCGCGCCACGGCACATATCGACGACATCACTGCCATGATCGAGACTCTGATCGAGCGTGGCTATGCCTATCAGGCCGATAATGGTGACGTGTTCTACCGCGTGCGTCGTTTCGAGCGTTACGGAGCACTCAATAATCGCAATCCGGACGACATGCGCTCTGGTGCAAGGGTTGATATCGACCAGGCCAAGGAAGATCCGCTGGATTTTGTGCTCTGGAAAAGCGCGACGCCTGGTGAGGCCAGCTGGCCATCGCCGTGGGGCGAAGGCCGACCAGGCTGGCATATTGAATGTTCGGCCATGTCGACCTGCTGTCTGGGCAATACCTTCGATATTCATGGGGGCGGGCCGGATCTTGCCTTTCCCCATCATGAAAACGAGATTGCGCAAAGCGAGGCGGCCACCGGGCAGAAATATGTCAACACCTGGATGCATGCCGGGGCACTCAGGGTTGATAACGAAAAAATGTCCAAGTCACTGGGCAACTTCTTTACCGTGCGCGATGTATTGAAAGAGCATGATCCGGAGGTCGTGCGTTATCTTCTGGTGGCCAGTCATTATCGCAGCGCGATCAACTATGCGCCTGACACGCTCAAGGATGCCAGACGTTCACTGGAGCGTTTTTATAATGCGCTTGACGGGGTGGAGGCCATCCAGGGGAATGTCGACGATGATTACGCGACGCGCTTTACCCGGGCGATGGATGATGACTTCAATACACCGGAAGCGCTGGCGGTCATGTTCGAGCTGGTGCGCGAGATCAATCGCCATCGTGATGATGCCGTACAGGCCGGCGCCCTGGCGCATGAATTGATTCGGCTGGGCAACCTGCTGGGGCTGCTGGAGCGCTCGCCGGGTGATTTTCTGCAGGGGGCGTCGTCCGGCCTTGATGACGAGGAGATCGCGCGACAGATCGAGGCAAGAAATGCGGCGCGTCGCAATCGTGATTTCGCTGAGGCTGACCGCATTCGCGATGCGCTCGCAGAGCAGGGTATTATTCTTAAAGACAGTCGGGAAGGTACGACATGGGTCAGCGAAAGCCGCTGATACATATGTCGGCCCCAGGGCTTGTTCATTATATAAAGAAAGGCCCCGCCAATGGCGGGGCCTTTTCGTATCCAGCACTTGGTGCAGTGTCATCTCAGCCATGCTCATGCAACTCGGCAGCTGTGAGCGTATTTTCCAGCAGCGATGCCACGGTCATTGGGCCAACGCCGCCCGGTACCGGTGTGATGTGAGAGGCGCGCTCCCGGGCACCCTCGAACTCGACATCGCCCACCAGCTTGCCTTCGGCGGTGCGGTTGATGCCGACATCAATCACGATAGCGCCCGGGCGAATCCATTCACTCTTGACCAGATTCGGGTTACCCACGGCCACGATCAGCAGTTCAGCACTTTCAACATGCTGCTTGAGATCGCGCGTAAACCTGTGGCATACCGTGATGGTGCACCCTGCCAGCAGTAACTCGAGGGCCATCGGGCGGCCGACGATATTGGAGGCGCCCACGATAGTGGCGGTCATGCCTCGGACATCAAGCTGGTGCTCGTTGAGCAGTGTCATGACGCCCATGGGCGTGCAGGGGCGCAGGGTGGGCATGCGCTGTGCCAGACGGCCAAGGTTATAGGGATGAAAACCATCGATGTCCTTGTGCGGATGAATGCGCTCAAGCAGGGGGCGAGCATCAAGATGGCCGGGCAGTGGCAGCTGTAACAGGATGCCATCGACGCTGGTATCGGCATTGAGCTGGTCTATCAGCGCTTCCAGTGCGTGCTGGGAAGTATCTGCCGGCAGCTTGTGCTGAAAGGAAAGAATGCCGGCCTGTTCACAGGCGCGATGCTTGTTGCGTACATAGACCTCCGATGCAGCATCATCGCCTACCAGTACCACAGCCAGGCCAGGCACTCTCTTGCCCTCTCGGCGACGTTGGGCTACCTGCTGGGTAACTCTTTCACGCACCTTTTGTGCTGTGGCCTTGCCGTCTATCAACTGTGCACTCATCTATATTCTGTCCTGGTGACGATTCGAGTGAGCCTTGCTCATAAGTGCTGCAATTGTCGCATCCCGCCGGGTGCAGTCAATGAATGTTCTTTCGGTAGTAGAGGAAAGGCGCGAAAGCGCACATGACAAGTTATGCTTGACCCCGATCTGTTATCAGGTAAAATGCGCCTCGCATTGGCAGCGGCCTCGGCAGAGGTGCTGGCGTATCGGGGTATAGCGCAGTCTGGTAGCGCGCCTGCTTTGGGAGCAGGATGTCGGGGGTTCAAATCCCTCTACCCCGACCAACCTTTTGATTTTGATAAAGAATTTAAAATCAAAGGTTGACAGCAAGAGCCACGGTCAATAGAATGCGCCCATAGCTCAACCGGATAGAGCAACGGCCTTCTAAGCCGTAGGTTGCAGGTTCGAGTCCTGCTGGGCGTGCCAATAAAGCAAGTTTGGTTAACGTTGCCAGCAAGAAAGTAATGGTGGGTGTAGCTCAGTGGTAGAGCCCCGGATTGTGGCTCCGGTGGTCGTGGGTTCGATCCCCATCATCCACCCCATTATTTTTAGGCGCTGATGAATGTCGGCGTTTGTGTCGAAAAGGGCGGCCCTGTTGGGTCGCCCTTTTTGCTTTGCATGCCATCCATTGGTGGCCTGTTCGGGAAGAGGGTTTGCTGACATCCAGTAAGCAAAGAAATTCCACTTTTCCCCTTGAAATCGTATTAATCGGTGCCAATTAAGGCTTCGAGCTTGCCAGTATCTGATGGGGTTCTTAAAATCTGCGCCCTTGAGTTTTTTATTTCGAACACGCCACCTGAGTGGGTAGAGGATCATTCATGCAAGTTTCAGTCGAAACGACTTCACCGATCGAGCGTCGCGTAACCGTCCAGGTCCCGGCTCAAGAAGTGGACAAAAATGTCGATGAGCGACTCAAGGATACTGCTCGTCGTGTACGCTTGGATGGTTTCCGTTCAGGACGCGTTCCGATGAGCGTTGTTCGCCAGCGTTTTGGTCGTGATGTACGCAACGAAGTCGTTGATGAAGTGATGCGTCAGCATTATGTACGCGCCATCACCGAAAACGAGCTTAATCCAGCGGGCTATCCCTCACTGGAAGCAACTGTTAATGAAGCTGGCAAGGATCTCGAATTCGTCGCGACTCTGGAAGTTTATCCTTCCATCGAGTTGACGCTGCCTGAAGACGAGCAGATCGAGCGTCCTCAAGCCGAAATCAGCGATGCCGATATCGACGAAATGATCGATACGCTTCGCAAGCAGAATGCACAGTGGAACGATGTTGAGCGTGCTGCTGCCGATGGCGATCAAATCACCATTGATTTCGAGGGTTTCCTTGGTGATGAGCCCTTCGAGGGCGGTAGTGCCGAAGGTCATCAGCTGGTACTGGGTTCCAACAGCTTTATTCCCGGTTTTGAAGATCAGCTGGTCGGTGTCCAGGCAGGTGAGGAACGTGAAGTCACGGTCACCTTCCCTGAAGATTATCAGGCCGAGCATCTGGCCGGTCAGGAAGCACGCTTCAAGACCACTACACACAAGGTCCAGGCGCAGGAATTGCCTGAAGTTGACGCCGAGTTCATGTCCCGTTTCGGTGTTGAAGACGGCGACAATGACAGCTTCCGCAAGGAAGTGCGTAACAACATGCAGCGCGAACTGGATAACGCCATCGACAATCGTGTGCGCCAGCAACTGATCGATGCGCTGAAAGCTCGTAACGAAGTATCTGTACCGAGCTCTCTGATTTCTCAGGAAGTCGAAGGGCTCAAGCGTCAGGCCGCACAGCAGTTCGGTCTGGGCGACGATTTCGATGTGTCTCAGCTGCCCGACGAGCTGTTTGCCGAACAGGCGCGCGGCCGTGTTGAAGTTGGCCTGCTTCTGGCAGAAGTGGTCAGCCATTTCGAACTGGACGCTGACGACGATGAAATTCGTGCCTTCATCGAAGAGCAGGCGGGTCAGTTTGAACAGCCTGAACAGGTTGTCGAGCAATATATGGGCAACGAGCAGATGAAAAACCAGGTGAAATCTGCTGTGCTTGAACGCAAGGCGATCGACAGGCTGCTGGATAAGGCCAGCGTTGTTGAAACGCCCATGAGCTATCAGGAAGCCCTTCAGGCCGCGCAGCAGCAAAATGCTGACGAAGCTGAAGAAACCGAAGAGCAGGCCGGCTGATATCCGGCGTCACAGCCATGTCCAGGCTGGCAGTCGGGGCCCGGCTAAAGCCGGGTTCTATCATTGGCCCACATCACTGTAAGGTTGCTACATGAGAAGCGAGTCTGATATTACCAATGCTGGTGGGCTGGTCCCCATGGTGGTGGAGCAGAACGCACGTGGCGAGCGGGCCTACGACATTTACTCTCGTCTGCTCAAGGAACGCGTCATTTTTCTTGTTGGCCCGGTCGAAGACTACAGTGCCAATCTGATCGTGGCGCAGCTGCTCTTTCTGGAGTCAGAGAATCCTGACAAGGATATCCATCTCTATATCAACTCTCCGGGCGGTTCAGTGACTGCCGGCATGTCGATCTACGACACCATGCAGTTTATCAAGCCCAATGTTTCAACGGTGTGTATCGGTCAGGCTGCCAGCATGGGGGCATTGCTGCTGGCAGGTGGCGCAGAAGGCAAGCGTTACTGCCTTCCTCATTCGCGCATGATGATTCACCAGCCGCTGGGTGGTTTCCAGGGACAGGCCAGCGACATCGAAATTCACACGCGTGAAATCCTGACGATTCGACAGCGTCTTAATGAAATTCTGGCGCATCACACCGGGCAGGATATCGAAAAAATTGCGCGTGATACCGATCGTGACAACTTCATGAACGGTGAACAGGCTGTCGAGTACGGTCTGATCGATGCAACGCTGGCGCATCGCCCGGTATCCTGATAGCGTTGATTCAGAGTTTGACCATGATGGCGTGCCAGTGCGCCGCCATCTTCAAGAGGTACGCGAATGGCTGACGGCAAAGGCAAGGACGAAGGCGGAAAGCTGCTTTATTGCTCATTTTGTGGCAAAAACCAGAATGAAGTACGTAAGCTTATCGCTGGACCCTCTGTTTACATCTGCGATGAATGTGTTGATTTATGCAACGACATCATTCGCGAAGAGGTCGTGGAGTCCGAAGCGTCTTCCGACGACGAGCGTCTTCCTGCTCCACGGGAAATTCGCAACACGCTTGATGATTATGTCATCGGTCAGGACCGCGCCAAGATGGTGCTTTCCGTTGCCGTTTACAATCACTACAAGCGGCTAAAGGTAGGTCAGCAAAAGGGTGACGATCGAGTTGAGCTTGGCAAGAGCAATATTCTGCTGATCGGTCCCACTGGCAGTGGCAAAACGCTGCTGGCAGAGACCATGGCTCGCCTTCTCAATGTACCCTTTACCATTGCTGACGCCACGACGCTGACAGAAGCGGGCTATGTTGGTGAAGATGTTGAAAACATCATTCAAAAGCTTCTGCAAAAATGCGATTACGACGTAGAGAAGGCTCAGCGTGGTATTGTCTATATCGATGAAATCGACAAGATTTCTCGTAAATCGGACAACCCCTCCATTACACGTGATGTCTCGGGGGAAGGCGTTCAGCAGGCGCTTCTCAAGCTGATTGAGGGTACTACGGCTTCTGTTCCTCCACAGGGTGGACGCAAGCATCCTCAGCAGGAGTTTCTCCAGGTCGATACCGGCAATATTCTGTTTATTGTTGGTGGTGCCTTCGCCGGGCTGGACAAGGTCATTAGTGATCGTGCCGAGCGTGGCGGTATCGGCTTCAATGCCGTCGTCAAGAGCAAGGATACCAACAAGGGTGTTGGCGATATCCTTGCAAGCGTCGAGCCCGAGGATCTGGTCAAGTACGGCCTCATCCCCGAGTTTGTCGGCCGTCTGCCGGTCATTGCCACGCTCAATGAGCTCGATGAGCAGGCACTGATCCAGATTTTGACCGAGCCCAAGAACTCTCTGATACGCCAGTACGTTCGTCTGTTTGAAATGGAAGGCGTCGAACTGGATTTTCGAGAGGATGCGCTCAAGGCGGTTGCCAACAAGGCCATGGTAAGACGTGCGGGGGCCCGCGGTCTTCGTTCGATACTGGAATCCGTACTGCTGGATACCATGTATGAAATTCCCTCCGCCGAGAATGTTGTCAAGGTGGTCATCGATGAGACCGTCATCAACGGTGACAGCAAACCGTTGCTGATTTATGCCAACCAGCAGGAAAGCAAGCTGGTCGTTGGCGACGATCGATAATCAGCAAGATGATGCTTGATCGGGGGGCCGTCACGGCCCCCCAGTCATATCAGACTCCTGCCCGGTAAACGGTTGTAATTCCTGCCGTCATCCCCATATTGATCCCATCAAAGTCGCTTCGTGCGGCCCACACACAAGATTCGAGGTTGTCTGCGATGGAGCGTAACCCCGCACAGACGTTAAACATACCCCTGTTGCCGCTGCGAGACGTTGTCGTCTATCCGCAGATGGTCATACCGTTGTTCGTGGGTCGCGAGAAATCGATTCGTGCCCTCGAAGCCGCGATGGAATCGGACAAACAGGTGTTGCTGGTCGCTCAGCGCGATGCCGGACAGGACAATCCCGAAGTGGAAGACCTGTTCGATATCGGAACCATCGCCAGTATCATGCAACTGCTTCGCCTACCGGATGGGACCGTCAAGGTGCTCATTGAAGGCAGCTCTCGAGCTGACATTGCTGAAGTCGATGACAGTGAAGACGAGAATGGCTACCCGGTGGCCAGCGTTACCCTGAGAGAAAGCGAGCCGCTCAACGAGCGCGAGCAGGAGTCATTGGTACGCGTACTGCTGGATCAGTTCGAGCAGTACGTCAAGCTGTCGCGCAAGGTACCCAATGAAGTACTGAGCTCGCTTCAGGGGATCGAGGATGCCAGCCGTCTGGTCGATACCATCAGTGCTCATCTGTCGCTCGAGATTGGCGATAAGCAGTCCCTGCTTGAGATGGACAAGGTACGCGATCGCGTCGAGCATTTGATGACGTTGATCGAGTCCGAAATTGATCTGTTGCAGGTAGAAAAGCGCATTCGCTCCCGCGTTAAGGAGCAGATGGAGAAATCCCAGCGCGAGTATTACCTCAACGAGCAGATGAAAGCCATCCAGAAAGAAATGGGTGAGCTTGAAAATACGCCCAATGAGGCGGATCAGTACGAACAGAAGATTGCCGAATCCGGCATGTCGGCTGAAGCCGAAGAAAAGGCTCGTCAGGAGCTCAACAAGCTCAAGATGATGGCGCCGGCTTCTGCTGAGGCGACGGTTGTGCGCTCCTACCTCGACTGGATTCTGGCTGTTCCCTGGAAAAAACGAACACGTGTTCGTCATGATATCAGTCATGCCGAGCAGGTGCTCGAAGAAGACCACTACGGGCTTGAAGAGGTCAAGGAGCGCATCCTTGACTATCTGGCCGTTCAAAAGCGTGTACGCAAGCTCAAGGGGCCTGTCCTTTGTCTGGTAGGGCCTCCGGGCGTGGGCAAGACCTCACTGGGTCAATCCATAGCGCGTGCGACCAATCGCAAGTACACGCGACTGGCGCTGGGTGGCGTGCGTGATGAGTCGGAAATTCGTGGCCATCGCCGGACCTATATCGGTTCCATGCCTGGCAAGGTGTTGCAGCGCATGAGCAAGACCGGCGTGCGTAATCCGCTGTTCCTGCTGGATGAAATCGACAAGGTGGGCATGGATCATCGCGGCGACCCTTCGTCGGCGCTGCTGGAAGTGCTGGATCCGGAACAAAATGACAAGTTCAGCGATCACTACCTGGAGCTGGATTACGATCTTTCGGATGTCATGTTCATCTGTACTGCGAACTCAATGAACATTCCGGGGCCGCTTCTGGACCGCATGGAAGTCATTCGAATTCCGGGTTACACCGAAGATGAAAAGCTTGGCATTGCCAGACGCTATCTGGCGCCCAAGCAGCTCAAGGCCAACGGCCTGAAAAAGAACGAGCTGGTGCTGAGCGATGAGGCGCTGCTTGAGCTGATCCGTTATTACACCCGCGAAGCCGGGGTGCGTGAGCTCGAAAGGCAGATCGCCAAGGTCGCGCGCAAGGTGCTTCGTGAGCGTATCGGTAATGAAGTGGCCCAGGTAGATAGCCCCACACAGCATCTGGAAGCTTCCGATATTGAGCGCTATGCTGGGGTCAGACGTTTCAGCTATGGTCTGGCTGATCAGGCGCATCAGGTTGGGCGAGTGACCGGACTGGCATGGACCTCCGTAGGAGGCGAAATCCTTAACATCGAATCGGTGGTTACACCGGGCAAGGGACGCGTCAACAAGACAGGTTCTCTTGGCGATGTCATGAAGGAGTCGGTCAGTGCAGCGCACACGGTAGTACGCTCGCGCGCCGCCGCGCTCGGTATCGACCCTGAGCGGTTCGAGAAGGAAGATCTTCACATCCACGTGCCCGAAGGGGCGACCCCCAAGGATGGTCCAAGCGCTGGTATCGCCATGGTCACGGCCATGGTGTCGGCCTACACCAACCGAGCGGTCCGTGCAGATGTTGCCATGACCGGCGAGGTGAATCTCCGGGGTGAGGTCATGCCGATCGGCGGTCTCAAGGAGAAATTGCTGGCTGCCCGACGTGGTGGTATAAAGATTGCACTAATACCCGAAGAAAATCGTCGTGATCTCAAGGAAGTCCCGGATACCATCAAGGATGCACTTGATATCAGACCCATGCGCTGGATCGACGAAGTTCTTGAGGTTGCTCTGGTGCAAAAGAGCGATGACGATTTTGAGGACACCCGGGTAGAAGAAAAAAGTACTTCTCAAGCGTCTGTAAATACTCATTAGGGTTATTTTTGATTAATGTTGGCTAACAAAGCCTGAAATGACGGGCTTTGTTGCCAACATTGCTTGACGGTATTTGTGGTCGTTGATATAAAATGCGGCTCGTTATGATTGCGTATGCAGTTCGATTGCCGCGCTTAATCCTAGCAACGATTGTTATAGTCAAGGGGTGAAGAGTGAATAAATCCGAGCTGATTGAGGCTATTGCCGCTTCTGCAGATATTCCCAAGGCAGCGGCCGGTCGGGCTCTCGATGCCATGATCGATTCCGTGACCGATAGCCTTAAGCAGGGTGATTCCGTAGCACTGGTAGGTTTCGGAACATTCAGCATCAAGGAGCGGGCTGCACGCACTGGTCGTAACCCGCAGACTGGCAAGACCATCGAAATCAGCGCTGCCAACGTGCCCAGCTTCAAGGCCGGCAAGGCGCTGAAGGACGCTGTCAACTGATAGCGGTGTTACCTGCAATGGAAGGCGTATTTCTGGATGCCTCCCCTGTATGAAATAAACGCATCGTGAAAACGATGCGTTTTTTTATTTTGTGGACAGGTGCCGGCTTGTGACGCCTTCAGTCAGATACCGGCTTATGGCATGTCGGTTTGTGTCATGTGTCGTTATAATCCTTCGCCAAACCTTCCCATCATCCATCAATTTCAAGGGCCTGCTGCATGCTGCAAAAGATCAGAGATCGGGCACAGGGCTGGATCGCCAGAATAATCGTGGCTCTGATCGCGCTGACATTTACACTATTTGGCGCAGAATCACTGCTGAGCTATTTCAACGGTAGCCAGCGTGATGAAGCGGCTTCTGTCAATGGTGAGAAAATCAGCCGTCAGACCCTGGATACTGAAGTTCAGCGAGCCGTTCGCTCGGGACGTGTGCCACCTGAACAGCAAAACGAAGCGCGGCGCGCGATTCTGGACGGTCTGATTACCCGTACAGCCATGGAGCAGTATGCCCGTGATGGCGGTATGAGCTTCTCGGATCAGCAGGTGGATCAGCTTCTGGTCAACCGCCAGGAATTTCAGGACAGCAATGGCCATTTTTCGGCCGAGCTTTTCCAGAGAAGGTTGGGCAGCGCCGGATACACTCCCGAGGAGTTTCGCCAACAGCTTCAGGAAGACATGCTGACACAGCAGCTTCAGAACGGTTTGATTACCGGCACCTTCCTGCTGCCTTCAGAAGTCAAGCAGCTGGCCATGCTGCGCTATCAAAAGCGCGACTTTCGATATGCCATGTTGAGTGACAGTGCGCTCGAGCAGCCGGTTAAGGTGAGTGATGCCGAGGTACAATCGTGGTATGACGCCCACAAGGAAGCCTATCAGCGTCCTGAAGAGGTAAAACTTGAATATGTCGTGCTCGATCGTCGTCAGCTACCTGAAGACAATCAGGCCATCGATGAGCAGCAACTTCGTCAGCGCTACGAACAGCACCGTGTCACGGCGCCTCGTGAAGTATCGGATATCGTGGTGACCTTCGGTGATCAGCGTACGCGTGAGGAAGCTCAGCAGCGTGTTGACGAGATTGAAGCACGTCTGCAAAAGGGTGATAACTTTGCCGATCTCGCGAAACAGTACTCCGATGATCCTTCCAGTGCTGACAAGGGTGGACGAATGGGCGCTGTTACCGAGGGCATCTTCGGGCAGCCCTTTGATGAGGCCGTGGCTTCCATGGCGCCGGGTGAAGTCTCTCAGGGCGTGGAAAGTGATGGCGTCTTTCATATCATCCGTGTAGACAACATCGCCATCGACAGCTTTGAGGATATGCGCAGTCAGCTCGCCGATGAGGTTCGACAGGATCAACGCGATGAACGCTTCCAGCAGCTTGCCCAGCAGTTGAGTGATGAAAGCTTTTCAGCAGATGATCTCAAGGGCGTCGCCGACCGGTTGAATCTTCCGCTCAAGCGTACGGACTGGGTGTCTCGAGACGATCAGTTTGGCGGTGACAATGCCGTGCTGGGAGAAGCTGGCGTCATGGATGCAGCCTTCAGTGATGATGTTCTCAATAATGGCTACAACAGCGAGCCCGTAGAACTTGGGCAGGATCGTCGCGTGGTGGTCCGTGTCACCGAGCATCGCCCGGCCACGACACTGGCTCTGGATGATGTTCGTGATAAGGTCAAGCGTTCGGCGCTGGAGCAAAAGCGTCATCAGGCTCTTGCCGAGCAGGCCGATAAGGTACTGGCCTCGCTTCGCCGTGGCGATAATCCGGCCGGGCTTGAATGGCAACAGGCCAGTGGCGTGACACGCGATGGTTCGGAAGAGTTGTCTGCCGAGCTGGTCAATGCTGCCTTCGGCATGCCGCATCCGCAGGATGGCAAGCCCGGCTACGGCCATGCTGCGACAGGGAATCAGCAGGTCATTTTTGCCATTGATCAGGTCGATGATGAGGTCAGCGATGACCAGATATCAACCATGTCGGATCGTCTCTGGAATGCTCAGGCAGGGCAGACGATCAATGTCATGACAGATGCAATTCGTAACCATGCCGATATCTCGACAAATTAAATAGTCTGCTATCTTTTTCAGGGCGCAACTCCGGTTGCGCCTTTTTTTATACCTTTAAACGATTCATCTTATTGTCGGCACCCCTTTCAGGGCCTGCAGGAGAGTTTTCATGACCCAGTCACGCTATTTCACGATCAGTGAATACCCAGAAGGCCTGCCCGAGCGTTCTCTTTTTCAGCTTGAGACGCAGGAGCTGCCCGAGCTAAAAGAAGGGGAAGTGCGCATTCGTAACCAGTGGCTTTCGGTGGACCCCTACATGCGCGGACGCATGAGTGGTGTCAAAACCTATGTCGAGCCCTTCGAACTGAACAAGCCCCTGCAGGGTGGTGCGCTCGGGAAAATCATCGAGTCCCGTCACCAGACGCTCAAGGAAGGTGACCGCGTCGTTCACATGGGCGGCTGGCGAGACGTGGCACAGCTCAGCGGTGACCAGGTGCAACCGCTGCCGGATATCGATGTGCCGCCTCAGGCGTTTCTCGGCGTGCTTGGCATGCCGGGAATGACGGCCTGGGTCGGACTGACACTTGTGGCGGAGCTCAAGTCTTCGGATACCGTGCTGATTTCAGCCGCCAGCGGTGCCGTGGGCTCGCTGGCCGCGCAGCTGGCCTCTCAGAAGGGCTGTACCGTCATTGGTAGCGCCGGCAGCCAGGAGAAGCGGGAGTGGCTTGAAGCTCACGGTATCAAGGCGATCGATCATCATCAGAGTGCCGATGAGATCAAGAAGGCGCTCAAGGAAGCTGCACCGCAGGGCATCGACGTTTACTACGAAAACGTGGGTGGTCCCATGCTGGAGGCGGCCCTGGACGTCATGAACGATTTCGGTCGAATAGCGGTTTGCGGCATGATCTCGCGTTACAACGAAGCAGCGCCTTCTGCCGGCCCTGCCAATATTTCAGCCGTATTGACCAAACGCCTGCGTATGCAGGGCTTTATTGTTTATGAATGGATCAAGGGCCATGAGCAGGCGTTTTACCAGCAGGTAGGCCCGCTGGTTGCAGATGGCCGCATCGAGTATCGTGAAACCATGGAAGAAGGGCTTGAACGGACACCGGATGCTTTTCTGGCTCTGTTTGAGGGCAGTAACCAGGGCAAGATGCTGGTCAAGCTGGACTGATCATTAGTGTCATGGTGATAGTAATCGTAATGAACCCGCCCAATGGGCGGGTTCACTGTTTTCAGGGCATGCTGCTCGCTTCAAGCAGGGCAATCGTATCGAGTGCCTCTTTTCGCGAGTAACCACAGATCTCCTGATCGTAAGTGAAGTCGTGACATACCCCTGGTCGGCGCGGATCACCAAAAAGCTGACAAAGATTGTTGTCATCAAGCTGGATACAGCGAACGCCGGCAGGTTTGCCGTGGGGCATTCCAGGAATAGCGGAACTGATGGACGGTGCAATGCAGCAGGCACCACAGCCTGGACGGCAGCCGTCCTGCTGGCGGCTTGTGGCGATCATGTCATGATGTCCATCATCGGTGTTCATGCGCTATCCCGGGCGCCCTGGGCAGTTGCGACAGCCCCCTTGTCGATCCCTTCAAACGCTTGCACCCTCACGCTGCCTCCATGCAGTGACGCAATTTCCTGTGCCATCCAGTTGGCAATCTGCTCGACGGTTGTGGGCGTTGGCAGGATCTCGGCGCGGTCACGCGGCAGTCGTATCGAAAAACGGCCCTGAGCCGATTCATAACCGACATGACAGGTCTCGTTGTCGGTACCGATCAAATCCGCCTGATCGATCAGGTAAATATCTTCAAGACGCTGTGACCACTGAGTTTCAAGTGTCTCGCTGCGCTGTCCGTTGTGCCAGATCGCCAGGCGCGAGCGATGACCGTGTGCGATGCGCTGACAGTTGCCGCTGTGGCGACGAAGGCCATGGCTATAGGTGTAGCCACCGGCATCATGAGATTCCTCGCGCAGCGTCACCCGTATTTTTTCTACCTGTGCCGGCGGACGCCGAGAAAGTTCGGCAGAGAGATAGTCTCCCAGACGTTCGGGCGTAATCTGTTGCCAGGGCAGCAGGGTGTAGGCCTGACGCGGTGCTCGAAGCTCCATTGGCCAGGGATGGCGGGTCTGCAGGCGCAGGCCTTCGCTGCATTCACTGACCGAGATGTCGTGTGCTTTTGTCGGCACCAACAGGGTGTGATCGACGCCAGCGTCGATGCGTGACTTGATCCAGGGTTTTACCTCCCCGAAATCGAACAGCATGCCGTCGTCACCGAGCTGACCTTCCAGCTCGACATCGATATGGTAGCTTGCGCCCACCAGGCCACGCTGTGGGCACCATATGGACACATCCAGCGCGCTGAGCGCATTTACGAAAAGAATCATCAATCAATACCTGCAATCTTATGCGTCTGCAGGGAAAGGCGCCACTGCGGGTTTTCCATACAGTAGGCAACCGTATCGGCCATGGTATTGCCTGTCTGGCCACGCGGCGCAAGGTCCATGGGCTGCAGAAAAAAGTGATCAAACTCGAGCGTTTTGAAGCGCTCGGGTAATGCATCCGACTGGGGATAGACCAGCTTGAGCTCGTTACCCGACAGCTGCTTGAGCTCTGCACGGCCCTTTGGGCTGACGCAAAGCCAGTCAATGCCTTCGGGCGCTGGCAGGGTGCCGTTGGTCTCTACCGCGATTTCGAAGCCGCGTTCGTGTACGGCATCAATCAGGCGGCGGTCCAGCTGGAGAAGTGGTTCTCCACCGGTGAAAACCACGTAGGGACGTGCAGAGTCCGTCTGGCGCGGCCACAGGGCAGCAATGTGTTCTGCCAGCTCGATAGCCGTTCGAAAGCGACCACCATTCTGGCCGTCCGTGCCGATAAAATCGGTATCACAAAAGCGGCAGATACTGTTGTCACGATCCTTTTCGCGCCCGGACCAGAGATTACAGCCGGTAAAACGACAGAACACCGAGGCGCGACCGGCCTGACCACCTTCTCCCTGCAGGGTGTAGAACGCTTCCTTGACGCTGTACATGGCTACACCTCCCGCGTTTGACTGGTCTGGTCACGATAGGGCAGCGGGTCTACAAGACCCTGCGATGCAAAGGCCTGAAGACGTTCGCGACAGCTGCCACATTCCCCGCAGGCAAGCGCCTCTCCCAGATAGCAGGTCCACGTATGGGCATAGTCGAGGCCCATCCTGAGCCCTTCGGCAAGAATGTCGCTCTTGCTCGCATGCAGATAAGGAGCCCGTATTTCCACGGGTGTGTAGTTGGCAATGGCTGCCACGTCGTTCATGCGTGCGACAAACTCGGGGCGGCAGTCAGGATAGATGGCGTGATCGCCGCCGTGTGCCCCGTAATAGCAGAGCTCTGCTTCAAGGTTGACGGCATGCCCGATGGCCAGCGACAGCAGAATCATGTTGCGGTTGGGCACGACCGTCGCTTTCATGTTGTCTTCGGCGTAGTCGGCGCGCGGCATCTGCTGAGTTGCATCGGTCAGTGCCGAGGCACCAATGAGTCCATGAATGGCGCGTATATCCACGACCTGATGTGCTACTCCGAGGCTTTCACAAACCTCGCGTGCAACATCGAGTTCACGGGCATGGCGCTGGCCATAGTGGAAGGAGAGCGCGTGAACTTCGTAACCTTCACGTAGTGCACGATGTAAAACGGTATAGGAGTCCATGCCGCCGGAGTAGATGACGACGGCGCGTGATGCGGTTTGTAATGTCATGACGGAGAATTTCTTTGCCGATGAGATCGACGCCCGGGATCCGGTCCGGACGAATGAAAGGCGGCAGTTTAACGCTAAACCACGGACATGTCAGTATTCAATTTTATACCGTTATCTTTTAATGATAATAAGACAGCTCCAAGAGATCACGCTTGTTAATGGATTTGTGAGGAAAACCGAGAAAGTTGAAAATTCAGGGAGCGATCAAAAAACAGGGCCGATTATCGGCCCTGCCTGTACCTCGATGACTTACAGATCGTGTCCCAGAACGACCGAACGAATGGCCGAGAAGCTGTGAGCTTCCGGGGGATGGTCGAGATTGACACCGAGTGCGTTGCTGACCTCGCGGGCAGAAATGACGCCGCGAATGCGCAGCCCGCCCTGAGCGTCGTGGTCGGTGACCAGAACATGGCGGTCGCCGGACGTTTTCAGGGTCTGCACCAGATCCCCCAGTGTGGCACGCTCGATCCGCTCGTAATCGATGGAGTGCATGTCTTCACGTGCCAGCTTGATCATGTCGACCGTAACATCGGCGCGATCAATACCACGCTCCTGCATGGCCCGCGTGACCGCACTGCCACCAAACAGGATGCGGGCACTCACGACGCCGGTAAATTCGCCCTTGTCATTGATGACCAGCAGCATATGAATGCTGTTTTGCTTCATCGTTTGAAGGGCATCATCGACACTGCTCTCGCAGGAGACGGTAAAGGCGCGGACCTGCTGGAAATCGGTCAAAAGCGCCAGCGCCGAGCTGTCCATATCCAGCGAAGCAGATGCCGTATGGTGTCCCGGGCGGCAGATGCTGGTGACGCTGTCCATCTCCTTGAGTGGCAGAGGACTATAAGGGGTAGGGGTAGTGTTCATGAGCGTCTCCTGTGCATGCCTTGTCAGGCATTTTACTCAAACATGAAAAGCCGAAAACGGGTGTCGTCCAATTACAGATGGGCCTTTAAATCGCCCCGAACCATGTCGACGAATGTGACGAAACGCGTGTCGCGATCATCATCGCTGCGATCTACCCGGCAGCCCAGCTGCATGGTGTTTTTGACCAGCAGTTCATCAAAAATTTCCAGCGTCACGCTGGTTCCAGGCATTGATCCGGGCGTAATGACCCCGTGTTCCAGCGTAAAGGTTTCAAGCAGGGTGGCCCTGACTCTGGTAGTGCCGCCTTCTGCGAGCACACGCCGTACAAACAGCCAGCCTTCGCAGGCCAGCTGCTCACCGTTGTCCTGGCGACGGCTGAACAGCGTGCGATAGCAGGCACCTTCCGAGGCGGCACGCTCTGCCATGCTTTTGTAAGAGGCCGCCATTCGTGTTGCCATGGCGCCGGACTTTGCAAGCTTTTGCACGGCACCAAGGTGTTCCTGATCCAGTTTTTCCTGTTTGGAAAAACGCTGCCAGTGCCGGTATTCCTCTAAGATTGAAGTCACATCCATCCCTGTCGTCGCTGCCAATGATAGTGTCGAGGGCTATCTTGCCGATACACAACGCTTCTCGCCAGCCCAGCCAGTAAAATATGGCCTGTCACGTTGTTGAAATCGAGCAGTCATTCATCAGAAAAGCCCTCTGTTCAAAGGCGTGTCAACATCACTTGCTGCCTGTATCAGGCAGACCGGCTCGCCATCCATTACAATCATGGCAACTGAAGGCTCGACACGGATGAGAAGCGAATCAAAATGATGAACAAGACATGGATGGGCGCTGCGGCCCTGACCCTGATGACAGGGTGTGTTTCCGGGCAATATATCCTGGACGATCAGGTCACCCAGAACCGGGAAATTCATCCCGTACAGGGGGAGGACGGTAACTATCTGGGGTCGTTCGCACTGCGCAGGCCCTATACGGAAGTGACGCCCATGCAGCTTGAGCAGTGCCTGAACGCGAATGTGGATCAGCGCCAGATCAACCTGGCAACAGGCGGGTTGCGTGATCCGATAGGCCAGAGTGAGGGGATGGCCTTCAATGGAATGTCAGGTGACGATCATCACGTCGTCTCGGGTCTGACCGGGGTCACTCATCATGACGGACGTGATCTGGCGTATCGCCTTGAAATACAGCGTCTGCCTGAAGCCAACTATTACTATTTTGATCGTCTCGGCGAGGCCGGCACTGGTGGCAGTGATCAATTTACTCCGATCGGCGCGTGGGCCGGTGCCTCACCCATTCAGGCCACTCAAGGGTATGAAGCCGTGGCGGAGCATATTCAGTCCTGCCTTGAAAAGGCCGCCGCCAATACGCCGGGTGAAGACCCGACCGGTTGGCAGCCAAAACCCTGATCTCTCGTTGGCAGTAGCCTCCCATGAAAAAGGGCCCCTTCATCAAGGGGCCCTTTTGTTATGGCCACTGGTAGCGGTGGATTAGAACGCCACGATCTGCTCCAGAAACCGAGGGCCCAGCGCCGGCTCCATCAGCAGCGCAAATACGATTCCGTAGGCAGCCCCCCACAGGTGCGCACTGTGATTGACGTTATCACCGCCACGGCGGCCGGCATAAATCGACCAGGCCGTGTAGATAATGGCAAAGACAATGGCCGGTACGGGAATGATCAGCACGTAAAGCGTGGTCCATGGCGCCGCCAGAATGAAGGCAAACAGCACCGCCGAGACGGCGCCCGAGGCGCCCAGGCTTCGATAGTTCGGATCATTACGATGCGCCAGATAGCTGGGCACAATGGCTACGATAATCGCACCCAGATAAAACCCGATGAACCCGGCCGCGCCAATGTAAGAGACAAAAAAGCGTTCGATGGCTCGCCCAAAGAAAAAGAGCGTGAACATGTTGAAAAACAGATGTGCGCCGTTGGCATGTACAAATCCATGCGTCACGAAGCGATAGATCTGGCCTCGGGCCACGGCCGGTGGCCAGAACAGCAGTTTTTCGATCAATCGATGATTGGTAAAGCAGGGGATGGAGACCGCGCAGGTCACCACGATGAGAAGTAGCGTCAGTGTCATGCGTTTCTCGTATCGATAGGGCGGTTCGCTCGATCATAGCGCAGTGCGCAATGCCATGCCTGTTTCGACGCCGAGCGCTTTTGTGGTCACTCCATGTGGCTCTCGTTTATGCTGAACGCCGGTATCACGACAAGATCAATAACATCACGATCCGGAGGTGCGCATGAGTGAATATCATCATGACGTCGGCCATAAACGCTATCGCTTTGAAAGTCTCAAAACCCTGATGGCCTGCGCAACGCCGGAACGTTCCGGAGATCAGCTGGCAGGCATTGCGGCCGCTGACAGCGAAACGCGGGCCGCAGCGCAGCTGGCACTGGCGGAGGTGCCGCTCACGCGCTTTCTCGAAGAGTTGCTGGTGCCTTACGAAGACGATGAGGTCACGCGCCTGATCGTTGACGGGCATGACCGGGAAGCCTTTGGGCGCATTGCCCACCTGAGCGTAGGCGAGTTTCGCAACTATCTGCTCTCTCATGAAGTCGACAGTGATGTGCTGGCGGCCCTGTCGCCGGGGCTGACCCCTGAAATGGTGGCCGCCGTGGCCAAGATCATGCGTCTGCAGGATCTGGTGCTGGTGGGGCGAAAGTGCCGGGTGGTCACCGCCTTTCGCAATACCATCGGGCTTGAAGGGCGATTGTCGACCCGGCTACAGCCCAATCATCCCACGGATCACCCGACCGGCATTGCGGCCAGCATTCTGGACGGGCTGCTGTACGGCAATGGCGATGCGGTCATCGGTATCAATCCGGCAACCGATAATACCGGCGCGGTGGTCACGCTTTTGAAAATGCTTGATGACATCATCAGCCACTACGAGATTCCCGCTCAGAGCTGTGTACTCACCCATGTCACCACCGCGATCGAGGCCATCAACCGTGGCGCACCCACCGATCTGGTCTTTCAATCGATTGCCGGCACTCAGGCAGCCAATCAGGGCTTTGGCATTGATCTGGCGCTTCTCAGGGAAGGACAGGAGGCGGCGCTGTCACTCCAGCGTGGCACGGTTGGCAACAACGTCATGTATTTTGAGACGGGCCAGGGCAGTGCGCTGTCGGCCAATGCCC
Source organism: Kushneria marisflavi (assembly GCF_002157205.1). Lineage (NCBI taxonomy): Bacteria > Pseudomonadati > Pseudomonadota > Gammaproteobacteria > Oceanospirillales > Halomonadaceae > Kushneria > Kushneria marisflavi. The sequence goes on along the minus strand of NZ_CP021358.1, from coordinate 117,652 downwards.
ATCACGGCGTGGACCAGCAAACGCTTGAGGCGCGCGCCTACGCCGTGGCGCGAGCGTTCGATCCGCTACTGGTCAATACGGTGGTCGGCTTTATCGGGCCGGAATATCTTTTCAACGGCAAGCAGATTACCCGGGCAGGCCTTGAGGATCATTTCTGCGGCAAGCTTCTGGGCGTGCCGATGGGGTGCGATGTCTGTTACACCAACCATGCCGAAGCCGATCAGGATGATATGGACGCGCTGTTGACCCTGCTGGGCGCTGCCGGCTGTAACTATGTGATGGGCATTCCAGGCTCCGATGACATCATGCTCAATTATCAGACCACCTCCTTTCATGATGCTCTTTATGTCCGCGAGGTGCTGGGGCTACGGGCTGCGCCCGAGTTCGAAGCCTGGCTGGAACGAATGGCCATCACTGACAGTCGCGGCAGAATCATCGTGGATCAGAATCTGCTGACCCCCTTTGCCCACGCCCTGACGCGTGCCCACTGACGGAGTGCGTCCATGACAGAGCCATCAGACACGTCGATGACATCAGATACGGGTTCTACGGTCACGCCCAACCCGTGGCAGCAGCTGAGTGAACATACCGATGCCCGAATCGGGCTGGGCCGCGCTGGTGGCAGCCTGCCGACCGCGCCGCACCTCGCCTTTCAGCTGGCACATGCTCAGGCCCGCGATGCCGTGCATCTTCCACTTGATACCGAAGAGATGATGAGTACGCTTGAGTCGCGCTTTGAAAGTGTTGTGCGCCTTCACAGCCAGGCCAGTGATCGCAGCGAATATCTGCGCCACCCGGATCTGGGGCGCCAGCTCAGTGACGAGAGCCTTGAACAGCTCAGCGCCATGAATATCGAGCAGTGCGATCTGTCCATTACGGTCGTGGATGGCCTGTCGGCCCGAGCCATTCACGAGCATGCCGCTATGCTGCTGGATCATCTTATCCCGGCGTTCGAGTCGCGTGGCTGGTCGGTAGGGCCGGTGGCGCTGGTCGAACAGGGGCGTGTGGCGATCGGTGACCCGATGGGAGAGGCGCTTGGCGCGCGCATGGGGTTGGTGCTGATTGGTGAGCGCCCTGGGCTTAGCTCGCCGGACAGTCTGGGCGTCTACTTTACCTGGAAACCGCAGAGCGGGCGTCGCGACAGCGAGCGTAACTGCATTTCCAACATTCGCCCGCGGGGACAGTCGTTTGAGGCCGCGTCAAGGCTGGTCCTGTATCTGCTTGATGAGGCCAGCCGCCGGGAGCTCTCGGGCGTCGAACTCAAGGACGACTCGGTCGTGGACTCCGAGCTGGGCGATGGCAGTCAGGGCAATTTCCTGCTGCCTCGGGATCAGGCGTCCTGAACCGGCGTTGCCGAATCGGCCGAGGTGGAGGCGTCCTCCGGCATCGGCCAGCGTGACCAGTCAATCGCCGCCTCAACGTGATCGGCCAGCCGGTCGATCTCGGTCATCCGGAGGGCGTCATAATCAAAGGCAACGGGGCCGGAAAGCCCGGCCCACTCAAGCAGGGCCTGTAGCGCGGCCGGGTGATCGAACACTCCGTGCAGATAGGTGCCAAGAATTTGGCCATCCTCGGAAATGGCGCCATCAAGCCGGCCGTCATCGAGGGCAAACACGCCGCGAGAAAGCCCGTCACCCAGACTCTCGCCCACATGAATCTCATAACCCGTGACCGGAGCGTGCACTCCTCCCAGCAGGCAGTGCCCGGTGACACGATGCAGCTGTTTGGTGGCCCTCAGCGTGGTGGAAAGATTGAGCCAGCTCAAGCCCTTACTCTCACCCGCAGGGCCTTCCACACCCTCCGGGTCCTCGATACAGATGCCCAGCATTTGATAACCGCCACAGATCCCGATGACCCGGCCGCCGTAGCGCAGGTGTCGAGCCAGCACGTCTGACCAGCCGCGCTCGCGCAGCCACGCCAGATCAGCGCGCACATGCTTGCTGCCGGGCAGGATGATCAGATCTGCTGTGCCAAGCTCCGACGGGTCCCGCACGAATCGCACGCTGACCTGCGGGTGCAGGCGCAGGGCGTCAAAGTCGGTATGGTTGCTGATGCGGGGTAGCAGAATGACGGCCACATGGAGCCCGTCTGCTGCCCCGGTACTGTCACCACCACGGGACAGGCCGTCCTCGGCTTCAAGGTGAAGGTCCTCAAGCCAAGGCACCACGGCCAGCACCGGCTTGCCGGTACGCGCCTCGAGCCATTCAAGCCCCGGCTTGAGCAGACTGATATCGCCGCGAAAGCGATTGATCACCAGACCAACAACCCGCTCACGCTCCGAGGCGCTGATGATATCGAGTGTGCCTACCAGATGGGCAAACACGCCGCCCCGGTCGATATCAGCAATCAGGATGACCGGGCAGTCGACGGCTTCGGCAAAGCCCATGTTGGCCAGATCATGCTCACGCAGATTGATCTCGGCCGCGCTGCCGGCGCCTTCGACCACCACGCGGTCATAGCCCTGGCAGAGCCGATCATGGGCGGCCACAACCTGTTCCAGCAGTCGAGGCTTGTAGGCATAGTATTCGGCGGCTTTCATGTGACCGATGGCGTGGCCCGCCACAATGACCTGAGAGCCCTGGTCGCAGGTGGGTTTTAACAGCACCGGATTGAAATCCACGTGGGCATCGACCTCGGCTGCCATGGCCTGGACGGCCTGGGCGCGGCCGATTTCACCGCCGTCGACCGTGACCGCGCTGTTGAGCGCCATGTTCTGCGGTTTGAAGGGGGCCACCCTGTGTCCACGGCGGGTCAGTATTCGGCAAAGGGCAGTGACCAGCGCACTCTTGCCGGCATCCGAGGTAGTGCCCTGAACCATCAGGGTGCGAGACGCCCGAAAGCGATTTGCACGGCTCATGAGGCGCGCTCCTCCTGCTCGTCAATGGCCAGCAGTAGATCCCGCAGGCGGGTCTGATAGTCTGCCGGGGACTGCCACAGCCCACGAGCGATGGCATCCATTAATGTCTTTCCCATGTCCTTGAGGGCCTGCGGGTTGTGATCGTTCAAAAAGCGCTGGTTGTCGGCATCCAGCACCAGCGCATCGGTGATCTGTTCGTACTGGTAGTCGCTGACCAGCGCCGTTGTGGCATCCCAGGCAAAGAGATAATCGACGCTGGCGGCCATTTCAAAGGCGCCCTTGTAGCCGTGGCGCTGCATGGCACTGATCCATTTCGGATTGGTCACGCGCGAGCGCATGACCCGGTTGAGCTCTTCTTTCAGGGTGCGCATCCGCGGGCTGGCGGGGTTGGCGTGATCCCCGAAATAGAGCGCAGGTCGGGCGCCCTGCTGGCGGGCCGCGGCGGTCATGCCACCCTGGAACTGGCTGTAGTCGCCGGAATCAAGCAGGTCGTGCTCGCGGTTGTCCTGGTTCTGGACGATGCCTTCAAGCGTTGATAGCCGTTTTTCAAAAGCCGCCATGGCAGGCTCGCCCTCAACGCCCTTGCCATAGGCGTAACCGCCCCAGTTGACGTAGGCGCGGGCCAGATCCGCTTCCTCCTGCCAGTGACCGTTGTCCAGCAGCTTTTGAACGCCGGCACCGAACGTGCCGGGGCGGGCGCCGAAAATGCGAAAACCGGCCTGGCGGCGTGCGGTATCTTCATCAACGCCCTGAGCCAGCAAGGCCCTGCGCTGCTCGGCAACATTGGCCGCAATCGTATTGCCATTGCCGGGCTCGTTGAGATCCACGAGTTTTTGAACGGCACTGTCGTAAAGCGCCATCAGCCCGGGGAAGGCGTCACGAAAGAAACCTGACACCCGCAGGGTTACATCCACCCGCGGTCGGCCCAGCAAAAATCCGGGGATGATTTCAAAATCGATCACGCGCTGTGATCCCGAGGCCCAGATCGGGCGCACGCCCATCAGGGCAAAGGCCTGGGCGATATCATCGCCGCCCGTGCGCATGGTGGCGGTGCCCCAGACCGAAAGCCCAAGACTTGTCGGATAGTCACCGTGCTCCTGAAGATGGCGCATGATCAACGCGTCGGCCGATTTCTGTCCCAGCGTCCAGGCGGTTTTTGTGGGCATGGCGCGGCTGTCGACGCTATAGAAGTTGCGCCCGGTCGGCAGCGTGTCAAGTCGGCCACGGCTGGGGGCGCCGCTCGCCCCGGGGGGCACGAATTTACCGGCAAGACCGTCCATGAGCGCAGAGAGTTCGTTGTCCACGCTCTGGTGCAGCAACGGCAGCAGCGTATCGTTCATGAAATCGATCACGGCGCGTGTTTGCGGCCAGTCGTGATGATCAGGCGGGGCAGTATCATGAGACAGAACATGCTGCTCGATCAGCTGTGCGCCGAGCAGTTCAAGACGCTCGCGGGTATGAGTTGAACTGCGCCAACCAGTGGCTTCAAGTGCCTTGAGCCGATCAGGCCACGGCCCCTGCCAGGGCCACGCATCGAGGGCGAGCGGGTCGAAATCGTCATGCACTTCGAAAAGCCCCAGATCCATGGCCATGGCGTTCAAAAGGCTCTGTTCGTGGGGCTGACTGCCGCGCGACAGTCGTACCAGCGCCATCAGCGTGTCGCGCAGCGAGGCATGCTCCGGCAGTTCGCCCAGCACGTGCAGCCCGTCGCGAATCTGCGCTTCCTTGATGTCACAGAGGTAGTTGTCCAGGGCGTCCAGCAGGGTCTGATCGTCTTTTAACGCCTCATCAATGCTCGGACGCTCGCCGACACTCGCCGAAGGCGACAGGCTCAGTTCTTCAAGCACATGAGTGTTGCGCACCCGCTCGATGATGGCCTCGCGCAGAAACTGCTCCCGGCGTTGATCAAGGCCAAGGGCCTGATAATACTCATCGGTCAGTCGCTCGAGTTCGGCCAGGTCATCGTGGATACCGGCACGCGTCATGGGCGGCATCAGGTGATCAATGATGACCGCCTGCGCGCGTCTTTTGGCCTGGGCGCCTTCACCGGGGTCGTTGACGATAAACGGATAGAGATGCGGCATGGGGCCCAGCACGATATCCGGCCAGCAGGTGTCGGAAAGGGCCGTTCCCTTGCCGGGCAGCCATTCCAGATTGCCATGCTTGCCGACATGAACAAACGCATCGACCCCATAGACATGTCGCAACCAGAAATAAAACGCCAGATAGCCATGGGTAGGGGGCAGATCCGGGTCGTGATAGGCCGCGTTCTGGTCGATATCAAAACCGCGCGCCGGCTGGACGCCGACAAAGGTCTCGCCCAGTCGCATGCCGGCGATCATCAAACGGCCCTGACGATGAAGCGGGTCGTTTTCCGGGGCGCCCCAGCGCTCAAGCACGGCCTGTTGACAGACGGTGGGCAGCTGCGCGAAGTGCTGCTCATAGGTCTCAAGCGCCAGACTCTGCGCTGCTGGCCGGGTCTCGATGCCGGTCGCGTCATTGGTTACGGTCTGCGTCAGCCATTCGATCAGTGCCGTCGGGTCATGGGGCAGGGCCTGTGTCACCGGGTAGCCCGCTTCTCGCAGGTGATGGAGAATGTTGAGCGTCGAGGCCGGCGTATCGAGCCCCACGCCATTGCCGATGCGCGCATCGCTTGAGGGGTAGTTGGCCAGCACCAGCGCGATACGCTTGTCCTGATTGGCTTTTTCGGCAAGCCGGACCCAGCGCCGGGCCAGTTCGGTGACAAAGCGGGCCCGCTCCTCGTGAAGCGCATGAATCACGATGTCGTGCTGACAGCGCGTCGAGTGATAGTGCGCCGACTTGAAGGCGATCGGGCGGGTGATGATGCGCCCATCCAGCTCCGGCAGCGCGACTTGCATGGCAATGTCACGCGGTCTGAGCCCCATGGGCTGAGCCTGCCAGTCTTCCAGTGTGGTGCCCACCATGATCAGCTGCAGGATGGGGATGTGGCGCGTCCAGGGGTGCTGATAGCCGGTCTGCGTGACATCCGCGGTGGCGGCCAGGGCAAAGCCGGTGGTATTGAGCATGATGGCGGCATGGCTCTGCTCGATCAGCTCATCGAGGGTGTCCAGACACAGGCGCTCCTTGAGCGAGGCCACGGCGACCGGCAATACATTGAAGCCGCCCGCTTCCAGAATGCCGATCAATGCGTCAAAGACGCTGGTGTTGCCCTGCTGGAGATGGCTTCGATAGAACACCAGTGCCGCCACCGGCTGCTCGGGCTGCCAGCGCGTCCGCCATTGATTCAGGGTGATGTGACCGGGTGTGGCGGTGAGATCATTGGGCGGGGCATGTAAAACGACCCGCGGCAGCGGCTGAGGTTCGCGCCACGGCCGGGGGCGATTCAGGAAGCGATCCTCGAGCCAGTTGAGCAGGGCGCGGGTGTTGTCGGCACCGCCTTCGCGCAGGTAGCGCCACACCCGATGCGCTTCCTGGTAACTCACCGTTCCGGCCTCGAGCAGGCTTTCATCCTCGACGTCTTCACCGGGCACCACGATCAGCGTGCGGCCATCCCGCTGTGCCCACGCCTTCAACTGCTCGAGACCATAGGTCCAGTAGGAAGCGCCCCCCAGCAGGGAGAGCACCACCACGCGAGCGCCCTTTGGCGCCTCATCGCCGCGTTGATCCAGCACCCGGTCGCGATAGAGATCAAACGCGGCGGGTTTTAACAGGTTCATCCAGTTGGCCAGGCGGATGCTGGTATCGCGCTGGGCGTCATCGGCCTCGATCACGGTGGCCAGCAGGGCCAGTGCACTGTCGGCAGCCGACAGGATCACCAGTTCGGCAGGCGACTGACCGAGATCGACAATGCCGTTGTCATCGCTGAACCCGCCGGGCTGGGCGGCGAAAAGGTGCATGCGTCACCCTCCACTAAAGGACTGTCGGGGCTGATATCAGCGGATGTGCTCGTGGTGCTCGGCCTCGGACAGTGCGGCCTGCAGGCGATCGCGATCCAGACCCTTGCCGATCACCACCAGCCGGGTCTGGCGCGTCTCGTCGCTGCGCCACGGCCGGTCGAAGTGATGGGTGAGGCGATTGCCCACCGCGTGCAGCACCTGGCGCATGGGCTTGCCGACATCGACAAATCCCTTGACCCGATAGATGGTCTGTTCGGCCAGTGCCTGTTCCAGCGCCCTGACCAGGGTGGGGCTGTCCACGCTGCCCAGCGTGATGACGCAGGAGTCAAAATCATCGTGAGCATGGTGGTGCTCGCGTCCGTGGGCGTGATGATCATCATGATGGGTGTGAATGTCGTCGGCCCGACCTTCCGAGGCCAGCTGCAGGCCCATGACGGCGGCCACATCGACTTCGCCATGCGTGGCCCAGAGCGTCTTGACCCGCTCGGGCAGCTCCCCGCGCAGCTGTTGCTCCAGTACCCGGCGCGCCTCGTCGTCCAGTGCATCGCCCTTGCTGATAATGACAAGATCTGCCGAGGCGAGCTGGTCATCGAGCAGCTCCTGCAGGCTCGGGTCGTGATCCAGGCTTTCGTCGGCCTGACGCTGCGCTTCGATGCGGTCGTGGTCATGCGCCACGCGCCCGGCGGCCAGTGCCGGGCCGTCGACAACAGTGATGACGCTGTCCACGGTGCAGAACTGCTTGATGTCGGGCCAGTTGAAGGCTTGCACCAGCGGCTTTGGCAGAGCAAGGCCCGAGGTCTCGATCAGGATGTGATCGATCTGGTCGCGTCGCTCGACCAGCTTTTGCATGACCGGCAGAAATTCTTCTTCCACGGTGCAGCAGATGCAGCCGTTGGCGAGTTCAAAGACGCCCTGTTCGCGCTCGATGGCCTCGTTCTCCTCGCAGGCTTCGAGCTGACAGCTGCGTACCAGTTCGGCATCGACATCCAGCTCGCCGAATTCATTGACGATCACGGCGATGCGTTTGCCGTCGGCGTTGCGCAAAAGATGCGACAGCAGGGTGGTCTTGCCGCTACCCAGAAAACCGGTGACGACGGTAGCGGGGATCTTGTGGAGTTCGGGACGCGAGGTCTCGATGGATGTCATGAGAATCTCCTGAAAAGGGGGTGTCGGGAAATGTTCGTGGTGGCGTTCGGTACGGCCAGCGCACAGGTGGCGCGGTCGCACTGCTGGCGGGCTACGAGCAGTCTGGCCGGTGCGTCGCAATGCGCTCTGATGGCAGCCAGAGCTGCGGCCTCGGCCACACCGGGCACACCATGAAGACGCCTTGTGGTATCGCTGGTCTGACTCATGGCCGGCTCGCTTTCCCTCAGAGCCTCTGCCGGGAAGGCCATCAGTGGGCAGCCCCAGGCCTTGGCCAGCGAGGTCATCGCAACTTCATGCTGACGACCCACCAGGGTGGCCACCAGGGTGATCTGATCCGGATGCAGTCCAGTGCGTGTCAGCATGTCTGTCACCAGTTGCATGAGGACCTCTGGCGGACAGTCACGCCGACAGCCCACCCCCAGAGCGATCGGGATGTTGCTGGTGTCATGGCCGCAAGGGTCACTCGACATGCGAACATGACTTGGCATGTGCCGATGCGCCGGGCGTGGGACTGCCATCCATTGTTCCATCCAACAGAGCCGCGACAGCCTCGGGATTGGAAGGGAAAAACAGGTGCAGATAGCTGGCATTCAGCCGGCCGCGGCGAAAGATGGCCTCGCCCGGCGCGGGATGACTGGCACGACGGCCGTGTGCCATCGGTGTCAGGGTGTCGTGGCTTCGAGAGTGATGATGGGCGTGGCCGCGAATTTCACCTTCCGGCAGAGGGGCGCTCTGCATGCCCTGACAGCCTCGTTTGGTACGCATCTCCCCGTGACCGGGCAGCACACCGGCCATGGGATGGCAGGTACCGTGCTGGTCGGTCAGGGTCTGCTGTAGATAGAGCATACCGCCGCACTCGGCCAGAATTGGCAGCCCGCGGGCATCGAAGTGGCGAATGGCCTGACACATGCCGTGATTGGCGCCCAGTGCCGCGGCGTGAAGCTCCGGGTAACCGCCCGGCAGCCACAGTGCGTCGAGACCTTCGGGCAGCGAGGTATCGGCAAGCGGTGAAAACCAGCAGAGTTCGGCCCCCATGGCTTCCAGCAGGCGGACATTGGCGGCATAGATAAAGCTGAAGGCGGCATCACGCGCAATGCCGATGCGCTTGCCGGCCAGAGCAGGCGGGGGCGTATCGATATTTTGCGGCTCAAAGGCCACCGTGGGTGGCAGTTCGGTCAGGGCCTGGCCTTCCAGCAGATTGGCGGCAGCCTCGAGTCGCGCTTCAAGTGACAGGTTGTCCGGGTCATCCTGCTCGCCAGGCTGAACCAGTCCCAGGTGACGTGAGGGCAGGGCGAGGTGCTCCTCTCTGGGCAGGGCCGCCAGTAGCCGAACATCATCAGGCAGGCTGTCTTCGATCAGCTGGCGGTGACGCTCACTGCCGAGTGCGTTGGCCACAAGGCCATGAAACTGCATTTCCGGGCGATAGCGGGCGAGCCCCAGGCCGATGGCAGCCACGGTCTGGGCCATGCCGCGGGCGTTGATGACACAGGCCACTGGAATATCGAAGGCGATCGCCAGATCGGCGCTGGAAGGCGTCCCGTCGTGGAGGCCCATGGCGCCTTCCACCAGAATCAGATCCGAGACCTGAGCGGCGCGATAGAGCTGCTCGCGACAGAAGGCTTCCCCGGCCATCCAGAGATCCAGTGGCTCGACCGGCTGATCGGAGGCCAGTGCCAGAATCTGCGGATCCAGATAGTCCGGGCCGGTCTTGAACACCGTGACGCGTCGACCCTGACGACGATGATGTCGAGCCAGTGCGGCGGTGACGGTGGTCTTGCCCTGACCGGAAGCCATGGCCGAGAGGAAAAGCGCTGGACAGTACGCGGTCGTTGACATCAGTACTCGATCCCCGCCTGTGCCTTGACGCCAAGCCGAAAGGCATGACGTTCATCGTGAATGATGCTGATGGTGTCAGCGATCTCCTGAATCTCGCGCGCCATGGTACGGCCGGTGATCATCACGTTCTGATGCGCCGGCCGTGTGCTGAGAGCCTGAGCAATCCGTTCGGCATCGAGATAGCCGTACTTGATCATGTAGGAGAGCTCGTCAAACAGGAGAAAGTGATACTGATCATCGGCCAGCAGCCTTTCCGCCAGTGCCCAGGCCTCCTGTGCGGCCTGACGTTCGCGTTCCGGGTCGCGGACTTCCCAGCTGAACCCGTGCCCCATAACGTGAAAGTCGACCTGTGGGTGATCGTTGAAGAACAGATACTCGCCGGTGGCACGTCGCCCCTTGATGAACTGGATGACTGCACAACGCTGACCATGTCCCATGGCACGTGCCATGGTGCCAAAGGCAGAGCTGCTTTTGCCCTTGCCGTTGCCCTTGAGCACGATCAGCACACCACGTTCCTGATCTGCGCGGGCAATGCGCTCATCGACAATGCGCTTTTTGGTGGCCATGCGCTGCTGGTAGCGAGTGTCGTCCTGGTCAGTGGCGCTGTCATCACCATGGTGCTGGCTCATGGCTGTCTCCCGGGAACTGTCGTTTTGGTGGCATTCATTGCCGGTGCGGCTGGCGTGCGGATCAGATCGTCAAGGTGATGGCAGGTGGCTTCAAGCGCGGCGGCCAGCTCTTTTGCCCGACCCAGTGCTTCTTCCCGTGGCTCACAGTCCACGATGTGGGTCTCAAGGCCAAACGGCGCAAGTTCGAGATCGTCCCGGCTACGGGCATCGGTCAGTATCCAGAGGTGAATCGCTGTCGGGTCTACAGACTGAAGGCGCGCCAGGCGCTGGCGAGTATCGTCCAGACCACGTCGTAGCGGGGTACCGCCACCCGGTGTGAGCCGGTTCAGCGTGGAAGCCATCGAGCGTGGGGCACGACGAGGGGACATGACTTCGGTGACGCCGTCACCACTCAGGGTCATCAGCATCAGCTGCTCGCGGGCGAGATAGGCATCAAAAGCCAGCTGCTCGACCAGCGCCATCGCCTTTTCAATCTGGCGGGCACGTTGAGAAGAGGTCTGCCGGCTCAGGCTGGAGCCGGAAATGTCCAGCACGATACAGGTGAGTCTTTCAGGACGGCGTCGCTCGCGATGCCATGCCAGTGCCTCAACAGTATCGGGTGTCGGGCGGCCGTGAGTAATGGCTGCCCTGCGTAGACTGCCGGGCCAGTCGATACGCGCCTGCCCAATGGCATGGCGACCTTTCGTTCGTGACGCCTGCTGCCTGATGGAAGCGCTAGCTGATGCAGTCGGCTGTTGAATGCGCCTGCTGGCAGCACTGCCCAGCGTCAGAGGGGGCTGATGAGCCGGCAGAGTGCCCCAGTCACCGCTGCCATGATTATCGCCATCATGATTCTGGTGATCACTCTGACGCTGATCGTTGTCCGTCGGTGCAGGCATTCGAGCCGATTCACTATCAGCCCGAGCGTTTGACGTGTCCTGATCGGAAGACATATCCGGTCGGCCCGGAGCATCGGCTGGCGTTCGGCGTCCTGGATATCGTCCCGTCGGCGGCACGGAGGTAGCCTCCGGGGAGGTCTCTTCTTCGAAAGCAGACGTTTCACCATCATTGTGACGATGACGTCCATTGCCCGGGTTGCCATCATCATGGCCCTGCTCGGGATCATAACCGGGGGCACGATGCGCCATGACCAGCGGAGCCAGAGTCTCGACGTCTTCAAGCGTGACGATATGACGCCCCTGCCATGCGGCGTGGGCCAGTGCGCCACGTCGCCAGGCCAGATCGGCGCGCACGCCTTCCACGCCGGCTTCGACACAGCGGGTGGCAATCACGCGGGCCAGGTCGTCGGAGAGAGTGACCGTCGAAAGTCGCTTGCGGGCAGCGGATAGCCGCTCACCTAACAGCGCCTGCTCTTTCTGCCATTTGGCCGTGAACGCCTCGGGATCCCGATCAAAGGCCAGGCGGCGTTCGACAATCTGCAGACGTTGCTCGATATCCGGTGCGGGATGATCCAGTACGGCGAGTCCGAAGCGGTCCAGCAGCTGGGCGCGCAGCTCACCCTCATCGGGGTTCATGGTGCCAATCAGCAGGAAATCCGCAGGGTGTTGATGGCTGATGCCGTCTCGCTCGACATGATTGATACCGCTGGCGGCGACATCAAGCAGCAGGTCTACCAGCGCGTCGGGCAGCAGATTGACCTCATCAATGTAGAGCACACCGTCATGGGCCCGGGCGAGAAGTCCGGGCTGAAAGGCCACTTCACGATCTCCCAGTGCCCGGCCCAGGTCCAGCGTACCTGTCAACCGGGCCTCATCGGCGCCCAGAGGCAGCGTCACCAGTGATGAGCGCGAGAAGGGCAGCAGCTCGGCAAGGCTTCTTGCCAGTGTCGATTTGGCCGTGCCGCGCGGACCGCTGACGAGTACACCACCCAGGCGGGTATCCAGTGCCGCCAGAATCAGCGCAAGCTTGAGGCGTTCATGGCCGGTGACGGCGGCAAAGGGGAACAAGGGACGCGGGGTAGCGGTCATATCGTCTCCGCAGGTGCAGGACGCGATGATGCGACATGAGGGTGTATTCCCCACTCATGTGATAAAGAGGCGTCATGGAGTACAGCGGCGTCTGGCAAGCGCCGACACCTGATAGGAAAATACGTCACTTGTGTGCTCCTGCGTATCGACCCGTACGCGCGGCAGTCATTACTGATAATGTCGTTGGCATTATCACCCTGTATCATCGCCGGGCCGGTCTCCGGGCTGACGAGCTGGCGGACAATTGTCTGCCGGGCTGAAGCACCTTCCCGACCATGAAGGTCAGTGGTCACGCTTCAAGCCACTCGATTACCGTTGCGGGGACAGCAGTGAACTTGCATCACTTTCCCGATTATCCCGTACAAACCTGCACGGGCACCCGAGCGCTGCTCATCGTGAGCCGGGCCAATGATGGAGTCAAGTCCGACGCTGCGGCGTGGCCGGGCCCGCTGATGAGGCTTTATGACTTTATCGTTGCTCCACCAACTGGCAGCCGGTAGCGTTTGTGCATGTTTAACCGAGTCAATGTCATGACCTTTAATATTTCGCCCCCTGATGATGCGAACGATGCCAGTATTCAGGCCCACATCGACAGTCGGCTAAAACCTCCGGGATCGTTGGGCACGCTGGAAACCACTGCGGCAACGCTGGTGCGTATTCTGGGACTTTCAAAAACGAGCATTGATTCACCGATCATGCTGCTCTTTGCCGGCGATCATGGTGTGGCGTTTGAAGGTGTCTCCATTGTTGATCCTTCAACGACACAGCTGATGGTGCATCAATTTCTGGAAGGAAATGCCGCCATCAATATCTTTTGCCGGCAGGCCGGACTACCCCTGAAGGTCATTGATTGCGGGACGCTCAAGGCGCATGAGCCGCATCCAAAGCTGGTCGATCATCGGCTCGGCGAGAAGACAGCGCCTTTTCACCGTGAGCCTGCCATGACGCTTGAACAGCTTGACGCCGGTTTCGACAACAGCCGACGACTGATTGATGAGCTGCATGCTGATGGTTGCAATCTGATTGCGCTGGGGGAAATGGGCATCGGTAATACGACCAGCGCCAGTGCGCTGATGGCAGCGCTCACGCATCTCTCCTTTGACATGTGTATCGGCGCCGGCAGTGGGGTTACGGCCACGATCATGAAGCGCAAGCAGGATATCGTGCAGCTTGGGCTTCAGCGCCATGCGCAGGCCCTGCAGGACCCTCGGCTGGCGCTGGCGGCGTTGGGCGGGTTCGAGATTGTGGGTATGGTCGGGGCCATGCTGGCCGCTGCTGAAAAAGGCATGGTCATTCTGGTGGATGGATTCATTACGACCGTGGCGGCACTGTGTGCCTGTCGTCTTGCACCTGAGGTACGGGGCTATCTAATCTTCTCGCATTGTGGCGATGAGCGCGGTCACAGGCCGCTGCTGGATCAGCTTGAAGCCGTACCGCTTCTGGATATGGGGCTTCGACTCGGAGAAGGATCGGGGGCGGCACTGGCATTGCCGCTGCTGCGCTCGGCACTGGCCTTTTATCATGAATTGGGTTCGCTCGAAGAGGTGGGCCTGACGCTATGAGCCGTAAGGGCCTGGCTTGTCAGTGGCAGTGGGGCTGTCTGGCGGTGAGTTTTTTGACCCGGCTACCGGTGCGTATTCCCGGTGAAGTCAGCGCACAGGCGCTGGGACGTTGCCATCGCTGGTTTACGCTGGTCGGTGCACTGATCGGTCTGGGGCTTGCTCTGATTTATTGGGGCCTTGAACAGGTGCTCCCTGCCTCTGTCGCGGTGTTTGTGACGCTGGTGCTGTCGCTATGGCTGACCGGTGCCCTGCATGAAGACGGTCTGGCAGACTGCATGGATGGCCTTGGAGGCGGTCAAACCGTGGCCCAGCGTCTGGCCATCATGAAAGACAGCCGGGTCGGTAGCTATGGTGTGCTAGCGCTGATCGCGAGTCTGGTAGGGCGGTGGCTGTTATTGAGTGCGCTGGCGCAGCAGGAGTCCGGGCTTGTGATGATGGCACTGATCACCGCCCATGCCCTGAGTCGTGGGCTGGCCGCTTTCATGATGGGCCTGCTGCCGTATCTACGATGCGATGCCGACAGCAAGGTTCATGCCTTGACCGGGCAGCATCGTGTCAGTGATCACGGCTGGCTGGGTGGCATTGCCGTGCTTGTGGCAGTGCTTTCTGCCGGGGTCGTTTCTGGTAGCGTTCTGCTTTTGGTGACAGCGCTCTCGGGATGGATGCTGTACCGCTGGTTGAAACATCAGCTTGGCGGCGTGACAGGAGATGCACTGGGCGCCGTTCAACAGATCACCGAGGTGCTTTTGTATCTGGTACTGGTGATGATGCATGCATGAGTTGATTCTGGGCGGCGCACGCAGTGGCAAGAGTGGTCACGGTGAAGCGCTGGCCATGCAGAGCGGCCTTGAGGTGACGTATATCGCCACGGCGCAAGTGTATAACGACAGCGAAATGCACGCGCGCATTGAGGCTCACCGTTTACGCAGACCTGCCCACTGGTCGCTGGAAGAGGCGCCACTGGCGCTGGGGGATGCCATTGATCGGCATGCTCGAGCAGATCGTCTGCTGCTGGTAGATTGTCTGACCCTCTGGCTGACCAATGTTTTGCTCGATGGTGATGAGCGATTTGATCACGAGTATGGCCGGCTGTTGGAGGCCCTCGACGAGGCACCAGGACGGGTAGTGATGGTCAGCAACGAGGTAGGGCAGGGAATCGTGCCCATGAATGCCCTGTCGCGACGCTTTGTGGACGAGGCCGGCTGGCTTCATCAGACGCTGGTATTGCGATGCCAGCGTGTCTGGTGGGTGGTCGCCGGGCTTCCCCAGTGCCTCAAGGGAGAGCCGACATGACCTTCCAGGCGCTGATCATCGACTGCCTGCGCCACGGTGAGTGTGAGGGCCCACAGCAGTGCTTGCGTGGGCAGACCGACGTCTCCCTGAGTGTCTCGGGGCGCAGGAATATGCTGGCGGCCGCACGAACCCTGCCTCGCCCTCATGCGATCATTAGCTCACCGCTGATTCGCTGCGCCAGTGCAGGAGAAGTGCTGGCCGAAGAGTGGAACGTACCGCTGCATGTCATGCCTGAAATCATGGAAATGAACTTTGGCGCGTGGGACGGGATAGCCACACAGGAACTGCTGAAGCATTCCAGATCCGAACTGGAACAGTTCTGGTCGAACCCTCGAGCATTTCCTCCACCGAAAGGGGAGACGGTCAATGCGTTTCTGACACGCATCGAACAGGGCTGGAAAAATATTCTTGATAGAGGAACGGCGCTGGCGGATACCGCTGATCATCAGGATGACGCGTCAATACGTCTTCTGGTGTTTGGGCATGCCGGTGTTATCAAAAGCTGGGTGGCGATGCGGATAGGCATGTCGATGCAAAAGGGGGACTGGCTGCACCGTCTATCGTTGCCTTACGCTGGTCTTGCGCGTTTACGTGTCGATATTGATCGACAAAGTCACGAACAGTTCGAGCAGTTATGCCATCTTGGAGCACCAGTCGGCAATGATGTGTAATCGCCAAACAAAATTATACCGTTATCTCCAATGTGGATAGTAATATTAGCAGCAACATTAGTTGATCAGATATGGGGGGAACCTCGACGATTTCATCCCCTCGTAGGGTTGGGATGGTGGATCTCGACCGTTGAAAAGCACGTTTACGGTTCCAGTCAGTCAAATACCGGAAACCTGGTCGCTGGTCTTATCGGATGGTGCCTGGTCATTGCTCCCATTATGCTGGCGGCCATCTATCTCGACCGTCTTCTGGAAGGCTTTTGGCACATATTCCTGGCCGTTTTAACGCTTTATCTGGCTATCGGCCGCAAGAGCCTCATCGAACATGCTCAACGTGTTTATCAGCCCCTCTTGAAAGACGATCTCGAAGATGCACGCCAGCAGGTGGCCATGCTGGTCAGTCGGGATACAGGGCAGCTCGAGGCGTGCGAAATATCACGCGCGACCTGTGAGTCCGTACTTGAAAACGGCAGTGATGCGCTGTTCGCCGCAATTTTCTGGTTCGCAGTCGCAGGAATCCCCGGTGTCGTGCTTTATCGTGTGGTGAACACGCTTGATGCCATGTGGGGGTATCGCAGTGAGCGTTATCTTTATTTCGGACGTGTCGCGGCACGCGTCGACGACATCATGAACTGGATACCGGCTCGACTGACGGCATTGTCCTACGCACTGGCCGGCTGGCATTGGCAAATTTCAAAAAACACCTTCAATGCCGCCATACGATGCTGGTGGGAGCAGGGCAGGAACTGGAAAAGTCCAAATGCAGGACCGGTCATGGCCGCAGGAGCGGGAGCTTTGGGGATACGGCTTGGCGGTGGCGGTATTTATCATGGGCAGCATGTCGCAGGCCCGGTACTTGGTGAGGGACGTCCTGCTGCGGTGATGGATATCGATCGTGCCTGCACGCTTGTCTTTCATGCCCTGTTGATATGGCTTGCCGTGCTTTTGATCATCACATGGGTAGGGTCATGACGCGTGCTTTCGAGGCATTTCCGGCCCACGGCGGCAGGTTGTCTGATGTCAGCCGTCGTTACGGTATCAAGCGAGAGGATTGGCTGGACCTCTCAACCGGCATTAACCCGTGGCCCTATCCGATCACACCTATTGATGCGAGCGCCTGTCAGGCCCTGCCGGATCACGATCTGGCACTTCTTGAGGCATCAAGCTGGTATTATCTGGGGTCACCGCTCGGTGCCGAGGATGATTTCACGCTTTTAAATATTCCAGGCTCGCAGTGGGCCATCGAGCAGTTGCCGCACTGTGTCGAGTCAGGCATCGTGGCGCTCCCCGATATCGGATATCGAGAGCATGAGTGGCGCTGGCAGCAGGCCGGTCATCAAGCATGGTTTTACGACGCTGATCACCCTGAGGCCGTGGTGGCATCGTGGATTGATTCAGACAATCTGCGCGCGATGGTCGTCATCAATCCCAACAACCCTGGTGGGCAGCATATCGCGCCCCGCGATCTACATGCTCTGGCCACCAGACTGCAGCAGAAGGGCGCCGTGTTAATCGTCGATGAAGCCTTCATGGATGCCACACCTGAACAGAGCCTGCTGCCGGATATCGCTGATAACGTGATCGTATTGCGCTCGCTGGGCAAGTTTTTTGGTCTGGCTGGATTGCGTCTGGGCACCGTCATTGGAAGAGTGTCATCAACCATCATGCAAAGACTGTCCGCCTTGCAGGGACCATGGCGGGTAACGTCACCATCTCAACAGGCCGGCGTAGAGGCTCTTGAAGATCATCCCTGGCAGCGCACCATGAGTAAAACGCTCAGGCACGCCAGCGGCCAACAGGGGGCGTGGCTTGAAAAGCAGGTTGGGGTACATGGTGATATCGCCCGCTGGCGTCATGGCGCGCTTTTCAACGGGTTTGATATGACGTTTGAACGCGCTCGTTTCTGGCATGAAGTTCTGTTATCCGAGGGCGTGCTGACACGCCTGTGGGTAATCGATGAGCAGCGTGCCATTCTACGTTTTGGATTGCACGATGAGAGCTCACGTGCGATGCAGCACCTGGAGCAGGCCATAATAGTGGCTGGCAGGGTCACCGGGAGGTTGTCATGAGCCAACATGCCTACAGTGATGAAGACAAGGCTGCGGTCTATCGCGCCATTCGCGAGCGCCGGGATATGCGCCATTTCCTGCCTGACCCGGTAGACCCGGACGTCATACAGCGGATGCTGGAAGCCGCACATGATGCGCCCAGCGTTGGATACATGCAGCCGTGGCGGTTTATCTGCATTCGCGATTCTGCCTTGCGCGAGGCCGTGGCACAGCTTGTTGATGAGGAGCGTCAGGCCACGGCGCAGGCGCTCGACGAGCGTGCTCAAGCATTTCTGGAGCTCAAGGTGGAAGGCATCCGAGAGTGCCCTGAGCTCTGGGTGGTATCGCTTTGTGATGCGCGAGAGCAGTATGTGTTTGGACGTCGCACCATCAACGAAATGGATCTGGCTTCAGCCAGCTGCGCCATTCAGAATCTCTGGCTGGCAGGGCGTGCCGAGGGTGTCGGTGTTGGCTGGGTATCTCTTTTCGACCCTGAAGCATTGAAATCACTGATTCACGCTCCAAAGGGGGCATGGCCCATTGCCATTCTGTGCATCGGTCATGTTAGCGCCTTTTATGATTCCCCCATGCTGGCACAGAAGGGGTGGGATCAGCGTCGTTCGCTCGCGACCCTGATCAGTGTCGATACCTGGCCTGAATAAAAATGTCCTGTTGCCATATCCACGATGACCGGGCCGTGGCTGCCAAACTCTTTTAGTCAATTCCTTAATCACCCGCTATATCGCCCATTTTGACCTGACCGCTTCTTTATCAGCGTGCCTGCTCTCCATTGCATCACCGACAAACACCCTCCAGGTCGCATCCCGTGATGAAAGCAGAAATAAGGTCATGGGATTGGAGCGTCATGCACGTGGCTGAATCATCCGATGACCGTCAGATAATTTGTCAAATCATGATATGGACTATATTGACTGTGCAGGACTTATTGACTCAAGGAGGATGCTGCATGTCTTTTATTAAAAAAGGGGCCACCACGCTGGCCATCGCAGGTGCCATGTTTGCCGTGGCAGGCTGCTCAAGCTCCGAGCCAAAACAGCAGGATCCCAACATTGATAGCGTGATCCAACAGTCAGAGCAGGGCTATCGCAATACCACTGTCGGCTATACCTTTACCTATCCTGAAAACTGGCAAAACAGCGTCGTCGAGCGCGATACGTTCGAATGGAACAATCAGCGCATCGATGCTCAAAATATGGCCGTTTTCTATTACAAGAATTTTGAGCTCAACAGCACTCCGGAGCCGTTGCTGGCACTGGCGACCTATCCGCAGCAGGAGTGGGAGCAAATGCAGCGCCAGGCCAGGGATCGTGTTGGCTCGACACCGGCCCATGTGATGGGCACCAAAAACGATCAGGTGTTGGTTGCCTACATCAACACACAAAATCCATATGATGCCGGCTCAAGTCAGGGGCAGGAGTACGCTCGTCACGTTCTGACGCCCGAGCAGGTCCAAAGCGCCATCAACTGGTAAAGGATCTATTGGCAGGGTCCCTTCACAGGGATTCTGCCATCGATTTTCACTCATGGACCCTGTCACTCTGGTTGTTCTTTCCTTTCTGTTACCACCATTGGCGGTATATCTGGCCGCCGGTTTTGGTGATGCCTTCTGGCTTAATCTTCTTCTCACGCTCATGGGCTATGTGCCCGGTATCATTCATGCACTGATCGTTGTCACGTGACAGGTCAAAATACGCTCGCGTTTCGTTTATGATGCGGCCTTTGCTCAACACTTATCGGAGTCCATGAATGCTCAAGCGATTCGAACGCAATGACAATGGTCATGACTATGTCGTTGGCGATCTGCACGGGCATTACGCATTACTTGAGCGTGAATTGACCCGGGTCGATTTCGATACCGCCAGGGATCGTCTTTTCAGCGTGGGCGATCTGATCGATCGTGGTCCTGATTCCCTGAAATGTCTCGAGCTGGTCCATCAGCCCTGGTGTTATGCGGTAACCGGCAATCATGAAATGATGGCGCGTAACGCCTTGTTCGATAATCACTGGGGACAGTGGCTGAGTAACGGAGGAGACTGGTCTCAGAGCCATGACAAGGTCACTCTGAGAAATCGCCTTGCAGAGGCCATGATGAAGATGCCCCTGGCCTTTGAAGTCGAGACCGCTCACGGCGTTGTGGGAATCGTTCACGCCGAGCCACCCGCCAACTGGTCAGACATTCGCAAGACATCTCGCGAAACGCTTCTGTGGTCACGACAGCGCATCGAGTCAAACAATCAGTCTATCGTGTCCGGTATTGACGGCGTTGTGGTAGGACATACTCCCGTGCCGGAACCCAGAACGCTGGGGAACGTTCGCTATATCGATGTAGGATCGTTTTTTAGCGGTCGGATCTGTCTTGAAAAGCTTGAAGACATCGCAGGGATGATGAAAAAGCACACGAATCCCTGAATGTTCGTGAACATCCTCTTTCCTTTTGCATAACAGTGATGTAGGATACGCCCCGTTCTCGCGAATATCGAGAGCAGCGTCGGGGCGTAGCGCAGCTTGGTAGCGCGCCACAATGGGGTTGTGGAGGTCGCAGGTTCGAATCCTGTCGCCCCGACCAAAAGTTTGATGAAAAGGCCGCTTTCGGTTAATTACCGAAGCGGCTTTTTCGTGTCCGGATGTTGGCAGCCGTGGTATTTCTCTTGCGTATTACAGGAAACTTTCATGCCGACGGCCCTTGTTCCAAATGAAAGAATAAATTTATAAAAGAGGAGAACGGACAATGAAAAAGCTTCCCGGCATGGTCGTCGGTACCGTCATGGGTCTGCTGGCCTGGTGGCCGACTCAAAGCATGGCCTCTGCCATTCTTCTTGGCGTTGCCTGCGGCGTGGCCTGGGATCTCTGGCGTAAACGAGGCGCCTAGATCCATGCCCAGGTGGTAGAAGTACCTGCGAAAATAGTAGGGACAGGGCTCAATGTCGCAGTTATGCTGATGCGCGCGGCCGGTAGTCTTGTCTGCCGCTTAAGAAATTTTAATCTTCAGTCACCGCATGCTCAGGAGAAAGGCGTGACTCGTCAATTAAAAAGCGCGACACGAGGACTGGCCATCATGGCAGGACTCAGCATATTGTCAGGTTGTTCTCTTTTTTCATCAGACAAACCGGAAAACGCTGCTGCCGTAGCGCCGCCACCTCCGTTGGTAGGATATAACGGCATGAGCATGTGCCAGCCTTATAATGACAAGCTCTGGGGCAATTTCCTGATGATCGGGAAGGTTGTTTCTGTAGACTCACCGCAAAACATGCACATCAATATCTTGCGTGCCGAAGCCATGGAGCACCCGGCCATTCAGATGACCGGTTATCCACGCCAGATCATCGATCAGCGCCACAAGTGGTATCCCTGCGAAGGGCAAGGGTAAATCGAATTTTCAACTTCGATAATGATCCTGATTGCCAGATTCAAACCAGATTTGCGTAAGGGTGCGATATACTGCTCACCACATACCATTACTGCTTGATGAGGAGCAGTGACAACCAGCTTATCCTGACTAAACGGCTGGTTGTCCAAACCTCACACCGTCTCTCTGAGGCGGTTTTTTTTGTCCCTGGCAAAGAACGACATCTAATCTCAAATAAAAATTATTCTCTTTTGCATTGATTTACTTTTCAGGATCATTCACAGTATTTCTCAGACGCCACGGCGTCTGGTTCATTTCGGTATGTCAGGTGCTGAAGTGAATTCTCTCCTCATCATCAGGTCCTTTCGCCGCCTTTCCTCTGGAAAGGCGGTTTTTTATGGTTTCAAACCATGACATGCAGGCATGGAAACGCTGAGCTATCCTGCGGTGATAGCGCGTTATATGAACCTGTAAGGGAGACCGATTCATGGCTTACGCCAATATTGTCGACAGCAGTAACAACGTTATCGACCTCTATTACCAGGATTGTGGGGAAGGGCCGGCTGTCGTGTTGATTCATGGGTGGCCACTGAGTCATCGCATGTGGGAATACCAGGTCAATGCCCTGACCGAGGCCGGCTATCGCTGTATCGCCTATGATCGCCGCGGGTTCGGTGACTCGGAAAAACCCTGGGGCGGCTATGATTACGACACGCTTGCCGATGACCTGGCAGGTCTTCTCGAGCATCTGGACATCCGCGATGCCACGCTGGTCGGCTTTTCGATGGGCGGGGGCGAGGTCGCCCGCTATCTGGGGCGTCACGGCAGCAAGCGTATTCGCGGCGCTGTTCTGGTAGGGGCTGTACCGCCATATATGCTCAAGACCGATGACAACCCCGAAGGGGTGGATCAGTCGATCTTTGATGACATGCTGGCCAACGTCAAAAAGGATCGTCCCGGTTTTCTGGGTGGCTTTGGCAAGCTGTTCGTCAATCACGACGGGCAGGCGCCCACGCTTTCCGATGAGCTTCTGGCCTACAACCAGAGCATTGCCAATTTTGCGTCTCCACGAGCCACACAGGAGTGCATCAAGGCTTTCGGGTTTACGGATTTCCGTCAGGATCTGGAAAGCATTGATGTGCCAACGCTGGTAATCCACGGTGACGATGATCAGATTGTGCCGCTGGCCAATAGCGGTCAACGCTCAAGTGATATGATCAAAAACGCCCGCCTCGAAATTGTGAAAGACGGCCCGCACGGTCTTAATTTTACGCATGCACAGGAACTCAACACACTGTTGATCGACTTTCTCGAGAAAGGGCGTTAACGAAACAGGGGAAGGCCTTGATGGCCTTTCCCCTGGAAAAAAGTCGACCAACAAGGGCGCTGGTCGGCAGGGCATAACACGTATCACTGTTACCGAAAGCCGTGCTGAGCCCAGTCAACTTCCTGTCGCCGTCGGACTCCCTGTCCATGTGCTTCCCTGCACCATTTTCTTTTCTTTACCGGCAGGAACATCATGACCTTTCAAGATGACAGGAATGTGATAGCCCCATTTCATTCGACCAAAGGAGGCATCCGTCAGGTATTTTCCCTCTCTTTAACCACTGGATCATCGTCATGAGCGAATTGAGAACCACACTGGTACAGGCCGACCTGCGTTGGGAGGATATTGACGCCAACTGTCATTTACTCGATGAATGGCTCCAGGAGGTTACTACCAGCGATCTGATCGTTTTGCCGGAAATGTTTGCTACCGGCTTTACCATGGCGCCGGAGCGTATGGCGGAGTCCATGCAGGAGAGCCGAGCCGTTGCATGGATGCAAAATACCGCGCAATCGCACAATGCCGTTGTGACCGGCAGTGTAGCCATTGCCGAGGATGGGCACTATTTCAATCGTCTAATCTGGGCTCGGCCTGATGGCACCATGGCGACCTATGACAAGCGTCATCTGTTTCGCATGGGAGAGGAAAATGAACACTATGCGATGGGTAATCAGCGTGCACTCGTATCGCTGAACGGTTTCAATATCCTTTTGACCGTCTGCTATGACCTTCGCTTTCCTGTCTGGCTGCGCAATGTGGACTGCGAATACGATGTCATGCTCTGTGTGGCCAACTGGCCTTCGGCACGACGCCTTCCCTGGCGCACGCTGTTGCAGGCGAGAGCGATTGAAAATTCAAGTTACGTGATTGGGGTCAATCGTGTCGGTGACGATGCCCGTGGGCTGAATTACAGCGGTGACTCAATGCTGATCGACTACAGGGGAGATGCCCTGATCGATGAAGCGCCTGATCGAGCCTTTGTAAGAACCGGTGTCATTGGCAGACAAAGTCTTGAGGATTTTCGTGAAAAATTCCCCGTTCATCACGATGCTGACCGGTTTACGTTACATCCCTGAGGTCAATCACCAGTATGACAAAAGCTCTGACGATGGTGTTCAGGGCTTTTTTTCGGCCGGATCAACGAAATGCGGCTTCTATAAGCTGGCGTGTATAAGAATGACGTGGCTGTTCGATGACGTCATTTGTCAGGCCATGCTCGATCACTTCGCCGTCTTTCAGCACGATCAAACGGTGTGCCATGGCGCGAACCACAGCAAGATCATGACTGATGAAAAGATAGCTGAGCTGGCGCTCAAGCTGCAGTGTTCGCAGCAGCTCGATCAGTTGACGCTGGACGGTGCGATCCAGTGATGAGGTTGGTTCATCAAGCACCAGAACACGTGGGTGCAGGATCAACGCTCTGGCCAGCGAGATACGGGCACGCTGACCACCGGAAAATTCATGCGGATAGCGCTCAAGCGCCTTTTCTGTCAAACCAACACGGGACAGCGCCTGCGCAACCTGCTCGCGCAGCGCCTCATGGCCCAATTCGGGACAGTGAAATCGCAGTCCTTCGCTGACAATTTCTTCAATGGTCATACGCGGTGACAGGGCTCCAAAAGGGTCCTGAAACACGATCTGCATATGTCGGCGCGCCGATCGCAGCGCATGATGGCTAGAACAATCAAGTCGGGCATCGCCCAGCCATATTTCCCCCCTTGAAGCCACCAGACGTAGCAGTGCCTGAGCCAGGGTGCTCTTGCCGGAACCTGACTCACCGACAATGCCAAGGGTTTCTCCCTGACGAAGGGTTAGAGAAACAGAATTCAGGGCCACAAATGGCGCTGGACGAGGCCTGAAAAGCGCTTTCGGTTTTTGAAAAACCACCGACAGGTCACGCGCCGACATTACCTCGGGTGCCGTTGTTGGCACGAGAGCGGGCGCGCCTGCCGGTTCAGCCTCAATCAGTGTCTGGGTGTAAATACTGGTCGGATGTGACAGGACCTCACTGGTCACACCGGTTTCCTGAACTCGCCCATGATGTAATACGCAGACTCGATCAGCCCAGTGGCGCACCAGATTCAGGTCATGCGTGATCAATAACATCGCCATACCCATCGAATCGGCGAGTTCCCGTAAAAGCGCAAGAATGTCGCTTGCGACCGTGACATCAAGTGCCGTGGTGGGCTCATCGGCGATCAAAAGCTCGGGATGATTGGCAATGGCCATGGCAATGACCACACGCTGACGCTGGCCACCGGAAAGTTCATGCGGCCATGCCTTGATCAACTGCTCGGGACGAGGCAAACGCACCTGCTGCATCAGCTCAATAATGCGCTCACGCAAGGCACGGCCGCGAAGCGGTTGATGCAGGGTAATCGCCTCACCAATCTGGCGGCCAATGCGGTGCAGTGGATTAAGGGCGCTCATCGGTTCCTGAAAGACCACGCCAACTCGACTACCGTGAAGCTCTTTCCAGTCACTAGAAGAAAGCTCGGCAAGTCGAACCTCTCCCAGAAGCCGTTCCCCCTCAACACGGATGCCGCCTGGAGCAAGGTTCAGTGCAGCCATTGCCGTCATGGTCTTGCCCGAGCCGGACTCTCCCACCAGTGCCAGCGTTTCACCGGCTGCGATCTTGAGGCTGACGCCATGCACCAGCGGTGTGTTGCCGGCAAATACTCGCAGCTTTTCCAGTGAAAAAATGGTTTGGCCATTGATGAGCCTTTTCATGCTGCACTCCCTTTTATCGAGGGCGTCGCATGGCGCGGGTCAAAGGCGTCCCGTAGTCCTTCACCGATGAACACCAGTAAAGAGAGCAGAATTGCCAGCGTCATGAAGGCCGTGATGCCCAGCCAGGGCGCCTGCAGATTGTTCTTGCCCTGTGCCACAAGCTCTCCAAGTGAAGGCGAGCTAGGCGGAAGTCCGAAACCGAGAAAATCCAGCGCCGTCAGCGTGGTAATGGCGCCTGTAAAGATAAAGGGAAGAAAGGTCAGGGTAGAGACCATGGCATTGGGCAGAACATGACGCCACATGATCAGCCGAGCCGGCAATCCCATGGCACGAGCCGCCCGCACATAATCAAGATTTCGGGCACGCAGGAATTCGGCGCGCACGATATCGACCAGGCCCAACCATGAAAAGGCAATCATGATCAGGGCCAGCCACCAGACACTGGGGACCACCAGGCTCGAGAGGATAATTAGAATGAACAGCATTGGCAGACCGGCCCACAGCTCGATGACACGCTGGCCCATTAAATCCATCCAGCCACCAAAATAGCCCTGTACCGCACCCACCAATACCCCGATCAATACTGATCCCAGCGTGACCAGCCCGGCAAACAGCACCGAGAGACGAAAACCATAGATCACGCGTGCCAGTACATCCCGCCCCTGATCATCCGTCCCCAGCCAGTGGTGCAGGCTCGGTGGCGCCGGCACAGGGCTACCCAGGGACATGTCGATACTTTGCCAGGAGAAGGGGATGGGCGGCTGGATCAGCCAACCCTGATCACGAATCAGCGCAAGCACGGCCGGGTCGCTATAGAGTGCAGTGGTGGGCAAAAAGCCACCAAAGGTTGTTTCGGGATAGTCCACCAGCAAGGGCCAGTACCACTGGCCGTCAAAACGCACGACCAGTGGTGTGTCGTTAGCGATCAGTTCAGCAGGGAGAGTGACTACCAGAAGGGCCATAAACACATAGCCTGCGACCACAGCCCGCCGATTATCGCGAAAGGTATCCAGCCGACGACGCATGATGGGAGAAAGCCGCCATCCGGCCAGGGAAAAGGCGAAAATGGACAAGGGCTAACTCTCCCGTCGTTCGAAGTCGATACGCGGATCGATGGCGACATAAGTCAGATCGGAAATGAGTTTCAGTACCAGACCGATCAGCGTGAAGAGGAAAAGCGTGCCAAAGATCACAGGATAATCACGCTGCAGGACGGCTTCATAACCCAGCATGCCAAGACCATCGAGCGAAAAGAGTACCTCGATCAAAAGCGCGCCGGTAAAGAAAATGCCCACCAGCGCAGAAGGCAGGCCTGCAATGACAATCAGCATCGCATTGCGAAATACATGGCCGTAAAGCCGGCGTCGCTCCGAGGCGCCCTTGGCGCGCGCAGTCATGACGTATTGCTTGTGAATTTCCTCGAGGAAACTGTTGCGAGTCAGAAAGGTCAGGGTGGCAAAGCTTCCGATGGTCAGTGCCATGACCGGTAGAGTAATGTGCCAGAAGTAGTCGATGATTTTCCTGCCCCAGGAGAGCTGGTCAAAATCGGGCGAGGTCAGCCCGCGCAGCGGAAACCAGTCGAGATAGCTGCCCCCGGCAAACACCACGATCAATAGCAGGGCAAACAGGAACCCCGGGATGGCATAGCCCACAATGACCAGTGCCGAGCTCCACAAATCAAATCGACTGCCCTGGCGCACCGCCTTGAGAATACCCAGCGGCACCGAGATGAGATACACCAGTAGCGTGCTCCAGAGCCCCAGCGAAATGGAGACCGGCAGTCGCTCGATAATCAGATCGGTGACGGACTGCCCTCGAAAAAAGCTGTCGCCGAAATCCAGCCGCGCATAGTGACCTACCATAATGACAAAGCGCTGCCACGGAGGCTTGTCGAAGCCGAACTGTGTGTTGAGTTCCTCAATGAACACGGGATCAATGCCGCGCGTGCCGCGGGTAACATCACCGCTGGCCACCACGCCATCACTGCCACCCCCAGCGCCGCACTCGAATTCATTCCCTCGACACGCGACAGCATCTGCTCGACCGGGCCACCAGGCGCCGCCTGAACAATAATGAAATTGAGCAGCAGTACTGCCAGCAACGTTGGCACCATCAGCAGTACGCGCATCACAATGTAGCGTGTCATGAGCGTTATTCCCGGCGGGCGTTGATCTGTCGCGCGCCTTGAGGGTCAATCCACCAGCTATCAGGATCCAGGCCATATTCCGGACTCTGATCGGGCATGGCCATTTTTTTCCAGTACGCCAATCGGGTGACCGGCGAATGATACTGGGGGATCACGTAAAAGCCCCAGCGAAGCACCCGATCCAGCGCCGAGGCCGCCGTATCCAGTGCCTTGCGTGAATCCGCACGAATGATCCGGTCAATGAGGTCATCAACGGCTGGACTGGAAATCCCCGCAAGATTGCGACTCTGGGGTTGATCGGCATATTCGCTGCCCCAGTATTCACGCTGCTCGTTGCCGGGGTTGGTGCTCTGGGCGATCACGGTGGTGGTCATGTCAAAATCGAACTGGCGCAGGCGCACCAGATACTGGCTTTGATCCACGGTTCTGAGCGTGACCTCTATTCCCAGACGCGCAAGGTTGCGCACCATCGGCAGCGCCATACGCTCAATGCTTGAGCTGCCCAAAAGCAGCTCAAATCGCAACGGTCGGCCCGTTTCCCGATTGACCATCCGGTTATTGCGCACTTCATACCCCGCTTCGCGGAGAAGCTCCAGCGCTTCTTTCAATCGGGGCCGCAGGGCCTGCGGTGCCTTGATGGGCAGGGGAGTCTTGAAGACCTCTTCGGGCAGTTGATCACGCCAGGGCGTCAGAAGCTCGCGCTCAGCGTCATCCGGCAGCCCTTTTGCTTCCATGGAGGAATGATCAAAAAAGCCATGGGTACGGGCATAGAGGCCATAAAACAGATTACGATTGAGCCAGTTGAAATCGAACGCAAGCCCCAGGGCACGTCGAACGCGCCGATCCTTGAACACATCACGGCGCAGGTTCATGACGAAGCCCTGCATGGGCGCCGGTTTGTGATCCTCGATTTCAACGCGCTTGATCAACCCCTGGCGCGCGGCAGGAAAGTCATAGCCGGTCACCCAATTGCGCGCGATGGTTTCGATACGCAGATCGACTCGACCCGCCCGAAAGGCGGTAAGGGCCACACTCGGATCGCGATAGTAGTCAAAAATCAGGCGGTCAATATTGTAACGTCCTCGATTGACCGGCAGATCCCTGCCCCAGTAATCATCGTCACGTTCATAAACAATACGCTGACCAGGCTGAACGTCGCTGATGCGATAAGGGCCGGAGCCCATTAGAGGCTCAAGTGTGGGCCGAGTCATGTCACGGCGCTCGATATCCTTTGCCGACAGCACCGGTAGCTGCCCCAGAATCAGCGGCAGCTCGCGTGAGTTGTGCTCACTGAACTCAAAGCGCACGGTGAACGGCGAGACCACCTCTACATCGGTGACATCGGCATAGTAGGCCCGGTACATGGGTGAGCCCTGCGCTTCAAGCGTCTCAAAGGTAGTGACGACATCTTCTGCCGTTACCGGGCTGCCATCATGGAAGCGCGCTCTGGAATCCAGATCGATTTCCATCCAGCGGCGATCCGGGTCCAGCCGAATCCCTGAAGCCAGTAACCCATACAGGGTAAAGGGCTCATCCGGGCTTTCGACCATCAGCGTATCGAAGGGCAGACCGCCAAAGGCAGTGAGCCCGCTGGCCGGATCACCACGCACGATAAAGGGATTGAGCGAATCAAAGCTGCCCATGGCCGATCGCACCATATCGCCCCCCCTGGGCGCCTGCGTATTGACCCAGGGGAAGTGATCGAAGTCGGAAGGCAGTTCGGGCGTATCGTATAGTGAAATGCCATGTACGGTCGGCACGTCACTCACCGGAGCCGCCTGCACCCCGGAGACTGCCAACATCACCAGGGCAGCCCAGAGGGCGCCATGCCACCGGGCCAGGCGTATCATTTCAACGGTTCACCTTTAGAAGCGATCCTTCCAGGCTCGCAGGGTAGTAAAGGTAGACAATGCATCATGCGCCTCTCCCTGTTCAGCGGCGCTGCGCTGAACGCTTTCAAGATGGACACGCATGAAAGGATTGACGAGGCGCTCACGTCCGATAGTGCTGGGAAGTGTGGGGCGATCAAGCTCACGAGCCTTTTGACACTCGGCAAGAAGCGCGTCGCGGTTAGCGTTCTCCAGCTCAGCCGCCTGAGCAAATTTCAGATTGGATAGCGTATATTCATGTGCACCAAAGACCAGCGTGTCATCATCAAGCTCGGCAAAGCGTGTCAGCGCCTGATGCATCTGTTCTGGGGTGCCTTCGAAGAGGCGACCGCAGCCACCACAGAACAGTGTATCGGCACAAAAGAGCAGGGAGGGGGTGCCGCTGGAAAGATAGGAGATATGATCCAGCGTGTGGCCAGGCGTGGCCATGACCTCGAAATGCCGGCCCAGCAAGCGGAAACGATCGCCATCTCTCACAGCATCATCGATCCCCTTGATGGCCGGATTGTCGGGACCAATGACACGTGGGGAGTAACGCGATTTCAGCTCATCAAGCCCGCCGGTATGGTCTCGGTGATGATGCGTAATCAGGATGGCCTCAAGGTGCGCCCCCGAGCGTTCCAGATAATCGATGACCGGCTGCGCTTCACCCGGATCGACCACAACAACGCTGCCGGCATTATCCTGTTCCATCACCCAGATGTAATTATCCTGGAACGCTGGCAATGGTTTGACGGTCAACATGACAATCCTCGAAAAATTGGGTTGCAAAAGGGGATAGAGTACCCGACATGGCAAGCGGGTCGGGTCACTGCCAGCCTCGATCACCGGGGCGCTCATTTAATTCGATAACCATGCGATCAGGGGCCCTGCATGTCAAATCACCACGCAGATCAGGCAACGTTCAGTGAACAGTTCCTTGCCGGACAGCGTTACTGGCAGACCTCCCATGGCAGACGACAGTGGCAGGCCGAGCAGCAATGTCTGCATCAACAACTGTCCAGATCGGGTATGCAACATGCGCTCGAGCTGGGTATGGCACCGCCCCTGCTGGCCATTGACAGCATCCGCCATCGAATCCAATGGGCACCACAGCGTAGTCTGGCCGAGTATCCCTCCACCCTGATCTGTCGCCCCGAGGCTCTGCCACTGGCTGACGAGTCCCTGGAACTGGTACTGGTTCATCATCTACTGGAAGTGTCGCCTCAGCCTACCCATGTCCTGCGAGAAGCTGCACGCGTCACCAGTGACAGTGGGCGCCTGATATTGATTGGCTGGCATCCGCTGGGCATAGCAGGGCCAACACGACTCAAACGCTGTCGCGAACACTTTTATCAGCGTAGTCGCTGGCTGACACCGGGACGATTGCGAGACTGGCTGAGGTTTATCGACTTCAATATTGAACGCATCGATTATTGCGGATTTGTGCCTTTTGAAAACACGCCGGACTGGCTTCTCATGGAACGCTGGGGCCGACGGCACAATCTGCCGCTTGGGCGGGCATGGGTCATTGTTGCCAAACGTCAGATGTGTCGCATGATTCCTCTCAAAAAACGCTTCAACCCAGCCACCATACTGGGCAGCAAGGCCTCCGTGCTGGCCTGCACAGCCCATGAGCCCCCTCAGCCACTGCAAACCTCTTCATCGTTCGTCATCCCTGAAAGGGCAGACATTGAATCCGGCAGTCAGGTTCATGCCGGCAAACGTCACTCGGCAGTCACCCCGGCCGTCGTGGCATAATGGCAGCCTGATTTCGAATACCAAGAGGCACGCAGTGAGTGATGAAGCACGTCCCCATGTCATTATCCATACGGACGGCGGGTGTCGGGGGAATCCCGGGCCGGGCGGATGGGGTGCGGTTCTGCGCAGCGGCCCTCATGAAAAGTGCCTGAAGGGTAGCGAGGCACATACCACCAATAACCGCATGGAGCTCATGGCGGCCATTTCTGCCCTGCGAGCACTGACTCGTCCCTGTCGCATCGATCTCTGGACCGATTCTCAATATGTGCGACAGGGCATTACCCAGTGGATTCATAACTGGGTCAAAAAGGACTGGAAAACAGCGTCAAAGGCCCCGGTCAAAAATGCCGAACTCTGGAAGATGCTGCTGGAAGAGTCCCGCCGACACGACATCGAATGGCACTGGCTCAAGGGGCATGCCGGTCACGAAGGCAACGAGCTTGCCGACCAGCTGGCCAACGACGCCATGGATGAACTCAGAACCCGCGAGAAGACATCATGAGACAGATCATTCTTGATACGGAAACGACCGGCATTGAGGTCAGGGACGGGCATCGCCTGATCGAGATTGGAGGCGTCGAGGTCATCAATCGTCGCCTGACCGGGCGACATTACCATCAGTACATCAACCCCGAACGGCCCATCGATCCTGAAGCCATCGAGGTGCATGGCATTACTGATGCTCGAGTGGCCAATGAGCCGCTATTCGCCGATATTGCCCATGAGTTCTGGGAATTTGTCCAGGGCGCCGAGCTGGTCATCCACAACGCACCCTTTGACGTAGGCTTTATCGATCACGAATTTGCCATGGTCAATCGAGCCCGCGGCAACGATGAACTGGGGCCGCTGGCATCGAAATGCAGCATCCTTGATACCCTGAAGATGGCACGTGACCGCCATCCGGGGCAGCGCAACAGCCTGGATGCGCTATGCAAGCGTTACGATATCGATAACGGCCACCGTGAACTGCACGGCGCCCTGTTGGACTCCGAGATTCTGGCCGATGTCTATCTGGCCATGACCGGCGGTCAGACCGCCCTGACGCTGGGCGCTGATCGCGACGCCGATAGCAGCAACAGCAGTAGCGGTAATACCGGGTTTGGTATTCGCCGGCTGGCTTCCGGGCGTGCGCCGTTGAGGGTCATTACCGCCAGTGATGAGGAAGCACAGGCTCATCAGCAAAAGCTGGCCAAACTGCGCGAGAAGGGCGTCTGTCTCTGGGACCAGCTAGGGGGTTGAGGTGCTGACACGTGATATTCAAACGCTGGCCAACTGTCGTGAAGGTTATCTGATCCGTATCGGAGAGCATGGGATTGCCGACAATGGCCAGGGCGGTATTTTGCAGCCCCGCGCTCGCTGGCCAGACGGCGCCATTGCCCTCGGCTACTGGAACGAGGTGCCTGTTGCAGTACTGTCCGAACCCGGTGATGAGCAGTGGCCACCAGCGCGGCAATGGCTGGGCTCGCTGCCTGAACAGTCCTTCGGGTTGATTTCCACGGCACTACAGATCGTGCGCTGGTCGCAGGACCATCGTTTTTGCGGACGCTGCGGTACTCGCATGCGTCGTCGGTCCGGCGAATTCATGATGGCCTGTCCCGCCTGCAGTTTTCGAAGCTATCCCAGAATATCGCCGTGCATCATTACGCTGGTGACCTGGCGTGACCAGATGCTGCTGGCGCGCAGCCCGCGCTTTCCTACGGGTCGATTTAGTACGCTGGCCGGCTTTATCGAGCCGGGAGAATCAGCAGAGGAGGCCGTGCGTCGTGAGGTGTTCGAAGAGGTCGGTGTGAAGGTGGGGCGCGTCAGCTATTTCAAAAGCCAGTCCTGGCCCATGCCGCACTCATTCATGATGGGGTTCTACGCCGAGGCTGCCAGCCGCGACATCCAGATCGACGGCATCGAGATCGAGGCCGCCGACTGGTTCACTGCCGATCAACTGCCGGGCCTGCCGCCATCCTATTCCATCTCCAGTGCCCTGATCGAAAACTTTTTGAGAGGCAGCGCCGTTCGGGAATAGACCCTCAGGGTAAAGCGCCCGCCGATCAGGCGTCGCTGCGGCGGCGAAACAGGCGCGTCAGGCGAGAGGCCAGCATGATGTCGCCGCGAGCGCGGACCTTGCCGGACATAACGGCCTGCATACCACTGAGCTCCTTGTTGATCAGTCGCTCGAAAGTACGGGTATCCGTCATGAGGGTCACAGACGGGGCATCGTGGTTGCCTTCCTGAACATTGAGCGTTCCATCATCGATCACGACAAAATAGCGTGGCCCTTCATCCAGTTCGAGCTGCAGGGTTTCCTGAACCCCTGCGGCCGCTTCGGCATCAAAACGTTCATGGAGCTTTGCAATCAGTGGCGCGGTATCGACCATCTTCATATCCGGTTAATGATTAAAAATACATGATAGCCAGTTCGTGGCTCGTGATGTCTGGTCTTCAGCACTTTCAGACGTCATGTGCGATGATGGCGCGCATTCTATCCGTTATACCCGGGAGGTTGAAAACGTGGGCGAATGGTTATCCAGCTACGCACTGTTTCTGGCACAAAGTGTCACGGTGGTCGTGGCCATTGCCGTGGTACTGATGCTCGTGGTTCGAGCCCGTGGCCAGCGCCAGGAACGCGGTGCCAGACTTCATGTGCGCAATCGCGGAGAATATTTTCGGCGCCATCGTGAAACACTTGAGGATGCCACACTCAGGCAAGGAGAGCGTGAGCGCAATATCAAGGCTCGATTGAAGGCTCGCAAGGCAGAGCAGAAAACAGCCAAAAAGCAGAAACAGGTCGCTGAAAAGCACCACACCCTCTGGGTGCTGGATTTTGACGGGGATCTGCGGGCCTCAAGAGTGCCGGCCTTTACGGAAGAGATTACCAGCGTCCTCATGGCGGCCAAACCGGGGGATGAAGTACTGGTTCGGCTGCAATCGGGCGGGGGACTGGTCCACGCCTATGGACTGGCCAGTGCTCAACTGGACCGGCTGCGTGAGGCAGGGCTCAGGCTTACGGTAAGTGTCGACAAGGTCGCCGCCAGTGGCGGCTACATGATGGCCTGCTGTGCAGATCATCTGATTGCCGCGCCCTTTGCCGTGATCGGCTCGATCGGGGTGGTGGCGCAGATCCCCAATCTGCATCGGCTGCTCAAGAAAAACGATGTGGACGTCGAGATTCTGACCGCCGGGCGTCACAAGCGAACGCTCACGATGCTGGGTGAAAATACTGAAGAAGGGCGCGAGAAGTTTCTGGACGACCTGGAAAAGACCCATGATCTTTTCAAATCCTGGATCGCCGAGCGTCGGCCGGCACTGAACATTGAACAGGTCAGCGAAGGGGATATCTGGTACGGGCAGCAGGCCATTGACCTGGGCCTGACCGATGAAGTCAATACCAGTGAGGCATGGCTGCAGGCACGCAGCGACCAGTGGCAGATTCTGGAAGTTGGTCTCAGGCCACAGCGCTCGATGCTGGAGCGTCTTGGCAGGGGCAGTGAGGGCGCCATCGAGCGTGGCATAGACCGCACCATTGATCGTGTGATGCGCTTGCGCTGGGAAAAGCAGTAGTACCTTGAAACGACAAGCGGCCTGCCCCTGTCAGGGGGCAGGCCGCTTATTCAAACCACGTGCCAGACTCAGGGCCGGTCAAGCCCTGCCAGCGTATCGATCACTGCTTCGGCGTGTTTGCCACGCAGGGAGTAATAGATGGTCTGGGAAGCACGACGTGTGTTGACGAGCTCCTCACGGCGAAGCACAGCCAGATGCTGTGAAAGCGCCGACTGGCTCAGGTCAAGTTTGCTGTTCAGTTCTGACACCGACATTTCACCTTCTCTGAGAAGACAGAGAATGCGTAATCGGTTTTCATTGGCCATGGCCTTGAGCAGCGGTGCAGAATCGAGAATGACCATTTCGCACCCCGCTGTCGCGATCGGTGCAGTGGCACATACACTCATTTTTAACTCCTTGTGAAAAAAAACGCTCTGCAGGTTGGCGCGCTATTGTCCAAACGTTGTTCTGACAGCGCTCGGCGCTCCAACAATGCAGTACCGTGTGCCATGACCCTGATGAACAGGCTAAGCAACTCGCTCATCAAACGGCCTCTGGATTAGCGCTCACGGTTAGATGATTTTATACCTTTCTGGTTCACAGAAATCGATTAAAAAACCTGATAATGCTCATATTTGACTATGCCAGAATGCGTATTGCGCTTTTGGTGCTCTGTATCTTTCATATTCTGGTGATTGCCGCGAGCAATTACCTGGTTCAACTGCCCATTACGCTTTTGGGGTTTCATACCACCTGGGGCGCCTTCAGCTTTCCCTTTTTGTTTCTTGCCACTGATCTTACCGTGCGTTTGATGGGACGACATGCGGCAAGACGTCTCATCGCCCGTGTCATGCTACCGGCTCTGGTGGTCTCTTATCTGGTCTCCGTTTTATTCCAGCAGGGGCAGTGGCGTGGGCTGGAATCGCTATGGACCTTCAATCTTTTTGTCGGGCGTATTGCGCTGGCAAGTTTCATGGCTTACGCCCTGGGGCAGGCGCTGGACATTCTGGTATTTGACCGATTGAGACGGATGCAACCCTGGTGGCTGGCGCCGGTCGGCTCCACGATTCTGGGAAATTTGCTGGATACTTTTATCTTCTTTTTCGTGGCGTTCTGGCACAGTCCCGACCCCTTCATGGCCGAACACTGGATCGAAATAGCGGTGGTCGACTATGGTGTGAAACTGACCATCAGCCTGCTGCTGTTTCTTCCCCTTTATGCCATGTTGCTGATCTGGCTGAAGCGCTGTCTGCTTCAACTTTCAGGTGTGGAAACCATGCCCTCGGATGAAATGGAACACTGATGATGCATGTTCAGGGATAACCGCTGCATCAATCGCAACACAGTGACGGAGACTTCATGAGTATCGAGCTTCACTACGTGGATTCTGGCGCGCCGGAGCAGGCCGAAACTTCGCCGCTCGTGGTTTTGCACGGCCTTTTTGGCAGCGCGGACAACTGGCGCTCTCACATCAAGCACTGGCGCCAGACACGGCGCGTGGTGGCCATGGACCTTCGCAATCACGGCCGGTCTCCACATGCGCCCGGCATGCACTACGAGGATATGGCCGCAGACGTACTGGGCGTTCTGGATCGTCTTGATATCCGGCAGTGTGATCTGTTGGGGCATTCCATGGGGGGCAAGGTGGCCATGACGCTTGCAAGGCGTCACCCCGAGCGGATTGCGCGCTTGATCGTGGCTGACATCGCACCCGTGGCCTATGAACACGGTCACAATGATGTCTTTCAGGCCCATCGTCTGGTCGAGGACGCCTTGCCGGAATCACGAAAGGAGGCCGATGACGCGATGGCCGAGGCCGTCGATGATCGGACCACCCGACAGTTTCTGGCCACCAACCTGGTGCGCGATGATCAGGGCATTCTCGGCTGGCGTGTCGGTCTTGATTTTATCGAGGAAGGCTACAGCGATATTGTGGCGCCACCGGGTGGAGACACGCCCTACAAGGGGCCGACGCTGGTTCTGAGGGGAGAGCGTTCCAGCTATATCACGGACGATGCATTACTCGTGATTGCCGAAATCATGCCAGAGTCTCGAGTCGACACCATCAGCGGTGCCGGCCACTGGCTTCATGCAGAACAGCCCGAAGCCTTTCTCAAGGCCATTGACACCTTTTTGAAGGACCAGTCGAAAAAGGGCTGATCGAAACAGGGCGCATCGCTCTTAGTCATCCCGCTTGTTGTTCAGCCTTCAAGCGGGATGACACTGATATTCTCATGCTCGTTGGCCAAAAAGCGCGTGAGGATTTTATAGGTGTCGGCATCAAAGGCGATCTCGTCCGTAGCCGGCGCCTGGTCCAGCTGTTCCACGCTGCCCAGGTAGCACCAGTGATCCACCAGATGGTAGACCACGTCCTGATCACTGGCTGTTTCCCTGAAAGCAACGCGGCCTTCCCACGGCCAATGGCGAATGCGCAGTCCCTCAAGCGCCTCACGAGCGCGCTGCGTGTGCGCCTCCAGACTTTCCTGACCACAGCAGGCTCCGGCACAACGGCCAATCTGATAGGCAAAACAGCGTCCCTTGCCGCGCTCCAGCCCCATTACCCGTGGGCAAAGGCGCTGTTGCTCAACAATACTGGTCAGGGCCTGAGTCGCTTCCTTTCGTGACCGGAACATGCCATAGCGCGTGCCCGAGACATCTTCATGCAGCGTTTTTTGCCCGGCAAGCTGTGGCGCCCGTGCCTCCAACGGCCAGTACCAGGTATGTAGTCCGGCACTGCGGCGTAGCCGACGATTATAGATCGGGGAGAGCTGCTTGATCAGACGGGCCTCAAGAAGCTGCGCGCCAAGATCACCTGCCGTTTCATGCCATTCAAGGTGCCGGGTCTGCTGGCAGATCTTCATTTCACGATCGTTGCGGTGATCGTTGTTGAAGTGGCTCAACACTCTTGAACGTAGATTGACGCTCTTGCCGACATAAAGCGGCAGCTGATTGTGTCCATAAAAGAGATACACCCCAGGGCGCGACGGGAGTTCATCGAGCAGGCCGGGATCAAGCTGGGCAGGAAGACTACGCCGGCGCTCCTGATCAAGCACCAGCTTCTCGATCTGTTCAACGCAGTGATGACGCGCCCAGTATTGCCAGACGGAAAACAGCGTCATGGTATCTCCCATCGCCCTGTGGCGTGGCGGATGGGGCTCGAGCTGATAACGTGTCAAAAGGGCATCCAGCCCATGATGGTGCGAGCTTTTATCCAGCGCTCGCGACAGCTTGAGCGTACAGATAACGCGTCGTCGAAATTCCCGACCCAGTCGTCGAAACTCATTGCGCAGGAAGCTGTAATCAAAGCGAGCGTTATGGGCAATCAGCCAGCCATCTCCCAGCCATTGTTCGAATCTGTCGGCGATATCCTCGAAACCGGGCGCACCGGTGACCAGTGCATTGTCGATGCCGGTCAACGTGGCAATGCGTTCGGGAATGTCGATCCCCGGGTCTACCAGAGATTCGAAGCGGTCAACGATCTGACCGTCCAGTATACGAAGTGCAGCGATCTCGGTAATACGGTCGCGAGTGGCACGTGTGCCGGTGGTTTCAAGATCAATGAAGACCAGCGGCGTATCCGCCAGCGGCGGATGCATCTGCTCTCTTGAATGAGACGACATGACCTGAGTCTCCCGACGCTGATGATAGCGTCGTACTGGAACACGAGAATATGAGTGAGCCTGCAACAGTAGGACATGCCGCAGGCAGGGCGCTTCATTCAGGATAGGTATTGAAACGACAGGACGGGAAGCAGGAAACGTTAACGGCTGGTCATGCGGGAAATGGAATCCGGTACCAGGTGAGGATTATCGGCCAGAAAACGGTGCATGGCCGCCACGGTTTCATCGCTGCAGTGATGCTCGATCCCTTCGGAATCGGCCCGTGCAATGCTCTCGGGGACCCCCAAAGCCAGAAGCGCCTGAAGCACGACCCGATGGCGCGCTGCCACCTTGTGAGCCAGCTCTTCACCCTGATCAGTCAGAAAAATTCCGCGGTAGGGGCGTGCATTGACCAATCCATCCCGTTTTAGACGCGTGACCACCTTGGACACTGCGGCAGGACTGACGCCAAAACGATCAGCAAGGTCGCTGGCACGTGCTTCTCCCAGATGGCGATGCAGATGCGCTATTTCCTCGACATAGTCCTCCACCAGTTCACGCTGGTGATCCTGGCGCACGCGCTCAAAATGTTCGTGGTGGGACGTTGATGGCATGACTCTCTCTTGATCGATCGCCGAAACGGGAATAAAAGTAACACATAAAAGTTGACTATTATAATAAGGATTGTAAACAACGCCGTATTCAGAAATGCCTTCAGGAAGCGGCTTCCGGGCCCGAATCCTGAAGGCATTCAGCTGCCTTGTTCTCTCTCACCGACCAGTGGCGTTGATATCTTCTGCCAGTCGATCAACCGGTGCTCGTTTTTTGATGACGCCGCGATCCAGCAGAAAATTCTCGAAATCACGATAGCGCGCCGTGTCCAACGCTGCCGGGCGAAGTGCGAAGCGAGCAATGCTGGCTTCCCAGGCCTTATGATTGACCTCGTTATCCAGTGATCGGTCATACGTCTTGAACGTCTCCCAGCTCTGCTCGGGATGATTCACGATCCACATCGTGGCCTTCTCAACGGCCTTCAAAAAGCGCGATATCAGCGGACGCTTTTCATCCAGCGTTTCGGTGTTGGCCAGAAAGATCAGCTCGTCATAGATGGGAACGCCTTCTTCCTCAATAAAAAAGGCGCGTCCTTCAACCCCTTCCTGCGCCAGTTGAGCCGGCTCGAAATTGCGAAAGGCACCTGTTACGGCATCAACCTGTTGGCTCAACAGGGCAGGCGTCAGGGCAAAGTTGACGTTGACGAGTTCGACATCGCTCATATCAAGGCCGGAATGCTTGAGCATCGCCGCCAGCAGAACCTCTTCGACACCCCCAACCGAGTAGCCGATCCGCTTGCCCTTGAGATCCTCAATCTGATGAATATCACTGTCGGCGCTTACCATCAGTACGTTCAGTGGGGTACCGATCAATGTGCCGACACGTTTGATCGGAAGCCCCTCATCAACCTGCAGATGCAGCTGAGGTTGATATCCCAGCGCCAGATCCTCGCGGCCTGCGGCGACCAGCTTGGGTGGCGCGGTCGGGTCGGCTGGAGCATCAATGGTGACGTTCAGGCCAAGGTCACGAAAATATCCCTTTTGCTGGGCAATGATGATTGGTCCGTGACTTGGGTTGACGTACCAGTCCAGCATCAGACGCAGGGACGACTCGGGAGGCGAGGACAGCGGTGCCGGTGCGTTTTCGTCAGTCCTCTCATCGGCTCTAACGGCACCGGTCAGCAAAACGGTCATGAGCGCCGCGAACCATAAACGATCCCGTACTCTTTTCATGATCTCTCTCCATTGATTAACGTGTGTCTGCCGGTGTGATCCGGCTGCCAGGGCATGGCCAGACGACACAGACGATCGACAGTAAAGTACAGCGTGATGGTGATCAGCAGCAGCACGATCAGGGCAGCAAACATCAGATCGGTCTGCATGCGGCCGTTGGCCTGAAGCATGAGATATCCAAGCCCGGCGCTGGAACCTACCCACTCACCGATGATGGCGCCGATGGGGGCAGCAGTCGCGGCCATACGAAGTCCGGACGCCAGAGATGGCAGGGCGGCCGGCAGTCGAATGTAGAAAAGCTGGCGATTGGCACTGCCCCCCATGGTGGTGACCAGATCAAGCCAGCCGGGCTGGGTCTGACGCAGGCCGTCGTAGCAGGTCGAGGCGATAGGGAAGTAGATGATCAATGTCGCCATGACGACCTTCGACCCCGGTCCGTAACCGAACCAGAGCACCAACAGCGGTGCAATGGCAAAGACCGGAATGGCCTGGGTCAGCAACAGCAACGGCAGAACGGTCGAACGCAGAAAGGCCCATCTCGATAGGGTCAGAGCTGTCACCGTGCCCAGAAGCGTGCCGCAGAGAAAACCGGCCACGATTTCACCGAGCGTGACCAGTGCGTGATGCCATAAAAGCCCGGACTGTTCGATAAGGGTATGCAGGACACTCAAGGGCGCCGGCAGCATGTAGCGCGGCGCGCCCAGAATTACGATCAATTGCCAGAGCCCCACCAGCAACGTGGTCGCCAGCATCAGTCGCAGCAGGGCGGGATAGAGAGATCGCGTCATGAGGCCTGCTCCATCAGCGCCTTTAGAAGCTCGCCGTGATGATGACTGATCGAGGTTGCTGCCGGATCACGCGGTGGAACGCCCTGTGGCGGCATGATTTGCTCGATACGGGCAGGGCTACCCCGCATGACCAGCAATTGATCACTCAGTCGCAGTGCCTCGAGGGGATCATGCGTCACCATTAGTACAATACGGTCTGACAGCAGTTCGCAGGCCTGGGCATGAATATCGAGGCGGGTCATGGCATCCAGCGCAGCGAAGGGCTCATCCATCAACACCAGCGCTGCCTGCTCAAACAGGGTACGCGCCAGAGCAATTCGAGCGCGCTCACCGCCGGACAGAGTTTGCGGATAGCTGTTGGCCGCCCAGTCAAGGCCAACCTTTTCAAGAAGCGACATGGCCCGGTCACGATCATGTCGCTCGCCGCGCATGACCGCTCCCAGCTGCACATTATCGATGACGCGGCGCCAGGGCAGCAGCAGGTCCTGCTGACCCATCCAGGCAATGCGCTGCTCGAAAGGGTGGTCATCGGTATCCACCAGCGACAGGTGGGCATCACTGGCAACCTCAAGTCCGGCCATCATGCGCAAAAGCGAACTCTTGCCACACCCGCTTCGACCCAGCAGGCAGCTCCAGCTGGACGACGGAAGAGACAGGGAGATATCGTCAAACAGCACTCGAGTGCCAAAGGCAAGACGTGCCTTCTGTACACGAAGCCCATCGGGCGCGAGGGCACTGGAAGAGGAATCTGATAATGGCATGGCAGCCCTTTTTAAAGGGCGAAGGGCACGGCGTGCGTGATTCGAAATCCCTCCGCCGGCATGAACCGGATCAGGTAATGGGCGCTGTTTGAACGCCTTGCGGGTTGTGGCTGACCACTCTCAGCATCGATATGTCTCGATACACCCCGTTCGAACATCGCCGAGTCTAGCGCCCCATGACCATGTCGACCATGATTTCATGCATGACTGACACATTATTTCCGCTATCGGCATAAAGGACTTTTTTATCAGGACGTTATTTGCATACTAAAAAGAGGCCAACCGTTTTCGGTGCACTTCATTAAAAAAGGCTGCCTTGAATGACACCACCGTGCGAACTGACCGAGCGACTCTCGTTTTTTCTGGGACGACAGCTCATTGCTCAGCCACTGGACTGGGAAGATGCCTCCAACTGGCGCTGGAAAAGCGAGGCGCTGTCGCCGGAAATGATTCGCATGGCGCGCACCGGTATCAATGATCCGTTCTGGCACGGCCTGTGGGCGCTGTTCGGGTTTGATCGCTGGCAACACGCCGAACACCTGACGCGTCTGGCCGGCAATCTGCCGGCGCATTTGCCCATGCTGCCGCTGCCCATGACCTGGCTGGGCGAGCTTCAGGGGGCACCCGTCTGGAGTCTACCGTGGCGCGCCGGACGTACCGCGACCATGAACACGTCGTTTACCTCACGTCTGGGGGAGCAGATCGGACGTCTTCACGCAGTTCCGGTGTCGGGGTGGGGCCATCCACTGGCCGACATCTGGCCGCTGTCGACATGGCCCCGAAAGGTGAGGCGCTATCTGGATCAATACGCGCCACCGGAGGTGCTGCGCGACCTCCCGGCCCAAATCCCCGAACCGGCAACCGCTGTTTGGAGTCTGCCTGATCTACGTGATGACCAGTTCATACAGGGTGCTACGGACTGGTGCTGGAGTGACTGGGAGGCACTGGTATGGGCACCGCGAGAGTTCGACTGGGCACTGATCGAGCTCTTGATCACCGAGCCTGATCAGCAGCGTCATTTTCTGGACCGCTACTGGCAGTTCTGCGATGTTATCGATATCAATGCACACCGACTGATTTGTCGAGCCATCCTGTGGCGATTCAACTGCTTTGGGCCCTGTCCCTGGGCGGAAATACGTGATGCCCGCTGCTGGCTGAACTATCAATAAGCGTGTCTGTCGCCATGACATGCCTGGTCTTTGCCTTTCACCGGGAGCCTGGATGATAAAGACAAGCGTTCGTGGCACACTACGGCTTATGACAAGAGGTTATTAACGAGACGCCGTGACCGACTTTAACAGCATATTCCTGATTGGTGGATTACTGGTGGCCATGAGCATTCTGGCCAGCCGGGTATCTGCGCGTATTGGCCTGCCATTACTTCCCCTGTTTCTGGGTATTGGCATGCTGGCCGGTGTTGATGGATTGGGGCTGATCAACTTCAGTGACTATAACCTGGCCTACCTGATCGGCCAGCTGGCCCTCGCCATGATCCTGCTGGACGGCGGCCTGCGCACACGCATGAAAACCTTCAGGGTAGGGCTGCGACCAGCGCTGTCGCTGGCCACGCTCGGCGTCTTTCTGACCAGTGGCCTGACCGGCCTGTTTGCCATGTGGGTGTTTGATCTCAGCATCTTTCAGGGGCTGCTGGTCGGGGCCATTGTCGGGTCAACGGACGCCGCGGCCGTATTTTCAATGCTCAGCGGTCAGGGCATTCGTCTCAACGAGCGTGTGGGGGCAACACTTGAGATTGAGTCAGGCACCAACGATCCAATGGCCATCTTTCTAACCCTGATTCTGTCGCAGACACTGGCAGGCTCCATCGACAGTGTGTCCGGCACGCTTTTAATGTTCATCGAGCAGTTCGGCATCGGTGCTCTGGCCGGCATTGCCAGCGGCTGGCTACTGGGTCGCCTGCTGCGCTGGCTTGATCTGGCACCAGGGCTTTATTCATTGTTGGCCGCCGCCATGGGCTTCAGCGTTTTCGCACTGACCAACATGCTGGGTGGCAGCGGCTTTCTGGCCATCTACCTGGCCGGCGTCATGATTGGGAATATCCGCGGCAAGCACCTCGAGTTCATTTTGCCGGTGCATGATGGGCTGGCCTGGCTGAGTCAAATCGGGCTTTTCCTGACCCTGGGGCTTCTGGTCACGCCCAGTGAAATGGTCGACTATGCCTGGTCCAGCGTTTTGGTCGCCATAATACTGATTTTTGTGGCGAGACCCCTGTCGGTATTGCTGAGCCTAAAACCCTTTTTCGGCTTTCGCTGGCGAGAACTTGCCTTTATCTCATGGGTCGGGTTACGTGGCGGCGTGCCGATTGTTCTGGCCATCTTTCCGGTGATCGCAGGCGTTGAAAATGCCTCGCTTTATTTTAATGTGGCCTTCTTCGTGGTGCTGATTTCACTCATCATGCAGGGCACCACGATTGGTCATATGGCTCGCTGGCTCAAGGTCGAGGTACCTGCAGAAACCGCCCCGGCACGCCGTCGTCTGCTGGGCGTGCTGCCTGAAGATGATTATGAGATGTTCGTTTACAAGGTGGACAGCAAGCGCGTTGAAAATACGCCGCTTAGAATGCTTCGCTTTCCTTCCGGCGCCGTTGTGGCCGCCATTTTCCGTGAACACGTCATGATCCACCCCACCGGCAGTACCCGATTGCAGGCCAGCGATGTGGCCTGCGTCATCGCCCGAACCCATGATCTCAATGCCATCAATCACCTGTTCAATGGCGATGCCGAGCTCAAGCGGGAACGTGATTTCTTCGGGGCTTTTGCGCTGTCAGGCGAAGCCTCAATGGGCGATGTGGCAGATGCCTATGGCCTGACCCTGTCGCGCTGGGAACGTGAGGAAACGCTGGGAGCCTTCATTGCCCGGCGTGTCGGCGGCTACCCTGTAGTAGGGGATGATATTGACTGGCACGGCATTCACTGGGTCGTACAGGATGTTGAGGGCAATAACGTCACACGAGTAGGTTTGAGATTACACGGCTAAATCGTGGTTCGTGAATCCCGGATATCCGGACATAAAATCGCCCGCTGTAGAAGCGGGCGATT
Organism: Kushneria marisflavi; assembly: GCF_002157205.1. Lineage (NCBI taxonomy): Bacteria > Pseudomonadati > Pseudomonadota > Gammaproteobacteria > Oceanospirillales > Halomonadaceae > Kushneria > Kushneria marisflavi. The sequence continues at coordinate 73,047 of NZ_CP021358.1, read as the reverse complement.
TCATGTTCAGGGCATGTCCTAGTTCATGACACGCCACTTGTTATTTTTCTGCGAGGTCGGCGGCAATGGCTCGTCGTCGTGATCAAGCTGAATACGTGTTGATTCGTCCAACAGATCTCCCTGAGGTGTACACTCCTGAAACTCACCGGCATGGCCCGGGCGATCACCAACGTTAAAGATACCGGGCGGATTCTCGCCCTGATGCTCATTTTCGCGTTCCATGTTGCCCTTGGTAAAACCGCGTCCGCTGTTGGCCATTTGAACCTCTCCGTGTCGTTCGATCATCCTGAAATGAGCCTAGGCAAAGCATCATCACTCTGCAACCAGAATGGTTTTGTCAGCAACCAGCATCACTTAGCTTCTGAAACGCATACACGGCACTGTTATCGATACCCTGTTGGCGATAATAGGCTTCAAGGTTGATAAAGACTTCCAGCATGTCCTGGTCAAGGTAAAGTTCATCCATCTTATGGCCGTGCTGCCAGAGCTCCAGCCACATAGCGCCAGAATCACACGGCTGTTGAATGACCTCACCGGAAAAGGACTCGGAAGCAGCATCACAGGCTTGCTGTAAACTTACGGGTATCAAAGCCATTGCCTCGGTATGCATGTAAATGAGGCAACAGTAAGTGCAGGTGTTCTGATTGTAAATTTTTGAGGTGTAAAAGTTGTTCGGCAGGATGAAGTCGGAGGAGCTGAAATAACCCGGCGTTTTTGTTCAGGTGCTCAAGACAAGGCAGAACAGCGAAAACAGCAAGACGTCAGAAATGAAAAAAGGCCTGCCAATCATGAATTGGCAGGCCTTTCAAATAGTGGCGGAGGGACAGGGATTCGAACCCTGGAAGGGCGTTAACCCTTGCCGGTTTTCAAGACCGGTGCATTCAACCGCTCTGCCATCCCTCCGGCTTACGGCGATGCATCTTAACAGCCTGTCAGCAAAGGTCAAGGAGCTTAATTCAATCAAAAGGGTTATCGCTTGCAGAGAAAGCGTTTGAAGCTCATTCTTGGTTAAAATTCCACCACAACCAGGCACAATGCAGGGAGTGATCCATGGTCGATAGAACCTATGGGGTCTCGCAAAGCGGGGCCAGAAGTGTCGAATCACACAAGGTATTGCGCAATACCTATATGCTGCTGGCGATGACGCTGCTGTTCTCGGCCGTTACCGCCGGGATTGCGATGTCGATGGGCATCCAGCGCATGAACATTTTTGTTTTCTTCATTGGCGCCTATGGATTGATGTTTCTGGTCCACAAGACAGCCAATTCGGCGGCCGGGCTGCTGGCGACCTTCGCCTTTACAGGCTTTATGGGCTTCACCCTCGGTCCGATTCTCAGCGCTTACCTGACGCTTTCCAACGGCCCGCAGCTGATCATGACCGCACTGGGCATGACGGCCGTGACCTTTGCCGGCCTGTCGGCTGTGGCGCTGATTACCCGCAAGGACTTCAGCTTCCTGAGCAACTTCATCATGGCCGGAGCCATCGTGCTGATTCTGGCCATGGTGGTGGCGATGATCTTCAACATTTCCGGTCTGGCACTGGCCGTGTCCGCAGGCTTTGTTCTTTTCGCCTCGGCCGTGATCCTTTACGAGACCAGCCAGGTGATTCATGGCGGACAGAACAACTACATTCTGGCCACCATTAGCCTGTATGTGGCGATCTACAATCTGTTCATCAGCCTGCTGTCGATTCTGGGCCTGACTTCCAGCGACTGACCCATCGCGACACCATGATCTGGTAACATGAGACCCTGCCTTCGGGCAGGGTTTTTTTGTTTCAGGAAGCTGGTTTCTGGAGGAATATCCCGGTGTCTCAAGGACTGACCTACGCTCTGATGGTGCAGGGGGCGCCCTATAGCCAACAGGCCTCACATAGTGCGCTGCGTTTTGCCGAAGCCCTGCCGGCACAGGGGCATCGTGTGGCAACGGTCTTTTTCTATCATGACGGCATCTACAATGCCGCCAGCATGATGACACCGCCAAGGGATGAGCCCCATCTTCTCGAGCGATGGCGTGCGCTGCATAAGGCCCAGCAGTGTGAACTTCTGGTCTGCGTGGCCTCGGCCGTTCGTCGCGGCTTGCTGGATGAGGGTGAAGCGCGTCGTCATGGCCATTCACATTCTACCCTTGAAGCGCCCTTTGAATTGACGGGGCTTGGGCAGCTCATGCAGGCCGCGTTTTTGCATGATCGATTGATTACCTTTGCCCCTTGAGGCAAGCATGACGGACAGGGCAGTAACCACATGGAATCCAAAAGCATACTGGTGATCGTGCGACACCCACCGCATGGCTCGAGCTGGGTGCGTGAAGGCCTCGAGACGGCACTGGTCGGCGCAGCGCTTGGCCAGCCACCGACCCTGCTGTTCAGCGGCGACGGGGTTCTGGCACTGCTGGCCCAGCAGCAGCGCGGCGCTCTGGGCCAGAAGGGCAGTGCGGCCATGCTCGAAGGCCTGTCACTCTATGACATCGAGCCTCTCTGGTATGACCAGTACTCATTTGAATCGCGTGGTATTGACGTCGAACAGCTGATTCCGGGGTGTCAGCAGGGCTGTATCGCGGAAATGATCGCCCGCCACGATGTGGTCATGAGCTTTTAATGCACCATTGCTTCCATCAACGAGGGTCATCATGAGCACGCTTCACCTGGTCAATCGATCTCCCTTTGCGACCCGTATTCTTGACGAGCTTGCTGCTGCGGTTTGCGAAGGTGATCATGTCCTTCTCATCGAAGATGGCGTCTATGCCGCCAATGGCACCGCATTGGACGATTTTCCCGGGGGCGTCGAGCTCTGGGTACTGGAAGAAGACTGCATATCGCGTGGTGTTGCGCCCTCGGATGCCTCGAGGAGGGTCAGCATGGCAGGCTTTGTCGATCTGACAGCCACGACGCATCGTACCGTTAGCTGGTTCTGATCATCGTGCCGGCTTGATGGTCAATCAATGACACTACACTCCTCATTTTCATGGCATCAGAATTCATGACATCGGATACGGACACGCTCACACTTGCTGATGGCACGATCGTCGCGCTGGATAGCGATGGCCACCTGCAGGATATTGAATGCTGGTCGCCTGAAGTGGCCGAAAAAATGGCCGAACGCGAGGCTCGCGTATTGACGCCCGAACACTGGGAAATCATCGAGCTGCTGCGTGACTTTTACGCGCGCTTTGAGATGGCGCCGGCCATGCGGGCACTGGTCAAGGCGACCCGCCAACAACTGGGTGAAGAAAAGGGCAGCTCGCTTTATCTGATGTCGCTTTTTCCTGAAAGCCCGGCGCGCGTGGCAGCTCGACTTGCCGGGCTGCCACGTCCTACCAACTGTTTGTAGGTCAACGCGTGAACTTTCTGGCTCATGCCCAGCTGGCTCGCCATGGCAGCGACCTTTTCTTGCTGGGTAATCTGGTGGCTGACGGGGTCAAGGGACCGGTATCGGCAACCGCCCATCCCGAACTGGCGCGCGGCATAAGGTTTCACCGCAGGATGGATGCTCTGATCGACCAGCACGACACCACTCTGGCGCTCAAGCGCCAGGCACCCGGGCCACAGCGACGTGTTTGCGGCATTGCGCTCGATATTGTCTGGGATCACTTCCTGGCCAGGCTGCACCACGACGAAGATCTCAATCAGCGCGTTTATCACGTGCTTCGTCGTCACGCAGACATGGTTCCCGAGCGACAGACACGTCTTTTCGATCACCTTTGTCGTGAAAACTGGCTCAAGGCCTACGCAGGTTTCGAGTTTACCTGCCGAGCCATTGCAGGCGTGGGCACTCGCCTGTCAGGCCCCAATCGGCTGGCCGAGCTGAGGCCGTGGCTTGAGCAGGAATATTCCCTGCTTGAAGAGAGCTTTCATGAGATCTGGCCATGGATGCAGCGGGCGGCATGCGAACATGCCGCCGCATCAACTGACCAGTAAAAGACACCTGACGCGCTCACCCAGCGCAATTTTCGAATGTGCCTTGATGACGGCCAGTGCATTGGCCGTCACGCATGAGCGCAGGATGGAGGAGTCCTGATCCTCAAATGCATGCGCGCGGTAGCCATCACCGTCCCACTGCAGAGTGACGCGCATGTAATGATCGCGCCCGGCCGTTTCGGTCTCGAAATCCGCTTGAGCCGTGACTTCCGGCAGGGCCTTCATCTCGTCACATCCCTGCATGCCCCCCAAAAGCGGACGCAAAAAGAGCCATGCACCGACAAAGCTCGACACCGGATTACCCGCCAGCCCAACGAAGCGACACTGATCGATATGCCCCAGCGCCAGCGGCTTGCCTGGTCGAATTGATAAACGCCAGAGATCCAGCTCTCCCAATGATTCCAGAGCACGACGCACATAGTCAGCATCGCCCACCGAGACACCACCGGTCGTCACGATAACGTCTACCTGATGCGAAGCACGCTCAAGTGCCCGGGTCATGGCTTCGAGGGTATCCGGCACCTGTTCCACCAGCGCCAGTTCGGCGCCAAAGCGTACCAGCAGGTCCATCAGCATGAACCGGTTGCCATTATAAATCTGACCGGGCTCAAGCGGTTCGCCTGGCAGCTTTAGCTCATCGCCGGTAAACAGAAGGGCAACCCTGGGTTTTCGATACACCGGTACCCGGTCAAATCCCTGACCTGCCAGAAAGCCCAGTGCGGCACTATTGAGCCGGGTCCCCCGGGAGACCAGCGCTTCACCGGCTCTGATTTCTCGGCCTTTCGGGCGAACGCTGTTGCCTACCTCAAGTCCGGCCGGAATCAAAACGCCTTCGTCACGAGCCTCGACTTCCTCCTGCATGATGACGCTGTCCGCGCCCTCAGGTAGAGGAGCACCGGTAAAGATGCGAGCACAGGTCCCTTCTTCCAGCGCCACGCCACTCTGGCCGGCCATAATGCGCTGACTGACACCTAAAACCCTGCCACTGTCCGCAGCGCGCAGGGCATAGCCATCCATGGCGCTGTTATCGAAAGGGGGCGTGTCATGCCGGGCATAAAGCGTTTGCGCCAGCACACGATCGCCCGCCGTTTCGAGCCTTACCCATTCACAGGGCAACGGTTCAAGATCGGCTGACAGTGCCTCGAGTGCCTCCTGCGGTGTATGTAGCCGATGACTACCCGCCATGCTGACCTCGTCCGGGAATCACCAGGTTGGCAAAGTTGCAGGGCTTGTGCCGGCTATCAAGCTGTTCAAAGAGAATGCCTTTCCAGCCGGTGCGACAGGCGCCGGTAGAGCCTGGCAGGCAAAACACGGCCGTATGATTGGCAAAGCCTGCCAATGCCCGACTCTGTATGGTCGAACTGCCCACATCATCCTGCGAGAGTCGACGAAACATTTCGCCAAATCCTTCAATATGACTATCGAACAAAACACCGACCGCTTCGGGCGTGGAGTCCCGGCCGGTAAAGCCGGTACCACCGGTGGTGATCACGACCTGCACCTTCGGGTCGGCGATCAGGCGCGCGACTTCCGCGCGGATCTGATAGAGCTCATCTCGAATGATCCGGCGAAAGGCGCAGCGATGCCCGGCACGCTCAAGAGCGTCGATCAGCAGGGCGCCAGAGCGGTCGCTGCTTTCATCACGCGTATCGGAGATGGTTAAAACGGCAATATCGAGCGGTATGAAATCATCGTTCACGAGGAGGGCTTCTCCTTCGCCCTTTGACGGGCCTCAAGCGCCTTGAGCTGCTCTTCAGTGGCCGGTGGCTGATTGGCCTTCCATTCACTGTAGGGCATGCCATAAACGTGCTCACGAGCACTTTCCAGATCAAGCTCTACATGCCGCTCTTCGGCTGCTGTCACCAACCACTTTGAAAGACAGTTACGACAGAAGTCGGCCAGAATCATCAAATCAATGTTTTGCACATCGCGATTGTCATCGAGATGCTTGAGCAGCCGGCGAAAGGCAGCGGCCTCAAGCTCGGTCCGGGTCTGCTTGTCCAGTTGGTCCATGCTCAGCTCCTGTAAACGCCCTGAACTCATGAAATCGGTGGTCAGGGCAACATCATTGTAGGTCGTCATTGCTTCCTGCCGTCATGACTTGATCGGAGAGGGTGACAACGTTGACCCGGGATCAGGCGCGCTCGCCTGGCGCGCATACCGAAAGGACGAGGGCATCGGCGTCACTGATGGACACCTTGGCATGCCCCATGTCGCTGTCGAAATAAAGGCTATCACCGGCATCAAGCTGAAGAGGCTCATAAAACTCGCTATACAGCAGAATCGAACCCTCCAGCACGAGTAAAAATTCTTCGCCGCCATGGCGTACCCAATCAGAAAACGCTTCGATGCTGCGCGCATGAACAATCGTCTTGAAAGGGGTCATGAGCTTTTGCGCCATCTGCGCCGATAAAAGCTCATGTTCATAGGTGGGCGTGGGGTGCAGCTCACCCTCACCACAGCGGGTCAGGTCGCGACGGCCAGCATTGCGTGGAGCACAATGCGGGCTTTTTAGAAGCTGTGGCATATCCAGCTTGAGCCCGATCATCAATTTTTGCACCACTACAAAACTGGGCGAGATCAAATCGTTTTCAATCTTTGAAAGCGTTGAGCGTGCCACGCCGGTACGCCGGCTGACTTCTTCAAGCGTCAATTGCTGAGCGCGGCGGATTTCACGCAGGCGCTCCCCGAGCCGCAGTGGCTCGACAAAGGGTTTTTGGCTGCGAGCAACCGTCATGCCTGCCGCTGCTTTTGTGTCACGATCGGTCATTTTTTCAAGAGCGTTCCCGGGCCGCCGTGCGCATGACTGTCAGGGTGCCAGCCGGCTTTTGAGCCAGTGCCCTTCGGCTGACCGCCAGCGATAGCGGATTCGATCATGCAGGCGACTGGGCTGGCCCTGCCAGAACTCCACCATGACCGGCACCACCCGATAACCGCCCCAGTGTGGCGGACGATCAATATCATGGTCCTGATAGGCCCGCTCAAAGCGATGAGTGCGCTCATCAAGCCATTGTCGCCCCGGAATTTCGACGCTTTGCTGGGAGATCCAGGCACCCAGTTGGCTCGCTCTTGGCCGTGAGTGGAAATAGGCATCCGAGGTGTCTTCCGACACCTGCTCCACATGACCCTCAACGCGTACCTGACGCTGCAGCGTGGGCCACCAGAATACCAGCGCCGCATGCGGGCAGGTCCCCAGCTCACTGCCCTTGTGGCTCTGGTAGCTGGTGTAAAATACCAGACCGTTCTCATCAAACCCCTTGAGCAGCACGATGCGCGCGTGTGGAACCCCCTCATTGTCAGCCGTGGCCAGTGTCATGACATTGGCATCATCACGCTCACTTTCTACTGCTGCATTAAGCCATTCCGAAAAAAGAGGCCAGGGGGTTTCAGGCGTATTGTCCTGATCGAGGGCGTCCCCGGTGTAGTCACGACGCAGGTCAGAAATGGTGCTCATGAATGGTTTCCTTGAAGCTTCGAGAGGCATCATCCGATCTGCCTCGCAGTATTGTTCCGGGTCTGATACACCTCCTTGAAAGGCGATTTACCCGGTGCCCGGTGTACCATCATTACGCTGCCAGCGATGGATGTACAACGCATAGCTGCCGGCGCTGAGCAGCAGGGTCAGGGCTGAAAGTACCTCAACCAGCCCCAGCCACCATAGCCCCGGCAACTGCAGCATGACGGCACCCTGGATGATATAAAGCACGCTGACAAATGCCAGCCAGCCATAACCACGACGGCGCTCGGTGCGAAGCACCACACCGAGAAGCAACAGTGGTGCGAGTCGTACCAGTACCGGTAGCAGCGATTCAGCCCCGCCTTGCTGAGCCAGCATCAGCCCTGTCATCAGCGTTACCACCACAAGAACGACCCAGCTGACCGTCACGACACGACGAGCCTTTTGCCGCGCGCCAGAGGCGCCATAACGCTGTTCAAAAGTGCGAAACAGCACGGTTACTGTCCTCGCATCGTTTCAAGTGCCAGCGCCAGTTGGGCCAGACGTTTTCCCTGTGCCATCGCCAATGCACGCTCATGTTCATCGATGCTGCGATCGCTGTCCGGCCCGGCAAAATGGCTGCCTCCGTAGGGCGTGCCGCCGGTCCGCGTGGAAAACATCTCATCGACGCTGTAGGGAATGCCGGCAATCACCATGCCATGGTGCAAAAGCGGATTCATCATCGTCAGCAGGGTGCTTTCCTGACCGCCATGGATGCTGGAAGTCGAAGTAAACACCGTGGCCGGCTTGTCGACCAGCGCTCCGTTGAGCCAGAGCGTACTGGTGCCATCCAGAAAGTATTTGAGCGGCGCTGCCATGTTGCCAAAGCGTGTTGGGCTGCCCATGGCAAGGCCGGCACAGTCACGCAGGTCATCATGACTGGCATAGACCGGGCCGTCATCGGGGATATCGCTGGCCACTGCCTCGCATTCGGGGGAAACCGATGGCACCGTCCGAAGACGCGCATCGATACCGCCTACCGATTCGACCCCGGCAGCGATATGGCGAGCAAGATCTCGTGTTGCACCCTGTCGGGAGTAGTAGAGCACCAGTACGTAGGGTCGGGTCATGACTTATCCTTGTAGGAACGATAAAGACCAATTCTGGCAGGAGTGGCCCTATTGTGCCCATTGAGCTGAGGGTTGTCAGGCCGCGCTGTCTTCAGATTCGATTGGTCAGAGCCCCCGGCGGTCGCTATGTTTCAGGGAGACAGCCAGCATTGATGGTCAGGAGCAGGACAAGGTGAGACGTTTTTCCATACCCCAACCCCTGTGGTGCCTGCTGGCACCGTTCAGGGCAATCATCAAGCTCGTCAAGCGCTTCAACGCTCATGACGGCCTTCAGACGGCCGCCTCACTGACCTATACCACGCTGTTTGCCGTAGTGCCCTTTACCACCGTGGTATATGCCCTGTTTGCGGCCATCCCGGATTTTCAGGATGCCGGCGATCATATTCAGCAGTTCGTGTTTCAGCAGTTTGTCCCCGAAACCGGCCAGACCATTCTGGACACGCTACGCGGATTCACCCAACAGGCACGCGGGCTGACCATGGTGGGTGGCATCTTTTTGCTGATCACCTCGATTTTAATGATGATGACCGTGGAAAATGCGCTCAATCGGATCTGGGGTGTTCGCCACAACCGCCATGGGTTGATGGGGTTTCTGGTCTACTGGGCGGTATTGACGCTGGGTCCCATTCTGATCGGCAGTGGCTTTTTGCTGTCTTCCTATCTGGCCTCCATCAGCGTTTTGAATTCAGCGGCCTCCTGGCTGGGAGGCAGTGATTTGATCCTTCACTTTTTACCCCCGATTCTGAGCTTTCTGGCCTTCTGGTTTATCTATGTCACCGTGCCCAACGCACGCGTGCGTATCAAGCATGCTGCTGCGGGTGCGCTATTGGTATCGATTTCACTGGAGCTGGCCAAGTGGGGCTTTTCCATTTATGTCACCAACTTTCCTTCCTATCAGATCCTTTATGGCGCTTTTGCTGCCGTGCCACTTTTTCTACTCTGGATCTTTCTAAGCTGGTTCATCATTTTGATGGGCGCAGAACTGGCCGCGTGGCTGGGAGAAACCCAGCATGCCGACTGGCGTCGCTGGCCGCAGTTCTGGCAGGCCTTGGGCATGCTGACACTGCTACATCAGAGGCATGTACGTGGTGAGGGCGCCTTGAAAGCGTCAAATGCGCGAAAACGGCTGGGAGGTCACTACCACAGGCTACTGAACGTATTGTCAGAGCAGGGCTGGGTCGTGATCAGTGACGAAGATGAGTGGGTACTGGCCAAATCGCTTGATACGCTTACCCTTAGCGAAATCGTGGCGGGCCTGCCCTGGACCATGCCCGAGCAATATCGACCGCCGGAAGGCTATAGTAAGGTGGCTGACATTATGCGCACGGCCCAGCAGCGCTATCATGAAGCGCTGGATGTTTCGATGGCGTCAGCCCTGAACAATGAATCCGACAGGAAAACACCCATTACCCCATAACGGCATTGGCCGGGAGGTTCGGCACTTCATACCTTATTCCCGACGCGACGCTCTGACATTGATGCTGCCAAAACGGCGGTCCCCCTGTTTGAACGAAAAGCCTATTGGTGACCCGGCCAATACGCGAGGAGTAGCCCGATGAATGCCAATCAACGCGATGAGCAGCTGTTCTTTCATGAAATGGCTGATGTCATTCCGCTGAACAAGGGACGCAACCGCGCCGATGCCGGTAACACCGGTGCGCGACCTCCCAGCGAGGCGCAACTGGCCAGACGCGCCAGCGCCCAGGATGGTGAGCAGGAAAGCAACTTCCTGTCCGATGAATTTGTCGATTTACTGCCCGTCAATGACCCGATCGAGTTTCGCCGTGACGGCATTCAAACCGGTGTGATCGAGAAACTGCGTCATGGGGGCTATCAGGTCGACTCTCAATTGAACCTGTTAAAGCGCCCGGTGGCCGAGTGTCGACGCGAGCTTTTCAGATTTATCCGTGAAGCGCACCAGCATGAGCTGCGTTGCGTGATGATCGTTCACGGTCGTGGCAAAAGCGATGAAAGCCATGCCAACGTGGTGCGTTCCTATGTGGGCAAATGGCTTGAGCAGTTTGACGAGGTTCAGGCCTATGCCACGGCCCAGCCACGTCATGGCGGGCTCGGTGCGACCTATGTCATGCTGAAAAAATCCTATCGTGCCCGCCAGCGTAACCGTGAGCTGCATCAGCGCCGTCGCGCGCCGTAAGTGCCAGCATTACCATCAACAGCTGCCGGCACATGACCGTCATATCAAAAGAGCCTCTCAATGAGAGGCCTTTTTTTATCGCGACACATTGACCGCTAACGGGCTCATGACCTGACAGGACAGGACAGGAAAACCGGACTATTCGTCAGGATTGTAGGACAGAATCGGGGACAGCCAGCGCTCCATGGTGTCACGTGACATGTCCTTGCGCGTGGCAAGCGCATCGATCTGATCGCGACTGATGCGCCCGGTCGAGAAATAACGCGACTGCGGATGTGAGAAATACCAGCCCGACACTGCCGCGGCAGGCCACATGGCGAAGCTTTCGGTCAGCGTCAGCCCCGTATTGTTCGTGGCATCGAGCATCTCGAAAAGAGTGCCTTTTTCCGTGTGGTCCGGACAGGCCGGATAGCCGGGCGCCGGTCGAATGCCGCGATATTTTTCGTTGATCAGGTCATCGTTATCCAGCGTTTCATCCGGGACATAGCCCCAGTGCTCGCGACGCACCCGCTCATGCATGTGTTCGGCCAGTGCTTCGGCCAGTCGATCCGCCAGCGCCTTGACCATGATGGCGTTGTAGTCATCGCCGTTTTGCTCATAGTGCCTGGCCAACTCATCCGCGCCGTGACCTGTCGTGACCGCAAAGCCGCCAATCCAGTCGGCCCGTTCGCTGTCATTCGGCGCCACGAAATCGGCCAGGCTATAGCAAAGACCATCACGATTTTTGGTGGTCTGCTGGCGAATGTGATGAAGCTGATGAATGACATCGCTACGCGACTCATCTGAATACACCTCGATAACATCGTGATCGACCGTATTGGCTGGCCAGAAACCAATGACGCCACGCGCCTGCAGATGGCGCTCGTCGATCAGCTTGTCGAGCATCGCGCGCGCATCCTTGTACAGGTTGCGTGCGGCATCGCCTACCACGTGATCTTCCAGAATTTTGGGGAACTTACCCGCCAGCTGCCAGCTCATGAAAAAGGGCGTCCAGTCGATGTAGTCGACCAGTGACCTCAGATCGATGTCGTCGAAAACACGAACCCCGGTAAAGGCCGGTTGCGGCGGGATATAGTCGGACCAGCCGCCATCGAAGTGCCGCTCGCAGGCCTGAGCGTAATTAAGATCCGCCGATTTGGGACGACGTTTGCTGTTACGCTCACGCACCTTTTCATACTCGGCCCGAATTTCGCCGACATAGGCTTCCTTGAGCCCGGGCGAGAGCAGCTTGCTTGCCACGCCGACGGCGCGCGAAGCGTCAGTAACATAAACCACGGGATGGCTGTAGGCCGGCTCGATCTTGACCGCCGTATGGGCCTTGGAGGTGGTGGCGCCCCCGATCAGCAGCGGAATATCAAAGCCCTGACGCTCCATTTCCTTCGCCACGTGCACCATCTCATCCAGCGACGGCGTGATCAGACCTGAAAGCCCGATAATCTGAGCGTTATGTTCGCGCGCGGCCGCAAAGATTTTCTCGGCGGGCACCATGACGCCCAGATCGATGACTTCATAGTTGTTGCACTGCAGCACCACACCCACGATGTTCTTGCCGATATCGTGAACGTCACCCTTGACCGTGGCCATGATGATACGGCCCTTGCTGTGGTCATCGTCACTCTTTTCGGCCTCGATGTGCGGGATCAGGTACGCCACGGCCTGTTTCATGACGCGGGCGGACTTCACCACCTGGGGCAGAAACATCTTGCCGGCGCCGAACAGATCGCCCACCACGTTCATGCCGTCCATCAGCGGGCCTTCAATGACCTCGATGGGGCGATTGGCCCGCTGGCGTGCCAGCTCGGTGTCTTCCTCGATATAGCTGGTAATGCCCTTGACCAGCGCATGCTCGATGCGTTTTTCAACTTCCCAGCTGCGCCACTCGAGATCTTCCTTTTTCTGGGGGCCGCTACCGTCATCCTTGTAACGCTCGGCGATGTCCAGCAATCGCTCGGTGGCATCCTCGCGACGATTGAGCACCACATCTTCCACGGCGTTGCGCAGCTCTTCGGGCAGATCATCATACACCGCCAGCTGGCCGGCATTGACGATTCCCATCGTCAGGCCGGCATGAATGGCATGGTAGAGGAAGACCGAATGGATGGCCTCACGAACCGTATTGTTGCCGCGAAAGGAGAAGGAGACGTTCGACACACCGCCCGAGATCATGGCATGGGGCAGGTGCTGCTTGATCCAGCGTGTGGCCTCGATGAAATCGACGGCGTAATTGTTGTGCTCTTCGATGCCGGTGGCGATGGCAAAGATATTGGGGTCAAAGATGATGTCCTCGGCCGGGAAATCAATCTCGTCGACCAGAATGCGATAGGCACGCTCACAGATCTCGGTCTTGCGCGCCATGGTGTCGGCCTGACCCTGTTCGTCAAAGGCCATGACCACGATGGCCGCACCAAAACGACGACACTGTCGGGCCTGGTAACGAAAACTGTCTTCGCCTTCCTTCATCGAGATCGAGTTGACGACTGCCTTGCCCTGGACGCATTTCAGGCCGGCTTCGATGATCTCCCATTTGGAAGAGTCGATCATGATGGGCACGCGCGAGATATCCGGCTCGGAAGCGACGAGCTTGAGAAAATGCTCCATCGCCCCCTTCGAGTCGAGCATCCCCTCATCCATGTTGATGTCGATGACCTGAGCACCGTTTTCGACCTGCTCAAGTGCCACCTCAAGCGCGGTGTTGAAGTCTTCTTCCTTGATCAGCCGCTTGAATCGGGCAGAACCGGTCACATTGGTACGCTCACCCACGTTCACGAACAGCGATCTTGCGTTGATGTTAAACGGCTCAAGCCCCGATAGACGGCAGGCTGGAGCTACATCGGGCACCTTGCGCGGCGGCAGGTCGGTCATGACCCGCTTGATGGCGGCAATATGCTCGGGCGTGGTTCCACAACAGCCGCCCATGATGTTGACCAGCTGCTGCTCACCGAAGGTGCGCACGATCTCCGCCATCTCATCGGCTTCCTGATCGTATTCGCCAAATTCATTGGGCAGGCCGGCATTGGGATGTACCGACACATGGGTATTGGCGCGGCGCGAGAGCTCTTCGAGATACGGGCGCAGATCTTCGGCACCCAGGGCGCAATTGAGTCCCACGCTGATCGGGCGGGCATGGCGCACGGAGTTCCAGAAGGCCTCGGTGGTCTGCCCCGACAGCGTTCGCCCTGAAGCATCGGTGATGGTGCCCGAAATCATGATGGGTACCTGATACCCAAGCTCTTCAAACAGAACATCGAGCGCGTATATGGCCGCCTTGGCGTTGAGCGTATCGAAAATGGTCTCGATCAGGATCAGATCGCTGCCGCCTTCGATCAGCGCCCGCGCAGCTTCAACGTAGTTGTCGACCAGTTCATCAAAGGTGACATTGCGCTTTGAAGGGTCGTTCACATCCGGAGAAATTGAAGCGGTTCGGCTTGTAGGCCCCAGCACGCCGGCCACAAAGCGCGGCACCCCGGTCTCGGAGGCCACCTCGTCGCACACGGCCCGGGCCAGGCGCGCAGCCTCGTAATTGAGCTCTACCACCAGCTCTTCGGCGTGATAGTCAGCCTGAGAGAGTCGGGTGCTGTTAAACGTATTGGTTTCGACGATATCGGCACCGGCTTCCAGATATTCGCGGTGCAGACGGGTAATCACCCTGGGCTGGCTGAGCACCAGCAGATCGTTATTGCCCTTGAGATCACTTTCCCAGTGCGAAAAGCGGTCGCCGCGGAAGTCCTGTTCGGTCAGCCGCTCATTCTGGATCATGGTTCCCATACCGCCATCAAGGATCAGTATGCGATCCGACATCAGACGGGTCAGCGTCTCCAGAACCGGCGAATCGGCAGCTTTGGGCATGGAAGGTGATCTCCGGGTAAACAGTGGGGCAGTCGTGAAAGAGGGCGTATTCTAGCAAACCCCTGACAGCCAGACAGACTTACTGCCTGAAAGACATTCACGACGCGCGTGAGCCAAGGTCATGCATATCCCCGGATCAAGCGATGCAGGCCTTTGAAGGCCGGGTTTATTTACCCGAGTATTGCACTCGGATTTGTCGCGAGCGGCTGGCTGGCATAAAATATCGACAGATTTCTTTACCGCGATTGCGTACGAGGCCGTCAATGAGTCAGACCATCGAAATTACCGAAAGCGCCCAGGAGTATCTCGCCGACCTGCTTTCGCGTCAGGACGTCGAGGGCATCGGCGTGCGTGTCTTTATCACTCAGCCGGGTACGCCCTATGCGGAAACCTGTCTGGCCTATTGCAGGCCCGGCGAGGAAGAAGAAAGCGATGAGCGCATCCCGCTTGAAAAATTTGACCTCTTTCTCGAAAAGCACAGCGTGGCCTTTCTGGAAGATGCCGTGGTTGATTTCAATGCCGACCGCATGGGCGGTCAGCTGACCATCAAGGCCCCCAATGCCAAGATGCCGCAGGTCAGCGAGGACAGCCCACTGGAAGACCGCGTCAACTATATTCTTTATAGCGAGATCAACCCGGGGCTGGCTGCTCACGGTGGCGAGATTCGCCTGATTCAGCTGACCGAAGACAATGTCGCCGTACTCCAGTTTGGTGGTGGCTGCCAGGGCTGCGCTGCAGTGGATATCACGCTCAAGCAGGGTGTCGAGAAGACTTTGACCGAGCGCATCCCCGAGCTGACAGCGATCCGTGATGTGACAGACCACACCGATACGACCAACGCCTACTATTGATTCAGTGTCAGGGCTACCTGACAGCATCAAATTCCAGGCGTAAAAAAACCCCGGCTTGCCGGGGTTTTTTATGATCGCCTGCCGATGCACATTCTTAATACACGAAAGGCGGTATGGGTGCCTTGGAAAGACGCTCCTGCAGCACTCTAAGTTCCGTGCGCAAGCGCGCCAGCTCTTGGTCACGCTCTGCCAGCAGACCTGAAAGATGGTCTTCTCGCCCCCGACTTTCCTGAAGCTGTTGCTCATTGTGGCGGGCGTGCTGGCTCAAATCGCGCATCTTGCGCTCTTCTTCCTGTAGCGTGCGGCGCTGCTGCTCCATCTGAGCCGTAATCTTTTCGATCCGCTCCTCGAGCTGCTCATGTCGGCGACGTGCCTGTTTTTCAAGCTCCTGCTTTTCATGACGGGCGCTATCCAGCAGCTGCATCAGGCGATTTTCAGCGCTTTCATGACGTGACTCTTCCTGTGACAGTCGTCGCTTGTATGTCTGATCGAGCTGCTCGAGATTTTCATGATGTTCACGCTCAAGGCGGTCACGCTCCTCGCTGAGCGTATTGATCTGACGATCACGCATGGCCAGACGCTGATCGCGCTCTTCAAGCTGGCCACGCAGATGCGCCGCTTCGCTTTCAAGCCTGGCAAGACTGGTCGCCTTTTCTTCCAGTCGCGCCGCCGTGCTGTCCAGGCGCTCACTCAAGGCAGCCAGACGCTGCTCGGTATCTTCAACACGTCGCTGGGCCTGCCGTGTTTCCTCTTGCGCCTGCTCTACCTGCTCATCGGATTGCTGGCGATAGAAGGACAGAGCTTCGCCGGCTTCCTCCTGCGCCTGCTGCCACAGCCCGGCCAGCGCATCGTGCAGGCGTTCAGGGATGGCCTGCGGCAGGGGGACATCACGATTTTCCTCGCGTCTGGCCCGCCACTCCCGCAGGTGGTCACTGATGGTAGTAAAACTGCCGGTGCCCAGAACTTCGCGTATGCGCTGAACGCTTGGGACATCACCGCGTTGGATGAGGGTTTCTATCGCCCTCTGTACATCTTCGAATTGCACGCCACTTCGTGCCATGACGGCCTCCTGAGTTCCCTGTAACGCCCAATGATTGATGTTGTTGGAGAAGGGCTGCGTTTTTTCACCACTATAGCGCCTTATTGTGACAAAAACACTATTACGTATTTACGTATTACGTAAATTTATTTATGAAACAAGCCGTAAAATCATGATTACGCGTCTTATCATGATTTTATTGACTGTAGTCGCTACAATGGCACCCTAGGATATCGATGAAAGCAGGGCGAAGATGCGATGAAAAAGCCATTGGGCGTAGAGCCTGCAAGCGATTCGATGCAGGAGGCGGCCCTGATCGAGAGGGCAGCGCCTGCCATGTCCGGTCAATTGGTCGAAGCAGGAAGCGATCGGGAAATTGTGGCGGCCTGGCTCATGGAATATCGCACCAGCCCACAGACCTTCAGGCAGTACCGCAAGGAAGCCGAGCGGCTGCTGTTGTGGCTGGAAGACAAGGGCAAGCGACTTGCACACCTTGATCGGCGTGCACTGGACACGTTCGAGGAATTTCTTGCCGATCCCAGACCGGCTGCTGAATGGATTGGGCCGCCCAGCCCCAGGCATAGTAAGGCGTGGCGCCCCTTTCGAAAGGGGCTTTCTGCTGCCAGCAGGCGCCAGGCTCTGGTCATTCTGCAGACCCTGTTTGGCTGGCTGATCGAGGCCGGTTGGCTGAGTCAGAATCCCTTCAGACTGATGCGCGACAAGCGTCGCCGACTCGATAACACATCAAATGCTGTTGAGCGCTATATTGAGCGCCCGCTATGGCGATGGTGCTGGCAGCAGCTCAATACGCTGCCTACAGACGCCACGGTTCGGGCGCGCTATGAATTTGAGCGTCAGCGTTTCGTTTTCGCTTTTGCCTATCTGCTGGCCCCACGTATCAGCGAAATGAGCCATGCCCGCATGAATGACTTTCGGATGCGCGAAGGTCAGTGGTGGTGGCAGGTGGCCGGGAAGGGCGGCAAGCGAGCCAGCATTCCGGTACCGGATGCCATGATGGCCGCACTGAGGCAGTGGCGCGACATGCTTGGACTGCCGGCCACACCGTCGCCTGAAGAGGAAACGCCGGTCATACGTGCGCTGGATGGCCAGCGAGGAGTCGGTGACAATCAGCTTTATCGCATGATCAAGGCAACCTTTGAGAGGCTGGCGCAGACGAGAGAGTACGAAAACGAGTCAACGTCATACGAAGCGCAGCGCCTGCGACAGGCCACACCGCACTGGCTGCGCCATACGGCGATTACCCATCAGGCGCAGCAGGGCGTTGAGCTGCGCTATCTATCACGCACGGCACGCCATTCAAGACTTGAGACCACTGCACGCTATCTTCACGCTGAGACGCAGGAGTGGCATGGTCAGATCAATCGTCACACGCTTGATCCATCGGACGAACCCGTGGATGACACGCTATAATGCGACCCTTTCCCTATACCAGCATATGGAGCCGGCATGAGTCCGCAAGAGGCCCAGCAGGAACTGATCGACGAATTCGAGATGTTTGATAACTGGATGGATCGCTATCAATACATCATCGATCTGGGCAAGCTGCTGCCCGATTTTCCTGATGAATGGAAAAATGACAGCACGCGCCTTGATGGTTGCCAATCCAACGTCTGGGTGCATGGTGAACACCAGAACAATACTCTTCATTTTTATGCCATATCCGATGCCGCCATCGTGTCAGGCCTGATCGCCATTTTGCTGCGCATCTATAACGACCGGACGCCGCAGGAAATCCTCGACACGCCGCCTGATTTTCTGACCGAGCTGGATCTGGACAAGCATCTGTCGCCCACTCGTAGCAACGGGCTGCATGCCATGCTTGAGCGTATCAAGACAACAGCTCATGCTCATGCTCATGCCTGATACGACTGCCGTCACGCCCACTGCGATTGTTGAAACAACGGCAGGGCGCTCATGAAACAGTTCGAGATTTATCAGCACGCTGACGGGCGTCTTGAGGCCGTCAAACAGGGATGGAACTGGCCGGCCTTCTTTTTTGGCGCGCTCTGGGCGCTGTGTTGCCGGTTATGGAAAATTGCCGTATTGACGCTTGTGGCCGTTTTTGTGGTGTCGATGGCAGGCGCATTTGATGACAGCGGTATGATTGATGTGATGGCCAATATCGCGTGTCTTGGACTTTATACGGCGTTTGGCCTCAACGGCAATCAGTGGAAGCGGCGACACCTGCTGGCCAACGGAGCTCAGCTTATGAACACCGTAGAGGCTCGAGGCGTAAAACAGGCGATCGCGATGCACCGGGAAAGGCAACAGCTACAGGGTTCCGAGACGGCATCACACAACTTTCAGGCCTGATCCTTGTGTCGAACAGAGGCCTGTTTGGTATCTGTATGGCATCCACAATTGCAGGACGTCGACACGGGCGGTACCGGGTCGACGCCACCGGCACAGAAGGGGTGGCAACGCAGGAGCCGCTTGAGTGCCAGCCAGCTACCGCGAACGGGGCCATGCAACTCGATGGCCTCGATCGCATAGCTGGAGCAGGTGGGCCAGAATCGACAGCGAGGCCCGATCAGGGGGCTGATGACATATTGATATACCCGCACCAACCCGATCAGTCCCTTTCGAAGCACTGCCTGAAACATCCGCCCCAACTGACGCAGCGTATCAGCTGCTGCCATACAGTGCCTCGGTTGACATCAGAGGCGCAGCATCCACGCGTGCGCTCTGCGCGTCCAGCGCCAGATAAAAGCAGGTACGCCGGCCCGTATGACAGGCAGGTCCGGTCTGGTCGACCTTGAGCAGCAGGGTATCCCCATCACAGTCCAGCCATGCCTGATGCAGCATTTGTACCTGACCGGAGGATTCCCCCTTGCGCCACGGCTTCTGCCTTGAGCGTGACCAGTAGCAGACACGCCCCGTTTGTAGCGTTTCCTCAAGCGTTTGCCGGCTCATCCAGGCCATCATCAATACTTCACCGCTGTCGAACTGCTGGGCGATGGCCGGTATCAGGCCGTCATCGTTCCAGCCTGCCGCTGTTAGAAGTGCCTCAAGCCCGGTTTCATGACCGGGCGGCGCCTGCTCGAGCGCCTTATAGGTAGGGGAGGATGCACTCATGATTTCGGAGACTCCTTGTTTACCGGCGACGATAGGTAACGCGTTCACCCGCCGGGGCGCTGGCAAGGCTCTCGCCATCCCAGGCAACAACGCCATTGACGATCGTGGTCTCGATGCTTCCTCGCAGCGGCGCGTCTTCAAACGGGCTCCAGCCACATTTGTAGAGCAGCTCGTCACGCGTCACGGTAAAGCGTTTTTCAAGATCCACCAGCACGAGATCTGCCATATAGCCTTCGCGAATGAAGCCGCGATCGGCCAGCTCAAAACGCCGGGCCACGTTATGGCTGGTTTTCTCGACGATGGTGGTCAGTTCGAAATGACCGGCATTGACCTGGTCAAGCAGGGAGGAGAGGGCATGTTGCACCAGCGGCATGCCGGAAGGCGCGCTGAAATAGCTGTTGTTTTTCTCTTCCAGTGTATGCGGCGCATGGTCAGTGGCCACAATATCGATTCGGCCATCATTGACGGCGTCGCGAATGGCCTGGCGGTCGGCGGCAGTCTTGATGGCCGGATTACACTTGATCCACGAACCCAGACGCTCGTAGTCCTCGTCACAGAACCATAAATGGTGGACACAGGCCTCAGCCGTGATCAGCTTGCCATCCACCGGACCGGGCTCAAAAAGGGCCATTTCTTCGGCCGTGGTCAAATGCAGCACGTGCAGGCGCGTGCCATGCTTGCGCGCCAGATCGATCGCCATACTGGAGCTCTTGTAGCAGGCCTCGCGCGAGCGAATTTCACCGTGCAGTGAAAAGGGCACCTGTTCTCCGAAACGCTCACGCGCCTGGCGCTCACTTTCCTGGATCATGGGAGTGTCTTCACAGTGCGTGATGACCGGAATTTTTGCGCTGGCGAAGATATCTTCCAACGTTTGCGGGGCATCAACCAGCATGTTGCCGGTCGAGGCCCCCATGAAAATCTTGATGCCACAGGTAGTGGCTGGATCAAGCGCCTTGATGGCTTCAAGGTTGTCGTTGCTGGCGCCATGATAAAAGGCATAGTTGGCATGCGACCGGCCGCGTGCCAGCGCGTACTTGGCTTCCAGTGCCTGACTGTCCAGCGTGGGCGGCTTGACGTTGGGCATTTCCATATAGGTCGTGATGCCACCGGCGACTGCCGCTGCAGATTCAGTCGCCATATCTGCCTTCTGTGTCAGGCCGGGCTCACGAAAATGCACCTGATCATCGATCATGCCGGGAAGCAGATGTCGCCCGCGTGCATCGATGATCTTTTTGGCATCATGAGACAGGGAAGGCGCAATGGCATTGATGCGTCCATCAAGAATGCCGACATCCAGTTCTCGAATGGTACCTTCATTGACGACGCGGGCATTAACGATCAGCAGATCGAACATGGCATGGGACCTGTATGATTGAGTAAAACGAAAGTCACGATAAAAATCGGACCACTCTCGATCAGCGTTCAGCGTGACAACTGACACTTTTGACAAACGCCGGACAGCTCGATGGTCTGGCGCTCAATGAGAAAACCATGACCTGCGGCCGTCTTCTCCAGCCGATGCATGGTGTCATGGTCATGCATTTCTTCAACAAGACCGCAGTGCCGACAGATCATTAGCTGAAAACCACGGGCATGATCAGGACAGGGGCAGGCGACATAGGCATTAAGCGATTCGATACGATGCACCAGCCCCTGTTCCAGAAGAAAATCCAGGGCGCGATACACGGTGGGCGGACGCGCCGAAGCATGCTCATTGGAAAGCAGATCAAGAAGCTCATAAGCCTTGAGGCCACTGGAATGCGTGCTGATGATCTCAAAGACGCGACGGCGAATGGGGGTGAATCGCACATCGTTGTCATGACATCGTTCTTCGGCCATGCGCAGCAGGCTGGATACATCAGGCATTGAATGTTCTCATCATTGAAAGCGCAGGACAGCATGTGAAATATGGGTCTATGGTAACGTCATCGAGCAGGGCTCGCATCTTGACGATCCAAAATGACCTTCAGAAACATCAGGTAGATCGTCAGGGCTGACTCAGGGCATTACCGAAATATGTAATTTAACATAATATATATTATGCGAAGTCCTTGTGCACAGTCAGTACATCCGCATATGGCCATTGTCATAATGGTTTATATTCACCGCATCGCATAATGATGCCGTATTGCTTTCAGGAGATCGCCAAATGAAGTATTCACGCTCGCTGGCAAACCGCTCGACACTTGCAGCACTGACACTAACGGCACTCTGTCTGCCTACACTTGCCTTTGGTGCCTGTCAGGATGTTCGCGACCGAATTGCTCAGAACATTGAGTCCAACGGCGTCGAACCCATGGGCTATTCACTTCAGGTCATTCCAACAGCCGATGCCGATCAGGCTGAAGGACAAATCGTTGGGCACTGCGATAACAATCAGTACCAGATCGTCTATCAGCGTCACTATCGCAGTAATACTGCCGAAACCATGGAAGACACGTCTGCTGGCGAAGACGAAATTGATGGCGCTTCGCAGCCTGCACCTGCAACGAATAGTGACCTCCCTGAAACCTCAGAAACGCCGTCTGCATCAATGGATGCCACTGCAGCGCCGGCTTCCAGTCAGTCTGATGACAGCGAGCCTTCATCAGGTCAACGGCGCGTCGAGACCTCCGACATGCCGGTCAGCCCTCACGACTCGGCCAACTGATTGGCGCCGAGCAGGATTTGCCTTGTCCTTTTTCGTCAGACCTGAAAAAAGCCTGCTCAATTGAGCAGGCTTTTTTCGACTTGCGTTCAATTTACATGGAAGCTTAGTCGTCCGCTGGCGCGTAGGAGCCATCCTCGCGGTGTATTTCTCGACCGGTCAGCGGTGGATTGAATACGCAGGCTACCGTCATGCCCTTTTCCTTGCCACGCAACCAGTGCTCGTCGTGCTTGTCCAGCAGATACATGTCACCGGCCTTGATGGTGTGCTTTTTGCCATCAGCGATGGTTTCCACCTCACCTTCGCCTTCATAGCAAAAGACGGCTTCGATGTGGTTCTTGTAGTGAATATGGGTTTCTGTACCCGGGTAAATACGGGTGATGTTAAAGGAGAAACCACAATTATCCTCGGCCAGCATCAGACGGGTGCTGTCCCAGTTGCCATTTTCGGCTTCAACAAAGCGGTCGGTCTTGCGGCACTCTTCAAGGTTACGAACGATCATCGGTCTGGCTGCCTTTTCTGGTCACAATAAAGAAATCATTATTGGTGCGGGCGCTCCGCGCCCGCCAGAGCTCAAGAGTTACTTAATGAGGCTTCGAATACTTCTTTCAAGGATGGTCAGGCCCTGCTCGAGCTCGTCATCCGTGATGGTCAGCGGGCAAAGACACTTGACGACTTCACCGGCCTGACCACTGGTTTCGATCACAAGTCCACGCTGGAAGGCTCCATGAGTAATCTCATCAGCCAGCTCACCGGTGCCGACATCGATACCACGCATCATCCCGCGCCCACGCTCACGAGCTGGATGGCCGGCATCGCTGAGAAGCCTGGCCAGCATTTCAAAACGTTCGCGGATGACCTCACCCTTGCGCTGGACTTCCTTTTCAAAGGTGTTGTCCTTCCAGTAATGACGAAGCGTTTCGGTCGCCGTCACCATCGCCAGCGTATGGCCGCGGAAGGTGCCGTTGTACTGTCCGGGCGTCCATTTATCGAGGTCTCGGCGCATCATCAGCATGGCGAAGGGCAAGCCATAGCCGGACAGCGACTTGGAGTTGGTCACCATGTCAGGCTTGATGCCCGCGTGCTCAAAGCTGAAGAATTTACCCGTACGGCCACAGCCAGCCTGAATATCATCGACAATCAATAGGATATCGCGCTGCTTGCAGATATCGGCCAGCCGCTTGATCCATTCAATGGATGCCGCATTGATACCGCCCTCGCCCTGCACCAGCTCGACGATGGCCGCTGCCGGGCGGTCGAGACCACTGGACTTGTCATCCAGCGCCTTCTCAACGTAATCGAGCGTGTCGACGCCCTCGCCCATATAGCCATCGTAAGGCATGAACTGCGCGCCGATGGCCGGCACGCCCAGCGCATCGCGGAATTTGGCGTTACCTGTGGTGGCCAGTGCCCCCATGGTGACACCGTGAAAACCGTTGGTGAAGGTCAGAATATTGGAACGCCCGGTGATACGACGTGCCAGACGGATCGCGGCTTCAACGGCATTGGTACCGGTCGGCCCGGGAAGTTGAATCTTGTAGTCCAGACCACGAGGCTTGAGGATCAGCTCTTCAAGCGTCTGGTAGAAGTCCTGCTTGCCCTGAGTCCAGAAATCGAGCCCATGCACGATGCCATCGCGCTCGATGTATTCCATCAGTGCCTTTTTGAGTACCGGGTTATTGTGCCCGTAGTTCAGTGTTCCGGCGCCGGCGAGAAAATCAATATATTCAGTGCCGTCAGTGCTCCAAAGATGAGCGCCCCGGGCGCGATCAAAAATGATCGGAAAAGAGCGGGAATAAGTGCGAACCTCGGATTCCATTTGTTCGAAATACTGCGTGTCCATTAATAACACTCCCCCGTATCAATTGTGGTTGGGTATAAAGTTCAGATGCTCATGATTGGATCTGTTGCGGATCAAAGGGTCCTATCCGCACCAGGTTTTCCGGGTCGTGCTCTCCGCCAAGTTGTTCTTCAGAAAAATATTCGCGACTGTTCAGCGGCGCCTGCCAGCGCTGGGCCAGACGCCTGAAAAGCCCCCATGACGCTTCATTGTCCGGCGTAATGGTGGTTTCAAGGTGGCGTACGCCAGACTGGTGTTCCCGACTCAGCACGGTTTCTACCAGCTTGCGGGCAAGTCCTGTCCCTCTGGCCTTTTCGCCTACCGCGACCTGCCACAAAAAGAAAGTATCCGGTGCATTGGTTTTGACGTATCCCGAGACAAAACCAACGATTTCACCGTCACCCAGCGTGGCTACGGCACAGCGATCGCGAAACTGCGTTGCAAGCAGCAAATAGGCATAGGCGGAATTGACGTCCAGTGGTGGACAGGCCTTGATCAGTTCGTAGATGCCCCAGCCATCATCCGTGCCGGGTGGACGGATAAATATGGGTGGATCCCCTTCAATGATCATTTCTGCCAGATCGGGATGAGAGATGTCGCTTGCAGCCGTCGTTGTTTGATTGGTTGGTATCATGGATATTTCGCAATTGGCGAATTAGGCACACATAATAACAATAACTTATAGAACCATCAAATCGATTCATTATGAATGAAAGATAATTCCATAAATCGACTTTATGTGAAAAAAAGCACCCCCTGTGTCCCGGTATCGGTCCCTGATGTTGACTAAGTTAACTATAGACAAGAAAAAGCCGCCTGCAGGCGGCTTTTATAGACATGATACTCGTTGATTCATTACGTTCTGGTGACACTGCGTAGCGTGACAAATTCCTCGGCACTGGTGGGATGCACGCCAATGGTGGCATCAAAGTCACGCTTGGTGAGTCGGGCACGTACTGCGATGGCCAGCCCCTGGATCAGCTCACCGGCTTCCTCACCTACCATATGAGCACCCAGCACACGATCGGTGCTGTCATCGACAACCAGCTTCATCAGGCAACGCTCATCGCTGCCCGAAAGCGTGTGACGCATGGGTTTGAAGTTCGTGGTGTAGACCCGGATGCTGTCGTGTTTTTCCCTGGCCTGCTCTTCGGTCAGACCCACAGTGCCCATGTTGGGATGACAGAACACGGCAGTGGCTACACTATCGTAATCGATGGGTTCAGCACTGCCGCTGCCATAATGAAGCTCAACCAGGCGCATCGCTTCCTCTAGCGCCACGGGCGTCAGCTCCGGTCCTTCGATAATATCGCCAAGCGCCAGAATCGACGGAACGGAAGTCTGATAACGATCATCGATTTTCAGCTTGCCGTCGAACTCACGCTCGACATCAACATTCTCAAGTCCCAGCCCTTCAAAGCGTGGACGTCGCCCGGTTGCACCAAGAATGGCATCCACTTCCAGCGTTTCGCCATTGCTAAGCTCCACATCATAAACATCACCACGCTTTTCAACACGGTTGATGGTGGACTCGAAATGCAGGTTCACGCCCTTTTTCAACATTTCATCACGGATGAAATCACGCAGTTCATTATCAAACCCGCGCAGGAACAGCGGGCCTCTATAAGCCAAGTGGGTTTCTGCACCCAGCCCGTTGAAGATACTGGCAAATTCGACGGCAATATAACCACCGCCCATGACGAGAAATCGTTTGGGGAACGCAGGCAGGTCAAAAATCTGATCGGAAGACAGTACATGCTCACGCCCTTCAAATTCGGGCATCCAGGGTGTACCGCCAGTAGCGATCAGAATTTTTTCAGCACTGACATGGCGCCCATTGATCGCCACCGTGTGATCATCAACGATCTCGGCACGCCCCTGAACCAATTCAACTCCCGAATTGGTCAAAAGCTTTTCGTAAATACCATTAAGACGCGAGATTTCCGTCTTCTTGTTGTCTCTAAGCTTTGACCATTCAAAGCGTGGGGCGCTATCGAAGTGCCAGCCGAACCCCTGGCTATCTTCAAAGGCATCATGAAAGTGGGCGGCATAGGAATAGAGCTTTTTAGGAACGCAACCGACGTTGACACAGGTGCCCCCCAGGTATCGATCCTCGGCGATGGCTACCCGGACGCCCTTGCCGGCTGCGGTGCGAGCAGCCCTGACGCCACCTGATCCTGCACCGATGACAAAAAGATCGACATCATATTGCGACACGTTGATTGCTCCAGCTGAAAAATATTTGAAACGAAGGCGCTTCCGTTGGAATCCTGCCTTGGGAATAATGGGTCATGATGCTATCACATGAGTGTGCGCCATAGCCGTCCTGGCGTGTTTACCATTCTCTATGTTGTTCATTGAAAAGGCCGTAAAAAACGATGTGTGATCACAAGGATTGTCAGGATATTTCGCAGCTGCTCGAGCAAAACCGGCTCTGGGCCGATCAGATGGTTGAAAGTGATCCCGACTTTTTCAACCGGCTTTCCGATCAACAAAACCCCGATTTTTTGTGGATAGGCTGCTCTGATAGCCGGGTGCCGGCCAATCAGATCATCAACCTTCCACCAGGTGAGGTGTTTGTTCATCGCAATGTGGCCAACGTGCTGCACCACAATGACATGAATGCCCTTTCCGTCATTCAATACGCAGTGGATGTATTGAAGGTTAAACACATCATGATCGTGGGCCACTATGGCTGCGGGGGCGTCCGCGCTGCTGTTACCGGTGGAGACAACGGCATTGTCGATTACTGGCTCAATACCGTTCGCAATCTTTATCATCAGCATCAGGAAAGCTTGGCAGACCTGTCACTTGATGAGCAGGTTGATCGCATGTGCGAGCTTAATGTCAGAGCGCAGGTTTCCAACCTATGTCAGACCAAGATTCTGCAGCGTGCATGGGAACGAAATCAGGAGGTCAAGGTACATGGTTGGTGCTACAGCCTGAAAAACGGCCTGGTCAATGATCTGAGTTGTACAGTAACCACCTCTGATGAGGCAGAAGCCTTCCGGCTCTCCTGCTGACACGTCGAACCTCTCCGGATCTGCCCGACAGGCGTCACATCAATAAACACAACAACGCTTGACCTGCTCTCTGCTCTCGGTGATAACAGACCTTCACCGTTTTGAAGGCAGAAAGAGTCAACATGTCGGGCATGACCCATAAGGCCGGTTTTCGCGCGCCGCGCGGGCTGACCAATCCCCATATTCAGACCCTGCTGCCCCTGCTTTTGCCTCGCAGCAAGTTGCATGTTGAAACTGAACTTCTGACGCTCCCCGACAACGATATCGTGGAGCTCAGCTGGGCTCAGCCTTCTCCTTCTGATGCCCGCGCTCCCATCATGGTACTGTTTCACGGCTTGGAGGGATCGATCGACTCTCCGTATGCCCGCATGCTGATGCGCACGGTGGCCCGTTTGGGCTGGCGTGCCGTGCTAATGCATTTTCGTGGGTGTGGCCGTGTCCCCAACCGTTGCCTGCGAAGCTATCACGCCGGGGAAACTGCCGATGCCTACTGGATGCTCTCGCAACTGACCCGTCGTTATCCCAATGCACTTAAAGTCGCTGTTGGTGTATCGCTGGGCGCCAACGTATTACTCAAGCTGGCTGCAGAACAGGGCGGCGACGGGCTGGATCTGGCAGGCGCTATTGCCATCAGTCCACCGCTGGATCTGGCGGCCTCGTCGGATGCCATCAATATCGGATTTGCGCGCCACTACCAGCGCCACATTCTGAAGTCCATGAAACACAAGATCATGCGACATGTGGAAGATGGCCGCATGAGCGGGATCAGCCGACAGCAGCTCAAGGAGCTTGATACCTTCTGGGCCTTTGATAATGAAATTACCGCGCCCCTGCACGGATTCGGGTCCGCGACGGACTATTATCAGCGGGCGTCTTCCGGTCTCATGCTGCATCGCATCGAGCTGCCGACGCTCATACTGCATGCCGCCGACGATCCATTGATGCCCAAAAACCTGCTGGATCGCCTACCGGTGCCATCAAGAAGTGTACGTATCGAAATGGCCGAACATGGGGGGCATGTCGGTTTTGTAGAGTATCGGCAGGGACTGCTGCGACCGTGGCTTGCCAGACGTGTGGCACAGCAGCTTGAAAGCTGGCGTAGTGTTCCCGGTCGACAACTGCAGACCCGACCGCTGGGGCGCAATCAGCCACTGGACTGAGACGCCCCGAAAGATTTGAAGAACAAGGTCCTAGATCGGGCAGCTGACGCCGGTGCCCTTGAGGCCGCAGTACCCCATGGGATTCTTGCTCAGATACTGTTGGTGGTATTCCTCGGCGTAGTAAAAGGCGTTGAGATCGTCGATCCCGGTGGTAATTGCACCCTTGCCGCCCTTCTTCAGTGCCTGCTCATACTCCTCGAGACTTTTGCGTGCTATCTCACGCTGCTTCTCATTGCGCACCAGAATCATGGAGCGATATTCGTTGCCGATATCATTGCCCTGACGCATCCCCTGCGTCGGATCATGCGCTTCCCAGAATACCTTGAGCAGCTCGGCCAGGCTGATCTCTGACGGATTGAACACTACCCTCACAACCTCGGCATGACCGGTTTTACCAGTGCAGACCTCATCATACGTCGGGTTGGGAGTATACCCGCCGGCGTAACCGACCGCCGTCACCCAAACACCCGGCAGTTGCCAGAAAAGGCGCTCGGCGCCCCAGAAGCAGCCCAGACCCAGAACGATGTCTTCGAAACCTTCGGGGGGTAATGATGAAATATCACGGTCGTTAACGTGATGAACACCACTGATGCTCATGGGCGTGTCACGACCTGTCAGTGCTTCCTCTGCACTGGGCATACGCGTTCTGTCGTATCCGAACATGGTGCCTCCTCAACGGGTCTCGAAACGGATGCGCTTCGAAACTGGATAAACGTTAACAGGCTACAGGTTATCGGGGCTGAGGCGGCAAAACACAAGCCCTCCTCAGCCCTCACTGTTAGTACGGTCTTTCCGGCGTGCGTCCCAGACTGAAGGTATAAATCAGATCCACGGCCTGATTGGCACCCGATACAGCCTGCAGATACAGATTCTGGATCAACCGATAACGTAGGGTCAGCTCTGCGATCGAGGAAAACAGGCCTACCCCATAACTGACCTGGAAATCGTCAAAGAGGTAACCACTGACCACCACCTGACTGTCATCGCCGCTCCCGGCCGTGTCCAGCGACAGATCTTCGATACCAAAGCTCTCACCCAGCTGGCCGATGGCCTTGCCACTTCGTGACAGCGACAACCCGATCAGCGCCGAAGTCAGCATGCCATCGCTATCGCCGTTGGCATCCGGAGCGCGGCCGCGTAGCAGATACGACAGCGCACGTGACTCGTTCATGGCAGGCTCGGAGAAAACACTCAACTCCGGCTGGTCAGCGGGACCGGTGACCTGCAGACCGGCAATAACGTTATCTGCCGTACTGTCAGGATTTCGAATCGCATCGATGTTGAGGTAAGGCTGCCCGGGCGGGCCGCTGAAAAGGACCTGGCCACGACGGATAATCAAGTCCTGACCAAAGGCCTGAAAGCGACCATCCTTGAGCGCGACATCGCCGAACAGCTGAAGTTGATTGGCGCTCTGGCGCACATTAAGGCGGCCCTGAACATTGGCATTGAGCCCATAGGCTTCGAGCTGCACATCGTTGCCCACAATAATATTGACGCCAACATTGACCTCCATACCGGCCGCCTCAAGATCCTGAGTATTGGCCCAGGCCAGCTGGCGTTCCATGTCATTGCTTGCCTCGAGCTTCGCCTGCCTTTGCTGGCGGGATTCATATTCTTCACGCGTAAGAATGACTTCATCGGAAGAAGGTTTGACGGCCGATGGCGGAATCTGACCAATTTCGAGGCGTGCCCAGGGGATACGCACATCCCCATTGATGTCCAGACGCTGCGGATTGGCGGCCACTTTGATATCGGGGGCAACGCGCAGGCGACCGAACTCCGGCATGCGGATTTCGAGTGGCGAGTTCGCACCATCGAGCTCCATATTGGCCTGCCAGTTCTCGGTGGTTGGCCAGTTGGCATTGCCGTTAAGCCCCCAACGGGCATCACCGACCTGCAGATAGCCATCCAGCGTGCCTCGGTCTCCCTGAAATGCCATCGCCATGCGCGCATCGTCGAGGCTCACCGGCAATTGAACGCCACTGGCACGAACATCACTGAGCACCATGTTGCCATCAAGACGCGGCTCTACCAGCGTGCCTGAAAGCGAGACATCGCCATTGAGCTGACCGGCCAGGTTATCAAGCGCCGCGACCAGCGGCGTATAGGGAGACAACGTCACACCGTTGGCGACCAGTCGGCCTGATAGCGTTCGACGGCCCAGTGGGTCACCCACGTCCGCATCAAGACGAAGACTACCGGCGTCGCGCAGATTCATGCTCAGCTGGGCCTGAGCTCGGTCAGGCGTGGCCTCGGCGTTTACGCGAATGCCCAGATGCGGCAGTGTAAAGGGCTGGTCCTGGGCATTCCGCCCGCGCACATCAACCTCGCTTTGCAGATCGGTTGCAACATTCCATCGGCGCCCTGCCTGTGACCAACGAGCATTGATGTCACCTTCCAGCCCACCGGCAAGACGCCATTGAGGCGGAAGGTATTCGTTGGCCAGTGACAGATCGATATCGGATAGGCGCAGTGCCGCGCGTCCGGTGTCGGCACTCGCCTGGAGCGTGTCAACCGAACACAGCCGACCGCCCTGACGCCTGGAAAGACAAAACGGCGAAGCGGTCACGCTCGACTGCTTCAACAGCGCCGTAAATCTTAGCGGGCCATCAAGGGCGATATCCCCGCCCTGAGGCGCGCTGACTTCCAACGGGGTGATGGTGCCAGCGTAGCGCTGTGCAGCCTGATCAAAATTGCCCTCAAGCGCCATGCTCACCCGACTGACGGGTAGACCGTCTCCGCCGGCGACATCAAGCGTGAGTCGATGCTGCTTCAGGGTGCCCTTCAAGGCGGTGGTAACCTGGCGAATACGCTGGTTGGCAGCACTGATGTCACGGGCATCAAGATCAACATCAAAGCTCGGGTTATCGAGCCCCTCTGCCCTGGCCGTCAACTGAAGTGAGCCGATACGATTGTCCTGGTAGCGAACCCCTTGGCCATGAAGATCAACATTGCCATTCGGGTTGTTCAGCGTGCCGCGAAGCCGAATCTGACCATTAACGCTACCACCAAGCGCCGGGAGAATTGTTCCCAGTGTTGGAGCCGAGATATCGGCATCGAGTGACAGCGCCTCGTTGATATCTCCAGTAGCCGATATCCGGTTATTGCCCTGGCGTAAATCCAGCTGATCAATATGCCACTGCATATCGCTATTGCCGTTCAGCCTGCCCTGCAGGGAAAGCGCCCGCTTCTGGAGCGTGCCGTTGATATCAAGTTCAGGGACATCAACCTGCCATTGCTCCCCCTGCTGCTTGAAGCCGGCGCGCAGAGTGCCATTGAGGCGGCCGGTCACTGCATTGGTGAGGTTCTCCAGCGCCAGGTTGTTAACGCTCATTGAGGTCGCGACATCCAGTGACGGCGACCATGTGGCTGTTCCTCTGGCTTCAAGCTTTCCATCGCCGGTGGTGACAGTCAGCGGTGCCCAGCTGAAATGGGTGATGTCACCATCACCTTTCAGGCGAATATCCAGGGGTGCGATATTCGGCCCTTCGACATGGCTGTCCACCGCCAACTGATAACCCTTTAGCGAGCCTTCGGCGTCAATGCTGATGTCACGAACAACCCAGGGCTGCACGTTGGATGAGGCCTTGAGCGGCCATTGCACCTGTGGACTCGAAAGCCCAAAACTGAATGGCAACTCCGGCGCCAGAACATCAGCCTGGGCATTCAGGGCGGCCACAATGGGCCCTGAAGTGTTAATGGCAAGATTTAAATCAGCCAGTGATCCATGTGCGTCAACCTCAACATGCTCGCCCTGGATCGGCGCCTGCAGTGTATCTGCACTCATCGATAGAGTCAGCGGATAGTCACCACTGAGTGTGGCTTTCGCTTTCATGGACAGGCGCGCCACGGAAGAATCAAGCGTCAGCTGCTGGAGCTCAACGTCTGAATCCCTTGTTTTCACAGCCAGCGCCAGCTGATGCACGACCACTGGGTTTTCTCCATCAAGCCTCAAACGGTTGATGGCGACATCTTCGGCGTCAATATCGAGTGGCAGCGTAACGTCGGGCATGACGATGCGCCCCTGCTCGTCCGTCTGGCCGATCATGCCGGCCAGTGGGTTGGCCAATGGCTTTTGTCCAAGCTCGGCGAGCGTTTCCAGTACGGTAGGTGGCTCGGGATTGGCCACTTTCAAGGCGCCATCAACAGCACTGGCAGACAACGCAGAATTGATGTCGTTATCGATCAATACCGGTGGCGCCGATGCAGCAACCGCCTCGGCAACGGCAATGGCAGGTGCCGTTATCATGTACGGGTAAGCGACTCGCCGGGCCGTGCGAACATCGACACTTGTATCGAGAAGGTCTGGCTGATCAAGCCCCGGAGAGGAGGCAAGCACCACACGGGTATCTTCCAGTCGCGTCTCGCCCAGAGTGAGATGACTGCCTTCAAACACCGCGCTGCTGTGAAAGTGACCCAGCTCGACACGGGTACCATCGGCCAGGCGTAGATTGATGTCGTCCAGCCGCAGGTCGCGCAACTCTATAGGCAACGGCGTGCTGATACGGCTCATGGGTGAGCCATCATCAGTGGCTTCGGGTGCAGGCGTGTTGCCACTGCGCAACACGGCGTCCACGCCGCTGACCTGAAGCTGATCCATGCACAACCGACCGCGCAGCAGGCAATCGCTGCCCCAGTGCAGTGCAAACCGGTCAACGTTGAGCCAAAGCGTGGGCAACTCCAGATGAAGCCCCTGGATGGTGAAGTCATCCAGCAGCGCTCCCTCCGCGTGCTGATAGGTCAAAAAGCCACGCGACTGCGCCTGCTCAAGCAGCTTGGCGGTGCCCCATGGTGACAGGGCAACCCCTGCCAAAAGGAGCACAAGCGCAATGAGCGTGACGACTACCCAGAGAATAGCGCGGGGCAGCAACATCAAAATTCCGGGCCGATGCCGAAGTGCAGACGCCAAGAGTCCTCCTCACTATCAAAGGGATGGGCGATATCCATGCGAACCGGCCCAACGGGTGAAATCCATCGCACGCCTACGCCTGCGCTTTTCTTGAGTTCATTCGGCCACCACTCATTGAAGGCATTACCAGCATCCACGAAGGTGGCACCCCACCAGTTTTTGGCCACCTGACGCTGGTATTCCAATGAGCCAACCAGAAGATGTTTGCCCCCCAGCAGGTCGCCGTCGCTGTTTTCAGGGGCAATGGTTTCGTATTCATAGCCACGCACGCTGCTGTCGCCACCAGTGAAGAAACGCAGCGAAGGCGGCACCTGACTGAAATCACTTGTGCTGGTGGCCCCGACCGTGGCGCGTCCTACAAACCGATTGTTCTCGCCAAGGCTACGGATCCACTGACTATCGAGGCGCGTACGCAAAAAGTTGGCATCCGATCCCCAGATATCACTGGAGCCTTCTACCAGAATGTCCTGTCGATCCCCCCACATGGGAAACCGGGTGTCGTCCGTGCGCGTGCGCGACCAGCTCATGCCGGGAATGAACAACAACACCTTGTCCTCTTCATCCCCCTGGGTGAAGTCTTCATAGGTGGTACGTACATAAGCATTTTGAATCCAGTCATTTTCAAAACGCCACTCTCGTCCCAGAGACACCGAACTTTCAAAGCTGCGGGTATCACTTTCAGTTCGATCGGTATTTTTAAAGCCGTAGCGCATGTAATAGTTATCACGCGCAGGATTGGCCAGCGGTATATTGTACTCGCCCGTCAGGGTTTGCTCCGGCCCTGACAGCACCAGATCATTGTTAAGGCTATCTCCGCGATCATTGAGCCACGGCATCTCCCAGCCAAAATTGATTCGTGGCCCCACATCCGTTGAATAACCAATACCGGTTTCGAACTTGTGTCGGTCTTCCGGGGTGACGTTGACATCGATAGGCACAGTCGCTCGTTGCGGCTTTTTCTGCGTCCTGACAGCATCCTGGAAATTTTGACGCTTGCCTTCGGGGCCTTCTATCACCGCATCCGATGATGACGTCACCCTGGTTGGCGCACTTTGACCTGAGCGCTCGTCGAGTCGAGGCCGAACGCTGATGCTTCGAAACCAGCCCGAGTCGCCAAGGCGCTGACTGTAGCGGGCGACATCCGTGGCCAGATATCGATCATTGGGATCAAAGGGCGCCATTTTGCGCAGGCGCTCTTCACGAATCTGGCTGCCGGTAACGAAGATATCGCCGAAGCGGTAGCGCTCTCCGCTTTCAAAGATCAGCGATATGTAGGCAGCATGCTCCCAGGGATGAACCTCGATGCGGCTTTGTTGGTAACGGGCATCGAAATAGCCCCGCTCAAGGGCCAGGGCGGTCAGACGGGACTTGAGCGTTTCATACGGGGTGTGAAGGAGCCGTTTGCCTTCCATGTCTTCCAGCGGATTGGCCTGAAGCGCCTGCTGGAAAGGTTCGTCATCCCTTGCCTCACCTTCGATGCGAACCACGACTGAACGAACACGCACGGGTTCACCATGATCAACCTTGACCGTCACGTGCTCACGGTCTCGAAAGCTGACCGAGACATCGGGTTCGTAATAGCCAAAGGGTCTCAGAGCATCTCTGGTCTTTTGTGTCACCTCAGCGCTATAGCTTTGCGTGTCAGCGTTTTCAGGGATATTGAGGGACTGAAGATAGTTGCGAATATTGGTGGCCAGCTCACTACGCACCCCCTTTACATCGGCATCAATGGCAAACACGGCCGATGACTGACAAATACCGGTCATCAGCAGGGCCAACAACAGCAACCTGCGGGTAGATGTACCGGCGATCATGCGGTTACGAAAAGAGCATCGCATAACGTTCAGGATCTTCCTTGATGATATGAATCACACCGTATGCCTACGGGGCTGGGGGCATCCTTCACGGATTCAGAAGATCCTGAATCGACTCCTGGGCGGCGTGCAGACTGGTCTGACTCTGCTGAAGCCGCTCGGTCTGCGTTGCCAGCTCATCGACACGCGCCTTGATCGAGGACAGTGTCTTTTCCTGTTCAGACACGCTGTCAGCCAGCGTCTTCAACTGTTGAAGATTGCCTTCCATGATCTGCAACCGGTCCGATTGCTCAGCGTTAGTATTATCTACATCCTTGAATCGTGCATCATAAGTGCTTTTAAGACCTTCGATAACCGCATCAAGCGAATCCAGCGACTGTTGTAATGATGCAAACGTTTGCTGTCGCAGGGCATCAGCCTTCTCCAGCTGGTCAAGGCGACCCTTTTGCTTATCATCGCTCGCCTGCCTTTCAAGACGTTGTTGAAGGGTCTCAAGCTGCATGCGCTGGCTTTGCTGTTCGCTTCGAACGCCATCAAGAATGTGATCAAGATTGGTCGACATTTCCTGGCGATTGGCAGCCACCTCCTCTGCCTTGTCAGTCAATGCTGTCACCCTTTCAGACCAGCGCTGGCGGTCCTGATAATACTGTACGCCCATGGCCGTAACGGCTGCAGCAAGCAGCAGCACAAGCAGATAAAGGGGCCAGAGTGTCGGTCTGCGTGGGCCACGATGGGCGCCGGAAGACCGAGATTCTGTACGGGTTGAATACGCAGCGTTGCGATCAGCGCCTATAACGGGCTCTTCATGATCTTTTGGCGGCATGAAAGTCTCGAAAAATGTAGCAATCGGAAATATAACCTGACCTTTTCAGCCAGGTCATGAAACTGCATGCATGCTACGATGCATGGCCTGTTAAAAGCCAGTACAGGCGATTGAGCATACAGGTACGAACAGCAATACCAGGGGCTCCCTGGCCAGAATGGAACGTTGATCATGCCCCTTGAACTGCCCTCCCTGCCCTATGCGACAGATGCATTGGCGCCCGTGATTTCAGAACACAATCTACGTATGCACCACGAGGGGGTTCATGCAGGTTATCTAAAGCGTCTGAACACTCTGCTCGAAGATGATGAATCCACGACACGCTCGCTCGAACACATCATGGGAACCGGCCGCGGAGAGGCTCAGGCCTGTGCCTGCCAGGCATGGAACCATACCTTTCTCTGGCAGTGCCTGACGCCCTGGTATCATCCGCCCGGACAAGCCATCACGGTGGCGTTGGCAGCACGCTGGGGAAGTCTGGAAGCGTTTCAGGAAGCTTTCGTGGCCAGTGCCATGGCGCACTTCATGGGCGGCTGGACATGGCTGGTATACACACCACAGGGTCGACTGGACATCCATAATGCCGCCGATGCAGGCTCACCCCTGCTCAGGGGCTTCATTCCTCTGCTGACCGTTGACGTTTGGGAGCATGCCTGGTACGCCGACTACGGAAACGATCGACGCAAATATCTTCAAAAACTCTGGGATATTATCAACTGGCCCTTTGTGGAACAGTGTCTTGAGGATGCCGTAGCGACTGCAGAAGGCAGGCGCAATCGGCTACACGCCTGAGACATCAGATTGGTGTCGTTAAAAAAACGGGCTGTCACGATATGGCCGAATAGCCATCGTGACCAGCCCGCCCGAGAGCCTCAGCGATCGTCGTCTGTTGCTCTCTCCTGCGGATTGGCACTCCGCCCGATGCCGCGATAGCAGAAGCCGTGCTGCGCCACGAAACCGGGGTCGTAAATGTTACGACCGTCCAGAATCAGAGGCGTTGTCATCAAAGTCGATAGACGACGCCAGTCCGGATTCCAGTACTCCTTCCACTCCGTGACCAACAACAGGGCATCCACGTTTTCACAGGCCGACTGCGCAGTCCCTGCAAGCGTCAAAAGAGGATGCTGGCCGTAGTAGTGCTCGATGGCCGGCAATGCTGCGGGGTCGTGAAGTCTGACGTGCACGCCCTGCGCCCAGAGCGCATCCAGCAGGCGAAGGACCGGTGCATGCGCGATCCTAGCAGTGCCAGGCTTGAAGGCTGCCCCCCAGATCGCCACCGTACGCCCTTCCAGATTACCATCGTAATACTGCCAGAGCTTGCGAAAGAGCTCTTCCTGCTTTTGCTCGTTGACCTGTACAACCTGCTCAATCAGCCCGTTGGGCTGGCCTTCGCGAGCCCGAATGGTCGACAGGCGATAAAGATTGCGAGCAAAGCTGGGGCCGCCAAAACCACACCCGGGGTAGAGATATTCGCGGCCGATACGGCGATCAGATCCCATCGCCTGACGTACCAGCTCAATATCCACCTCAAGGCTGTCGGCCAGACTGGCCAATTCATTCATGTAGCTGACACGTGTGGCCAGCATGCCGATAACGGCAAGCTTGGTCAGCTCAGCGGCACGTCTCGGCATCAAACGGACGCTGTTTTCACGACGATTGAAGGCTCTTAAAAGCTCGCCAATCTGGCGGGTCGCCCAGTCATCTTCACTGCCAAGAATCCAGCTGTCGGGACGCGTAAAGGTGGCCAGGGCCCGGCCCTCTTCCAGCATATCCGGCAGTGCCACCGCAACCTGACGCTCCTTGCGCAGCAGTGTCTCAAGCACTTCTGTATGACCGATCGGAAATGTACTGTTATTGACCAGTACGAAGTCGTGCGGCTCGCGCCCCAGCGTCTGCTCGACCCAATGGTCAGCATCGTTGCGCTGATCCGACGAAACAGCCAGCCAATAGATACTGGCGCTCGGCAGCGACTTGGAGCTCTCACAAAGTGTGAGCGACCCGTTATCGATGCTCTGAGAGAGCTGGTGATAAAGCCCCGGCTCATTTCTGATCCAGTCCGTCTCGGACAGGACATTCCATGGCTGAGCAGGGTGCGGCCACCAGTATACCTGGTGGCCTACCATTGAAAGTGCAGCGGCGGCCGTTGCTGCACTCAGTTCGCTTCCATGCACTACCACCTGCATGATTATGCCTCGCTTTGATAGCGCTTCAGCAGCTCGCGGAATCCTTCACCGTACTTGGGATGACGGCGTGCAAACGACAGTGTCGCTTCCAGATAACCAAGCTGATGACCGCAGTCGAAAGTTTCACCTTCCATACGATAGGCAGCAACATCCTGCTTGCTGCGCAAGGTATCGATGGCGTCAGTCAGCTGAATTTCGTTACCTGCACCGGGACGTGTTTCAGCCAGTACCGGAAAGATACTGCCGGGCAGCAAATAACGGCCGATAACAGCCAGTGTAGAAGGCTCGGTACCGGTTTCAGGCTTTTCTACCATGCCTGTGATCTTTTCGCTCTTGCCGGCTTCAGGGGTTTCACCTTCCAGCGCCACGATGCCGTACTTGTAAGCGACTTCAGCCGGTACATTTTGAACCATGATCTGAGCGGCGCCCGTTTGATCATAGGCATCAATCATGCCACCCAGATCGTTGCGCGTCATGCCTTCATCATCGACCAGAACGTCCGGCAGCAGTACCGCGAACGGAGCATCGTCGCCGATGACCGGGCGCGCGCAAAGAATGGCGTGACCAAGGCCGAGAGCTTCAGGCTGACGAACGCTGATGATGGAGACGTCGTCCGGGATAATGTTGCGCAGCTCATCAAGAAGCTCTTTCTTGCCCTTTGCTTCAAGCTGGGTTTCAAGCTCGAAATGCTTGTCGAAATGGTTTTCGATGGCTGATTTCGAAGAATGAGTGACCAGAACAATTTCCTTGATGCCGGCCTTGACCGCTTCCTGAACGACATACTGAATCACCGGCTTGTCGACAATGGTGATCATCTCCTTGGGAATGGCCTTGGAGGCGGGAAGACAACGAGTACCAAAACCGGCGACAGGCAATACTGCTTTACGAATCATTCCTTTTCCCTTTCTATCGAATATCAAACATATATAGGCTTATGGCACAGTCGTGCTTGCCATGACCGTATCGTGATTCATAAGCCATTCAAAATCTTGCCCGAACAGGCGAAATGAATCACAACTACCGGGTATTCGGGTTATAACCACATAAAATACCGAACCTTTACTCTTATATCTTTGGCAAAATGTTTCTTTTTGTACAGGCCTTATACTCCAAACCGTTTAAATTACTTTTCAATTTTCAGATAACGGTATAAAACTGATTTGATATTCAGGAAGGCTTTGAGTACAACACGATCATGCTCACTTGCAGCACGTGATCAATTTACTCACCAACGACGAACTGCATCACTCCGGTATGATGCACTGTTCATCGTGTATAGGGCCATTATATCTCAACATCTTGATTTTATGGCTCATTCCATGAGCCTGTCGGCTTTCGTGAGTCATCCTGCGCACACAACTGAGTGGTATCAATAAACCGTACTGGTTCATGAACCTCACAGACTCTATACAATACAGATCAATATCAGGGCGAGAGTTGCCGTCCCTACCCCTACAGGAGTTCATTGATGACTGAAACACAGCGTTCCAACGTTGATCCGGGTGAAATTGCCAAATTCGATGATCTTGCCAGTCGCTGGTGGGACCGTGAAGGTGAATGCAAGCCCCTTCACGATATCAACCCCTTACGCCTTGATTATATCGATCAGCGTGCAGGCCTTACCGGTCATCGTGTGATCGATGTCGGCTGTGGCGGAGGCATCCTCAGTGAAGCCATGGCCCATCGCGGCGCAGAAGTCACCGGCATCGATCTGGGCGAAGCGCCGCTGTCTGTTGCCCGCCTTCACCAGCAGGAAACGGGTGTAGAGGTCGACTATCGCTGCATCAGTGCGGAGGATATGGCGGACCAGCAGCCGGGCAGCTTTGATATCGTGGTCTGCTTTGAAATGCTGGAGCATGTCCCCGACCCCGGAAGCGTTATTAAAGCCTGCGCTCGTATGGCCAAACCCGGTGGCCATGTCTTCTTTTCGACGATCAACCGAAACCCGAAATCATGGGCGATGGCCATCGTGGGTGCCGAGTACGTCCTGAACCTTTTGCCACGTGGCACCCACAGCTTCCAGCGGTTTATTCGGCCTTCCGAGCTCGCACGCTGGGCAAGACAGGCCAATCTTGAAGTGCGTGACATTACAGGCATGATCTACAACCCCTTCACCCGTCACTATCGGCTCTCAAGCAAGGATCTGGACGTCAACTATTTCATGCATACCCGTGTGTCTCAGTCATGATCTGCCAGCAGGATACCCCGATGGCTATCCTGTTTGACCTGGATGGCACTCTGGTTGACACCGCCCCGGATCTGGCTCAGGCAACCAATGCGCTCAGACAGGAACATGGACTGTCACCGCTGCCTTACAGTGATATTCGACGGGAAGTATCTCATGGCGGAAGCGCCCTGGTAACGCTGGCACTGGGACTGGGAAAGCAGGAGGCAGGCCATAATGAAGCACGAGCGCTTTTGCTTGAGCACTATGGCCAAAATGTTGCCGAGAAGAGCCACCTTTTTGCTGGCTTTCCGGAAGTACTCGACCACTATCGCCGCACACAACGCCCATGGGGAATAATTACCAACAAGCCCAGAGAGTACGCAGTACCCTTGCTCAAGGCGTTGGAAATAGAACCCGATGTGCTGTTATGCGCTGATGATCTCCCCGTAAAAAAACCGGATCCCGCACCGCTTCTGGAGGCAGCAAGGCGCCTAGGTATTGAGCCAGAAAAGTGCTGGTATATTGGTGATCATCTTCGCGACATTCAGGCAGCCAACAATGCCGGCATGACAGCCATTGCCGTAAAATACGGCTATCTTCGACAGGAAGATGCCCCCGATGAGTGGCCTGCGAGTCAGTTTTTCGAGACGCCGGAAGCACTTTGCAAAGTCTTGCTACAGCAGAAAATTCGTGAAGCAGGCGATCTCTAAATAGAGACAGGCGGTAGACGGAAAGCAGCGGGCATTTCGGCTTTGACGAAGTGCCCGCGAATTCGAACTGGAAATATCAGCCGCTGGTTTTCTGCATGAACTCGCGTGCCAGGCCTGCTGCATCACTCTCTGAATGCTCGCTAATGACCTTTTTCAGCATGTTCTGACTTTCAGAACCCTTTCCCTGACGCGCATAAACAAGGCCCAGCTTGTACATGGCATCGGGCACCTTGTTGCTTTGCGGGTAGTCACTAATGACCTTGCTAAAAGCAGCCGAAGACTTGTCCAGCTGTGATTTGGCAGAATAAAGCTCACCCAGCCAATACCAGGCATTTCCATTTAAACCGGATTGCGGGTAGTCGCGATTAAAGGCTTCGAAAGCGGAAATGGCTTGATCAAATTCACGCTTTTGAACATGTGAAAAAGCAGCCTGATATGCACCCTGAGCATCGTTGGAAGAAGCGGATGTACTCGAGGATGTGGAGGATTGACTACCACCGGAAGCTGCCTGAGTAATCGGGTCGCCACTGCCGGAAGCATTGCCACTATTATCGGATGAAGCACCGCTATCGCCCTGAGAACCACTCAAGCGCTCTTCAAGGTCAAGGTAGCGCTGTTGCGACAGCTTTGTCTGCTGTTCCAGCTGATGACGAAGTTCTTCAATCTGACCACGCAACTGGTTGATATCCTGCTCCTGGCTCTGCAAACGGTTAAAGATTTGCAGAGTGCCAGTGCCGGAACCTGTGGCGGCTTGATTATAAAAGGATTCTGTTTGTGCGGATGCCCAAACGGACAGCGGGAGCACCAAGGCTCCCGCGCCGCACAGTCGAACAAGACTGTGTTTCATTACTTACTCCGGGATCAGTAGTCGATAACGACGCGACGATCCTGAGAATAGGCCTGCTCAGAGTTGCCGGAGGCTGCCGGACGCTCTTCACCATAGCTGACAACTTCAATCTGCGAAGCAGGCACGCCCTGGATGGTCAGATACTGGCGTACGGCGTTGGCACGACGCTCGCCAAGACCCAGGTTGTACTCACGAGTACCGCGCGGATCAGTGTGGCCTTCCAGTACGATATTGGTGCTGGAATTACGCTGCAGATACTGAGCATGCTGATTCAGCATGGACTCGTATTGCGGACGAATGCTGTCGCTATCGAAATCGAAGTAGACGCGGTTTTCGCTCGGCATTTGTGCCTGCTGTCCGGTGTTCTGACCAGTAGCACCTGAGCTGCTGCTCATGCCCTGAGTAGAAGAACCGCTGTTCATGCCACTATTCTGCTGGTCACCATCCTGGGTGCCACCGCCACTGGAACAACCAGCAACAACAGCCAGAGAGAGCGCGGCCGCCAGAGTCTTGGCGTAGGAAGAAAACTGCATGATGATCTCCTTGCTTTTATAAAGAATGACAAAATTCATTCTAGTCGTTTAATTCAAAAACGGCGACCAGGAAGGTTCACGAACCTCACCATTAGGTGAAGGTATTACGAAAGAAGCCCTGCCATCTGCCGAAACAGCACCAAGCACACCATGTGCTCCCTGCTGAGTGGCATATATCACCATTGTGCCATTGGGCGCAACTGCCGGCGCTTCATCCTGATAAGTATTGGTTAATACGGTAACGCGTCCTGATGACAAATCCTGCTTGGCCACCTGAAAACCGCGGTCGGTTCGAGTGGTCAGGAAAATGGTCTTGTTGTCAGGTCCGTACAGCCCACCCGCATTGTAATTGCCGGTAAAGGTCATGCGTTTTGCATTTCCACCGGTGGCATCCATCTGATAAATCTGCGGCTGCCCACTACGATCCGAAGTAAACAGAATCGAGCGCCCATCAGTACTCCAGTCCGGTTCGGTATTGATAGAACTGGAATTGGTCAACTGGGTCAGCGAACGGGACGCAATGTCCATGACATAGATTTCGGGATTGCCATCCTTTGAAAGCGACATGGCAAGCTTGCGACCATCGGGAGACCAGGCTGGCGCACCGTTGATGCCCTTGAATGATGTGAGCTGGACACGACGCCCGCTTGAAAGCTGCTGGACATAAATGGCAGGCCGCCCTGACTCGAAAGAAACGTACGCAAGCTTCTGACCATCCGGTGACCAGGCCGGCGAAAGGATCGGCTGATCAGAGGACAGAATCTGCTGCGGACGATGGCCATCCTGATCGGCTACATACAGGGCATAGCTGATATTGGGATCAACACCATTGGCAGTCACATAGGCAATGCGTGTCTGGAACGCGCCGCGAATACCGGTGATTTCTTCGAATATCTGATCAGCAATGTAATGCGCCCGGGACCGCAGCTGGTCGTCACTTGAGGTAACCACCTCTCCCAGTTCACGACGCTGGCCGGCAACATCATGCAGTTCATAAGTGATCTTGTAGCCATTACCGGATGCTTCGACCCGACCAACGACCAGATAATTGGCCCTGACGCGGCGCCAGTCATCATAATTGATATTGTCACCGCTGGCAGGACGAGAGATCAGATCCTGAGGCGCCAGTGGCGAGAACTGACCGCTATGCTCCAGATCGTCGGCGATAATCTTGCCGATATCTTCAGAAGGACTGACCCCTTCTCCCCGGAAAGGCACCACTGCAATCGGTATGGCATTATCATTGCCACGGGTAATCTCGATGGTGAGATCACCAGCTGCCTGCGCCATCAGACTGGCCATCATGAGCATCATGAAACCAGCCAGTGCCATTAGTTTTTTCATCAGCACACACCCTCGGGTTTTAACGATCCTTGATCCCTTCTGCCTGCCATAGAAACAGGCACAATATTGACCACGTCCTTACACCACATAGCAAACCTTTCTAACCCTAGCGCACATCCTCAGGATTAAAGCGCAGGTTAAAGCTTCTGAATTTCTGCTTCGCATCAGCCGGTAATTGGCTCATTTCAGTAAACGGCGCGGCTCTTTCCACGGCCTGTACGGCCGAACGATCAAACCCTGGATCACCGCTGCTGCTGGAGACAGTGGCAGACAAAAGC
The DNA here is from genome assembly GCF_002157205.1 of Kushneria marisflavi. Lineage (NCBI taxonomy): Bacteria > Pseudomonadati > Pseudomonadota > Gammaproteobacteria > Oceanospirillales > Halomonadaceae > Kushneria > Kushneria marisflavi. The sequence continues at coordinate 29,300 of NZ_CP021358.1, read as the reverse complement.
TCACCGGTCGGCAAAAGCTGTACTTTAACCACCGTGACCAGCCCGGAAGCTGCATTGGGCGGACGTGACCAGCTTTGCTCGACAGCGCGACGCACCAGATTCATAAAGCCATTGGAGGCTTCCTGAGCCTGACGTGCATTGGCTATGGATTGTGCCTCGTTGGTAATCTCATCGCCAAAGGCGTCCTGACTGGCCGCGGCAGCGGCTTCTGCAGCCCGCTTGCGATCAGCTTCCGCTTTCTTCTTCGCGGCAGCCTCCGCAGCGGCTTTCTTCTTCGCAGCAGTTTCGGCTTCTGCCTTCTTCTTGGCCTCGGCTTCTGCCTTCTTCTTGGCTTCGGCTTCTGCCTTCTTCTTGGCTTCGGCTTCTGCCTTCTTCTTGGCTTCGGCTTCTGCCTTTTTCTTCGTTTCAGCTTCTGCCTTCTTCTTGGCCTCGGCTTCTGCCTTCTGCCTGGCTTCGGCTTCTGCCTTCTTCTTGGCCTCGGCTTCTGCCTTCTTCTTGGCCTCGGCTTCTGCCTTCTTCTTGGCCTCGGCTTCTGCCTTCTGCTTGGCTTCAGCTTCTGCCTTCTGTTTGGCTTCGGCTTCTGCCTTCTGTTTGGCTTCGGCTTCTGCCTTCTGTTTGGCTTCGGCTTCTGCCTTCTGTTTGGCTTCGGCTTCTGCCTTCTGCTTGGCCTCGGCTTGCGCCTTCTGCTCGGCTTCGGCTTCTGCCTTCTGCCTGGCCTCGGCTTGTGCCTTCTGCTCGGCTTCGGCTTTTTCGCGGGCCTGCTGTTCCTGTTGCTGCTGAGCAGCAACCTCTTTGGCCTGTTCAGCTCGACGCTGCGCGGCTGCCTGTGCCTCCTGAGCAGCCTGCTCTCTTGCTTGCTCTGCCGCCTCGGCCTGCTGCCGCGCGGTTTCCTCGGCAGCGTTATCTTCCGTGGCTTCCGGCTCGGGCTGTTCGCGCTCAGGCCCCTGTTGGGCGCGCGGCTGAGCTTCAGTCGCCTGTTGCGCCTGATCGGTTGCCGTCTCCATCGAAATCAACTCGGCCTGCACAACAGCGTTGGAGGTTTCAACAGGATCACTTTGCGGCCAGCGAAAAGCCATCAGTCCGATAACGCCCACGTGCAGTAAAACCGCAAGCACGGTGGGCAGCGTATAGCCTACACGGCGATCGTGTCTGGCCATTGTCTCTCCCTACTGCTGGTCGCCAGGCGGTGGATCAGAGATCAGTCCTACGTTAGGAACACCCGCGTTTTGCAGAGCCCCCATAAGCGTCACGACCTGACCATAGGAAACGTTGCGATCACCTCGCACCATCACGGGAGTGCCCGGGTTACGGTTGAGTACCGCCATGACCTGAGCACTAATGTCATCAAGTGACTTGCTCTGCTGTTCATCGCCCAGGCTGATGTAATAGTCCCCGTCACGATTGACCGTCACGACCAAAGGCTCATTGTCGCTTTGCACCGGTTCTGAGCTGATCTGTGGCAGATCAACATCAATGCCCTGATTGATCGTGGGTGCTGCAATGATAAAAATAACCAGCAGCACCAGCATGACGTCGATGAACGGGACAACATTCATCTCACTGGAGAGCTTTTTACGCCGGTTGCGTCGATAGGATCCCTGCATGGAGCGCTCCTCAGGTATTCTCGCCAGTGTTGCGGTTTTGCAGGTTTCGGTGCAGGAAGGCATGAAACTCTTCAGCAAAATTTTCCATGCGCACCATCAACTTGTCCGCCTTGTGGGTCAGACGGTTGTAACCGATGTTGGCGGGAATGGCGGCGAAAAGCCCCATGGCAGTGGCGACCAGTGCTTCGGCAATCGCTGGAGCGATTGTGCCCAACGATACCTGCTGGGCACCACCAAGTGCCTGGAAGGTCCCCAGAATGCCCCATACAGTACCGAAAAGACCGACATAAACGGCAGAAGAGCTGATAATGGCCAATATCGCCAGATGCGTGGTCAGACGCTCTTCCTCACGAGAAACGGATACACGCATGGAGCGTTCGACACCTTCAAGCACGGCGTTGTGGCTGCGCGATTTCGGCAGCAAACGATTGAACTCACGAAATCCCGAGCGAAAGATATGTGCCGCGCCCTGCGGGTTGTCGGCCGGAACTTCCTGGTAAAGCTCATTGAGATCAACGCCTGACCAGAAGTGCGACTCGAAGTCATCCAGCTCACGCGAGTCCCTCTTCAGCGCAAAGGCTCGCTGAAAGATCAGCACCCAGGAAAGAACAGATGCTGCCAGCAGTATCAGCATGATCAGCTGAACGACCAGCCCAGCGTGAAAAAACAGCGAAATGATCGACATTGAATCGTTCACGAAAAACCTCTTCAGGCGTTCTGGGAATCAAGCGTCATGGCCGAGAGCAGATCTTCGGGCCAACGAACGGGTTTGTAACGCGTTGCATCAATACAGGCAATATCGACCATGCCACGGAAAAGAAGTTTTCCATCTCGCATGACTCGTTGCTCAAATGCCACGGTGCAATGGCGGGGCGTGCCTGCCACGGTCTCGATGTTCAGGAGGTCGTCGAGCTTTGCCGGCAGGCGATACTGGCACTCCAGACGACGAACGACCAGCGCAATATTGCGCTCAAGCAATGAGTTTTGATCGAAACCCTTCGTACGCAGCCACTCGGTACGACCGCGCTCGAGATAGTTGAGGTAGTTGGCGTGATAGACGATACCGCCGGCATCGGTATCCTCGATATAAACGCGTAGATCAAGAGACGTCATGCCGTTCAGGGCTCCACTGTTGCCGCGCCATCACCGGCGTCTGGAATATCATCCGTGGGCGAAAGGTCAAAGTGCAAATAGGCCAGGCGAGTCACCATACGACCGCGGGCCGTACGCAGCATGAACCCCTGCTGAATCAGATAGGGCTCAAGCACGTCCTCGATGGTGTCACGCTCCTCACTGATGGCAGCGGCCAGACTCTCGACCCCTACAGGCCCACCATCGAACTTCTCGATCATGGTCAAAAGCAGCCGTCGATCCATGTGATCCAGTCCGTGGCGATCAACGTGCAGCATGTTGAGTGCCTTGTCCGCCACTTCGGCGGTCAGCCGGCCATCGCCTCGCACCTGGGCGAAGTCACGCACACGGCGTAGCAGGCGGTTGGCAATGCGGGGCGTCCCACGCGCACGACGTGCGACCTCGATGGCCCCACCTTCATCGGCCTCGAAATCCATGAGCCTGGCGCTGCGGTTCACGATGTGGGTCAGCTCGTCGATGTTGTAAAACTCAAGACGCTGCACAATGCCGAAGCGGTCTCTTAGAGGCGCGGTTAATAGACCGGCTCTGGTCGTTGCTCCGACCAGCGTAAAGCGTGGCAGGTCAAGCTTGATGGAGCGCGCTGCCGGACCCTCACCAATCATGATATCGAGCTGAAAGTCCTCCATCGCCGGATAGAGCACTTCTTCTACGGCAGAAGACAGCCGGTGGATCTCATCGATAAAAAGCACATCGCCCGGCTGTAGATTGGTCAGCATGGCGGCAAGGTCACCGGCCTTTTCAAGCACCGGACCAGAGGTGGATTTGATATCCACGCCCATTTCACTGGCAATGATGTGTGCCAGCGTGGTCTTGCCAAGCCCGGGTGGTCCGAAGATCAGGGTATGATCAAGACTGTCATCACGCTGACGCGCCGCCGTAATGAAAATATCCAGCTGTTCGCGTACCGGCGCCTGCCCGATATAGTCATCAAGCATACGCGGGCGAATGGCATGGTCCTTTCGCTCTTCATCGGGGCGCTCGGCTCCGGCAATGAGTCGATCGGTTTCGATCATGATGCTCTGCCCTTGCTGCTGCGCATGTCGCCGCCGGCCAGTCGATCAGACAGCGCTGCCTTGATCAACGCCTCGGTTGATTGAGCAGTATCCAGTCCTGACAGCATTCTGGCGGCTTCGGTCGGCTTGTAGCCGAGCGCAATCAACGCTGCTTCGGCATCGGCATGATTGTCACTTTCAAGTGGCAGTTCGGCTTCTTCGACGCCCTGTTCCATTTGTTCAAACTCGGGCCAATGCTTGAAACGGTCTCGCATTTCGATGATCAGGCGCTCGGCAGTTTTCTTGCCAACCCCCGGCAGCCGCGTCAGCGTTTTGGTGTCATCTTCCATGACACTTTTCATGAACTGCTGACGATCCATGCCGGAAAGTATCGCCAGCGCCAGACGAGGACCGACTCCGGAGATACGGATCAATTCACGAAACAAACGACGCTCGGTCTCATCAATAAAGCCATACAGAAGATGGGCGTCTTCACGAACGCTTAGATGGGTATAAAGCCTTACCGTTTCACCCGGCGCCGGCAATGCCAGCAGCGTATTCATGGACGCTTCAAGCTCATATCCAACCCCATGAACATCGATCACGATCAGGGGCGGTTTCTTTTCAAGCAGTTGACCGTGCAGGCGACCTATCATGCGTTATGTATCCAGACAGAAACGATAAAAATACAGGGTCTTTACTTTAATAAATGCCATTGATATTGAAACCCCGGCTCAGGGCCGATAGTGGCGCCAGCTGGACGACCGCTGTTTCGTTGAACGAGCCGGCGCTGGCATGGTGACGGCCCCACGACAGGAAAAAAAGTGCGTCAGCGCAATGGCCAGAGCATCCGCGGCATCTTCCTGGGGTAGCCCTGAAAGCTTGAGCGTTGACTGTACCATATGCTGTACCTGCGTTTTGTCAGCCCCACCATTGCCCGTCACGACCTGTTTGATGCGTCGGGCAGCGTATTCATGCACATCCAGTCCATGGTTGGCGGCACAGACAATGGCCGTGCCTCGGGCCTGACCCAGCTTGAGCGCGGAGTCAGCATTTTTGGACAAAAAAACCTGCTCGATGGCCATCTCGTTCGGTGCATGCTGGGCAATGACTTCGGCTACGCCGGCGTATACCTGAGCCAGTTTTTGAGCCAGCGTCGAGGCATCAATTTTAATGCAGCCGCTGGCCACATAGCGCGGCGATCGGCTCGAGATATCGATTACGCCAAAGCCGGTACGACGCGACCCAGGATCAATTCCCAGCAGGATCATGCCCCGCCCCCTGTCGAACCGGTATCGGTCATGATGCATCCTCGAGTGCCTCGAGCACATGAGGCTCGAAATCAACGTTGGAGTACACGTTTTGTACGTCGTCCAGATCTTCGAGGCGGTCAAACAGCGCCACCACCCGACGCGCCGTGTCGACATCGTTAATGCTTGAATAGCTGTCAGGAAACATACCGACGTCGCTTTGCATCACCTCGATGTCAGCCTGATCAAGCGCATCCCTGACGGAGCCGAACTCATTGGGTGTGGTGATGACTTCCAGTGTGCCATCGTCTCGAGACTGCACGTCTTCGCCGCCCGCCTCCAGAGTCGCCTCAATAACGTTTTCCTCAGGGGTACCGGCAGGCAGCACGATACGGCCCTGTTTGTGAAAGAGAAAGGCGACCGAACCGCTGCTTCCCAAATTACCGCCATGCTTGTTGAAGGCAGTGCGAACCTCTGAGACCGTCCGGTTACGGTTATCACTCATGCACTCGACCAGAACCGCCACGCCATCCGGGCCGTAGCCTTCATAAACCAGCTCTTCCATGGCATCGCTGTCGCTGTTACCGGCACCGCGGGTGATGGCACGATCGATCGTATCGCGTGTCATATTGTTGGACAGTGCCTTGTCGACTGCCGCCCGAAGCCGTGGATTATCCTCAACAGCGCTCCCCCCCTGACGAGCGGCAACCGTCAACTCACGAATCAGGCGCGTAAAAATCCTGCCCTTTTTGGCATCCTGAGCCGCCTTGCGATGTTTGATATTGGCCCATTTACTGTGTCCGGCCATGGGATAGCTCCTTCAACCGCTCGCCATAAACAATGCAATGGCGTCATACAAAAATACGGGTGTGCAAGGCACACCCGTATTAACCCTAACACTCCCGAGAAACGGTCACAGAAACGTTTCGTTTCCGTTTGCCCGTCGATCAGGTGGTTGTGTTATCGGACGCTTTCTGGCGCAGACGAATATGCAACTCCTTGAGCTGCTCATTGCTGACCGTTCCAGGCGCCTCGGTCATCAGACAGGCTGCGCTCTGCGTTTTGGGGAAGGCGATGACATCACGGATGGTGCGCCCGCCCGTCATCAGCATGACGAGTCGATCAAGGCCAAACGCCAGTCCACCATGCGGCGGTGCGCCGTGAGCCAGACCGTCCAGCAGGAAACCGAATTTCTCGCGCGCCTCTTCATCACTGATGCCCAGTGCTTCAAAGACCTGACGCTGCATGCCCTGATCGTGGATACGGATCGACCCACCGCCCAGCTCGGTACCGTTGAGGACCATATCGTAGGCACGAGACAATGCGCTTTCCGGATTCTGCTTGAGCGTTTCCGGGTCACAGGCCGGTGCCGTGAACGGATGGTGAAGTGCGGCCAGGCGGCCACTGTCATCACGTTCAAACATCGGGAAATCGACCACCCACAGCGGCGCCCAGGCTTTCGTGTAGAGATCAAGATCCCCACCCAGCTTGACACGCAGGGCACCCAGCGCTTCGTTGACGACCTTCGCACGGTCGGCGCCGAAGAAGAGGATGTCGCCGTCTTCTGCATTGGCGCGATCCAACAGCGTCTCGATCACGCCCTCCATGAACTTGACGATGGGTGACTGGAGACCTTCGATGCCTTTCGAGCGGTCGTTGATCTTGATCCAGGCCAGCCCACGGGCGCCATAGATACTGACAAATTTGGTGTACTCGTCGATTTCCTTGCGTGAAAGCTTCGCCCCACCGGGCACCCTGAGTACGGCAACACGGCCGTCCTCAGCGTTGGCCGGACCCGAGAAGACCTTGAAGTCGACATCCTTCATCAGATCATCAACGTCGACGAATTCCAGCGGAATGCGCAAATCCGGCTTGTCAGAACCATAACGACGCATGGCGTCATGCCAGGTCATCCGCGGGAACTGCGGCAGCGACACGTCGAGTACTTCCGCGAAAAGACGACGAATCATCTCTTCGGTCATCCCCATGATATCGTCTTCCTCGACAAAGGAGGCTTCGATATCGATCTGGGTGAATTCCGGCTGACGATCGGCACGAAGGTCTTCATCACGGAAGCACTTGGCAATCTGATAATAGCGGTCAAAACCGGCTACCATCAGCAGCTGCTTGAAGAGCTGCGGAGACTGCGGCAGTGCAAAGAACTCACCGGCATGGGTGCGGCTGGGCACGAGATAGTCACGTGCACCTTCAGGCGTGGCACGAGTCAGAATGGGCGTTTCGATATCGAGAAAACCGTTGTCTTCAAGATAGGCGCGAACGCTGTGAGTGATACGCGAACGAAGCCGCAGGCGATCGATCATTTCGGGGCGACGCAGATCGATGTAGCGATACTTGAGGCGAACGTCTTCACCGACCTTGCCATGTTCATCGAGCTGGAACGGCGGGGTTACGGCCGTATTGAGCACCTCAACCTGCGTGGCAAGCACCTCGATCAGACCCGTCGGCATGTTGGCGTTCTGGGTACCTTCCGGGCGCATGCGAATACGACCGGTAATACGCAGTACATACTCGCTGCGGGCTCGATCTGCATTGGCAAAGGCATCCGGCGTGTCCGGATCAACCACAACCTGTGCAATGCCATCACGATCACGCATGTCGAGGAAAATCACCCCACCATGATCGCGGCGGCGGTGGACCCAACCGCAGAGTGTGACTTCCTGGTCGACAAGGCTTTCGTTTAGCTGGCCGCAATAATGACTGCGCATCTTTAATCCTGTGTTGTAACGCTTGATGTAATGCCTGAGCTGTTTGAATGCCGAAGGCAGTTGACGGCCTTCGGCATGGGGCAATTCCCGCAACAACGTCAGCTGTCGGACGTACCGCCCTTGTCGGACTTGCTGTCACCGGCAAGGTTACGACGACCCGAACTCTTGAAATCGGTCTCGTACCACCCACCCCCTGAAAGCCTAAACCCCGCAGCTGAAATCAGACGCTCCAGAGCGCCTTCATGACAGGATGGGCATTCCACCAGAGGAGCAGCATCAATCTTTTGAATCTTTTCAAGGCGCGTACCGCAGGCGCGGCACTCATATTCATAAATCGGCATGGTCTTTCATACCCGATATTTGATGTTACTGCAGGTGCGCTCAAGCAACCTGCCCCTGCCGGGAAACAATATCCATCGGATGGCAGACATTATTCCCGATGTCTGATTGACGCATCGGTCTACTGACACGACGATACAACCTTGCACAAGACACGCATTATAGCGCGGCAGACATCATGATGGGCAAGGAGTGCACCCCCATGAAGGCAGTAATTCTCGACAGTGACACCCTGGGCAGCGACATTGATCTTTCACCCCTTTCCGGTCTGACCGACCAGTTCGACCGCTGGGGCGCCACACGACCCGAAGACGTCGCCAAACGCCTTGACGGTGCCACCATTGCCATTACCAACAAGGTCGTCATTGATGGCGACACTCTGGCGTTACTGCCTGATCTCGAAATGATCGCCGTCACCGCAACCGGCACCAACAATATCGACCTGCAGGCCGCACAGGCGCGCGGTATTACCGTGGCCAATGTCACAGGGTATGGTACACAAAGCGTGGCACAGCATACGCTCATGATCATGCTGGCTCTGGCCACACGACTGCCCCGCTATCAGCATGATGTTGCCACTCATCGATGGGAACAGGCAGCATCCTTCTGCCTGCAGGATCATCCGACGATGCAACTGGCCGGCAAGCATCTGGTGCTGGTCGGTAGCGGTGAGCTCGGCCAGGCTGTGGCGCAATTGGCCCGGGCTTTCGGAATGAACGTCAGCTTTTGCGCGCGTCCCAATGCCGAACGCGATGATCGACCCGCGCTTGAAACGCTTCTGCCGGAAGCTGATGTGGTGTCACTGCACTGCCCGCTGACGCCGGAGACACATCATCTGATCAATCAGGCACGTTTGCAGCTGATGAAATCCCATGCGCTGTTGGTCAACTGTGGGCGAGGTGGATTGATCGATGAACAGGCCTCACTTGAAGCACTGAAACATCAGCGTCTTGGCGGTCTGGGTGTCGATGTCTTGCCCACGGAGCCGCCGCGTGAAGGCCATGAGTTGATCGAGGCACTGGCACAGAACTCGCTCAACCTGATCGTGACGCCCCACAATGCATGGATAACACCGGAAGCCCGGCAAAATATTGTTTCCATGACGGCCGATAATATTCGAGGATTTTTATCCAAAATCTGATTTCAGGTTTGAATTTGGGCTTCACCCAAGATAACGGTATAAAAATTACTGATTGATTACGCAACCACCCTGAAAATAAATGTTGGGCCAGTGCTGTCATTGTCATAATTCTTTGGTCGAAGACCACATCGAATGACAGACACCGGCCCACAACTTCTCTTTCAGGTATCAAACAGCAGCATGGAAGCTTTTAATCAGCATCTTTTTCTTGTCCTCAACGCACAGCAACAGAGTCAACCACTGGTGATCTGGTTTGCCATCATCATGGCCAAATATGCCATTTTTTGTATTCCCCTGATCATGCTCAAGGGCTGGCTTGGCAAAAGCGAGGCGCATCACAAGATAATGTTGACAGCGCTTCTGGCAACGGTGGGTGCCCTGCTGATCAATAACCTGATCGGTTCATTGATCTGGTATCACCCTCGCCCCTTCGTGATGCCACTAGGACATACGCTGATTTCGCATGCGCCTACGCCCTCTTTTCCAAGCAACCACATGACGATCGTTTCAACGGTTGCGTTCAGCTTTATTCTACGCCCGGCGCTACGCAAAACGGGTGTTGCACTTGCCGTACTGGCTCTGCCCATTGCCTGGTCACGTATTTATCTGGGCGTGCATTTCCCGCTGGACATGCTGGGCGCTGTCATAGTTGCTGGTGTGGCTTCCCTGATGATGCTCTGGCTGCAGCCCCTGTATCTCGAAACGCTTTATGGTGTAACCCGTGGCGTTTATCGCATCGTTTTTTCACCCTTGATCGCTCGTGGCCTTTTACATCGATAACATCAATTTCAGGATCAAAAGCCCGCTACCAGGCGGGCTTTTTTATGTCACCACCCTTCTTTGGGGGATCAGCTACGCACGGACACTGAACTTATGTCAGACTTGCATCACAATATTTTCAGCGACTTAAAGAAATGCCGTTGCGGCTGCAGCAGTGATTTCAATGTCGATACAGACATGGAGGCCTTGTATGACACATACCATTATTTTCGATACTGATCCGGGCGTTGACGATGCACAGGCCATTGCGCTGATCATGGCGCATCCGGATATCGAAGTCCTGGGACTGACCACTACCTTTGGCAATGTTCGTGTCGAAACCGCCACCCGTAATGCCCTGCTGCTGACCGAGCTGGCCGGCCAGAGCATCCCTGTCGCCCAGGGCGCAGATTATCCGCTGGTGAAAACACCCTATCCGGTGCCGGCCCATATTCATGGTGCTGATGGACTGGGCAATCAGACACTTGATGAACCTGCCGGTCAGATCGAAGCCATCAGTGCGGCGCAGTTCATCGTGGACAAGACCCGCGAGCGCCCGGGGGAAATCACGCTGATGGCCGTAGGCCCTCTGGGCAATCTGGCCATGGCCATTGCCCTTGATCCAGACGTCGTCAACCGCGTCAAGCAGGTCGTGATCATGGGCGGCTCGGCAGCTCGTGGCGGCAACGTCACACCGCTGGCCGAAGCCAATATCTTCTCCGATCCGCACGCCGCCAGGCGTGTCCTGACGGCGGATTGGCCGCTGGTCATGGTAGGGCTTGATGTCACCCTCGATACGGTCATCACGCCGGATCGCATGGCGCGTATTGCAAAGGGTCAGGGTGCTCTGGGCGAAGTGCTGTCGCACAGCTATGACTTTTATGCCGACTTCTATCGCAGTGCCATCGGCCTTGACGGCTGCTGCCCCCACGACAGCTGTGCCGTCGCATGGCTCATCCATCCGGAATTTTTCGAAACCGTTACCGGTCATCTGGATGTCGTGACAGAAGGAGCTGCGGAAGGCCAGACCATCTTTGCACCGGCAGAGCGCCAGTACGTCAGCGATCGCTGGTCAAAAACACCGGCCGTACAGGTCTGCATGAAAGTGGATGGTGACGCAGTCTCGGACTGGATCGAGCAGACACTGACCTCATCGTCCAACGCATAATAGCCGTCACGCCATGACAGGGAGGTAATGGTGAATACAATACCCGGCAAGGATGTACCCGACCTGCCTGCACGCGATCAGGCGTGGGCCCTCTTTCTGGATCTCGATGGCACACTGGTCGATCTGGTAGACCATCCTGACCGCATTGCCGTTGATGATGCGCTTCGCGAACGCCTTGAAACCCTCACCAGACTGCTGGATGGTGCTGTGGCGGTCATCAGCGGTCGCGCCATTGATGATCTGGACAAGCACCTGAGGCTGCCCACGCTTGCCATGTCGGGCCAGCACGGTGCTGAATGGCGCAATAGCCAGGGAGATCGGCAGATTGCCCAGGAGCACCAGGAGGCACTGGATGCCGTGCGCAAAGAGGTCAGTCAGCAGGTAGCGCGTGATGACGCGCTCTACCTGGAAGACAAGGGGGCAAGTCTTGCCCTGCATTATCGCCACCGGCCCGAGGCAGGCGATATGCTCAAGCAAAAGCTGGATTCAATGATCGAGCATTACCCTGATCTTCTGGAGCTGCATCAGGGTAAATTCGTGTTCGAGATCAAGGGGCAGGGCTATGACAAGGGCGTGGCACTCGAGCGCTTTCTGGCCGTTGCCCCCTTTGCAGACCGATGCCCGATATTTATCGGCGACGACCGTACTGACGAAGACGGGTTTCGCGTTGTTAATGCCCATCAGGGCCTGGCCATCAAGGTCGGAACAGGCGAGAGCGTTGCCGCCTGTCGTCTGACGGATCCTTCAGCCGTTCATGCCTGGCTGGATGAGTGGATCTCACGACTGCAACGCTCATGAAGGCATCACAGAGTTCACGGAGGAAACCTTGAAGCAACTGATCGTAGTCTCCAATCGTGTCCCCTCGCCTGACAAGGACAGTGGTAGTCAGGGCGGGTTGGCCGTCGGTGTCATGAATGCCCTGAGTCGTACCCAGGGACTATGGATGGGCTGGAATGGCCAGCTGATCGAGGATGCGGAGCAGCATGCGCCTCAAAGCTATGAAAATGAGGGCGTGCAGTTCGCCACCTTCCCGCTGACAGAACAGGAACACGAGCTTTTCTACGTTGGCTATTCCAACGAAGTCCTCTGGCCCCTGTTCCACTATCGCTCGGATATGGTCGAGTATTCGCGCGAAAAGGATGCCGGCTATCAGCACGTCAACGAGCGCTTTGCTCGTCAAGTGGCCGGTCAGATCACGAAAGACAGCGACGCATCGATCTGGGTTCACGACTATCAGCTGCTTTCCACGGGCCACTATCTACGCCTTATGGACGTCGAGTGCCCCATCGGCTTCTTTCTCCATATCCCGGTACCGCCCTGGGAAGTCTTCCGCATTCTCCCCCATCATGCGCGCATGATTGAGCATTTATGCGCCTATGACACCATCGGGTTTCAGACTGCCACTGACCTCAGACACTTCCTTGAAAATGTCGAGCGTAGCGGCGTTGCCACTGTTGAAGGCAACACGGTGATTTATGACCGTCGACGCATCAACACCGGCGTTTTTCCCATTTCAATCGATGTGGATACTGCCCGCGAGATGGCAGAAAAGGGCGAACAGTCTTCGCGCAGCCACCGCCTGAAGGAATCCCTCCAGGGTGGCCCCCTGATCATCGGCGTGGACCGTCTTGATTACAGCAAGGGGCTCTATAAACGCTTTCAGGCTTTCGAGCAGCTGCTGGAAAACACCCATACACGCTACGGCAATGTGACTTACCTGCAGATTGCCCCGCTGTCGAGAACCGGTGTGGAGCGTTATGCCAGCCTGCGCCGCGAGCTTGAACGCATTGCTGGTCACGTCAATGGCCGCTTCTCGACCTATGACTGGATGCCCCTGCGCTATCTCAATACGGGATATGACCGGGAAACCCTGATGGGCTTCATGCGCCAGAGCCGTGTCGGACTGGTAACACCCCTGCGTGACGGCATGAACCTTGTGGCCAAGGAGTATGTCGCCGCTCAGGACCCGGAAGACCCGGGCGTTCTTCTGCTGTCCAACCTGGCCGGTGCTGCCGAAGAACTCGATGGCGCCATGCTGTGCAATCCCTTTGATGTCGAAGAGATGGCCGACATGCTCGACGCAGCGCTTTCCATGTCACTTGAAGAGCGCAAGGAGCGCTGGCAGCGTCTTCACAAGGTGATCAGCACCTACGACATCCATCGCTGGGGAGAAAGCTTTGTGACAGCACTGGATCAGTCAGCGGCTGCAAGACATGCCGACGAGTAGGCGTCACCTCGCCACGGAAGTGGTTTGAAGACGGCTCTCCAGAAACCAGAATGCCATGTCGCTTCGACATGGCATTTTTTATAGGTCTGACGTGTCAGGCATGCCCATCAGCCAGTCTGGAAATCCGTCCAGGACTGCGGTGCAATCTCTTCACTTGTCACCTGATCTACCCGTGCAGCAGACGGACCTGTTTGCAGCCAGTCGATCAGATTGGCCACATCATCATCATGGCCTGCCATGCCTACCTCGACACTGCCGTCATCACGGTTTCTGGCATAACCGACTATTCCCAGCTCGCGGGCACGCTGCGCCGTGGCATAACGAAACCCCACTCCCTGAACATGGCCGGTCACTCGAGCCTGCATGTATCGCATGACGCCCTCCTTCAATGGATGATGTTTCAAAACCTGGCACATTCGCGCCAGCCGATGCAGGTAATCTCTCGGGCCCGTCTACATTATGAACTCGCCTACATCTTCAAAAAATCCCGAGGGAGTTTTTGCAGCTGGTGCCACAGCCGCTCAACGTCGGGCTTGTGTACGAGCGAACAACGATAGAGACGAATATCGAGCGGAATATTCCATTTTTCATCACCAGCGCGTACCAGACGATTGGACGCCAGCTCTTCGTGAATGCAGAAATCGGGAATCCATGCCATCCCCACCCCCTGTAATGCCATGCCCTTGAGACCCTCCGCCATGGCCGTTTCATAGATGGTTCGAAGCCGCAGCCGCAGAGGGTCATTTTTTAACAGCATGTGTACGCTTCGCCCCAGAAAGGCCCCCTGGGTATAGGCCAGATGCGGAATGCTATCCCCACTTTCGAGGTTGAAAAGAGGATTGCCCTGAGCATCCGGCACACACACCGGCAGCATGCAGACCTGACCGATGGAAAAGGAGGGAAATATTTCGCTGTCGAGCTGCATGGTGGCGTAAGGATCGTGGTAGGCCAGCATCAGATCACAATTGCCGTCACGCAGCACATGAATGGCGTCTCCAACATTCATGGCCATCAAGCGGGTGGGCAGTTCTCCCACCCCTTTTTGCAGCCGCGAAATCCAGCGCGGAAAAAAGGCCAGCGCCAATGAATGCGCGGCAGCAATATCGAGTGCTTCATTGGCAATATTGAGCCCGCGCAGGTGGCTAATACTTTCGTTGAGCTGCTCTACCAGACTACGCGCGGTCACCAGAAAAAGCTGGCCTTCCGGAGTGAGACTGACAGGTGTGGTGGAGCGGTCCACCAGCATGACCCCGGTGGCCTGCTCCAGCGCCCGAATGCGGCGGCTAAAGGCAGGCTGAGTGACATGTCGACGACGTGCGGCGGCAGAGAAGCTGCGCGTGGCATTGAGGGCCACGAAATCTTCCAGCCATTTGGTTTCCAGATTCAACGCGTAGTACCTGCTTTTTTGTCAGCCTGCCCCATGGGGCACGAGGCGGCGATTCTAACCGGCACGGGCCAACAAGTGATAGGCTGCCAACTTTAGACATGACACATTCAACGACCGCACAAAAGAGACAACCTCATGTCCCAACGCATGTTTTCACTTTCCAGCATTCCCCTATGGCAAAAAATCATGGCGGGTCTGGTGCTGGGTATTCTTGTCGGCTGGCTGCTGGGCGATCATGCCCAGTGGCTTTCTCCCATTGGCACGCTTTTCATCAATGCCATCAAGATGCTGATCGTGCCGCTGGTCTTTACGTCATTGATCAGTGGCATTGTTTCCATGGGCGATCCGGCCAAGATGGGCAGAATTGGCGGCAAGGCGGTCGCGCTTTATCTGGTGACGACCGCCTTCGCCATCGCGCTGGGCATGCTGGCAGCCTCGATACTGCAGCCGGGCATTGGCGTTGAAATGCAGATGGACAACAGCGTCTCTCCCGGTGAGGCGCCCACTCTGACCGAGATTCTTGTAGGTTTGGTACCCACCAATCCAATCAATGCCATGGTGGAAGGCAACATCCTGCAGATCATCGTCTTTGCCATCGCACTTGGCGTTTCACTGGTACTGATCGGCGAGCGTGGACAGCCGGCCATTCGGGTGATCGACTCCGTGGCCGAGGCGCTCTACAAGCTGACCTCACTGATCATGGCCTGTGCCCCTATTGGGGTATTTGCCCTGATCGCGGTCGTTGCCGGACAGTACGGCCTGAGTGTCCTGATCCCGCTGCTCAAGGTCATCGGCGTGGTCTATCTCGCCTGTATCCTTCACGTGCTGCTGGTTTACAGCGGCATGCTCGCCCTGCTGGCACGGCTCAATCCCAGGCGCTACCTCACCGGCAGTCTGGATGCCATTGTGGTGGCCTTCTCGTCAGCCTCGAGCGCAGGCACCCTGCCCGTTTCCATTCGCTGTGCGCGAGAGAAGCTGGGGATTTCGCAAGGGGTCTCGGGGTTTGTGCTTCCGGTGGGTGCCACCATTAACATGGACGGTACGGCGCTTTACATGGGCGTGGTGGCCCTGTTCGTAGCGCAGCTGACCGGTACCGATCTGACCACGACCGACTACATCATGATTGTCCTGACCGGTACGCTGGCCTCGATCGGCACAGCGGGTGTTCCGGGTGCCGGGCTGATCATGCTATCGATCGTCTTTGCTCAGACCAATCTGCCGCTGGAAGCTTTGGGCCTGATCGCGGGCATCGATCGCATTCTGGACATGGCGAGAACCGCCGTGAACGTCTCCGGTGATCTGATGGTTACCACGCTGGTGGGCAAGAGCGAACGCGAGATCGATCTGGATATCTACAACGACAAGGCCGCCGGGCAGACCTCCTGAGGCTTGTCAGCAGCGACCTTTGCAGGTTCGCGGCCTCA
The DNA here is from genome assembly GCF_002157205.1 of Kushneria marisflavi. Classification (NCBI taxonomy): domain Bacteria; kingdom Pseudomonadati; phylum Pseudomonadota; class Gammaproteobacteria; order Oceanospirillales; family Halomonadaceae; genus Kushneria; species Kushneria marisflavi. Next base: position 13,131 of record NZ_CP021358.1, on the reverse strand, counting down.
CCGATTACTGAATCGGTGAGGCCAGATACGCCGCACGGGCCGCCAGCTTGTGCCACAGCGGACGCTTGTTGATCTCCTCGAGCGTCACCTGCCGACAGCTGGCAAAGTCCTCTTCAAGCATCTGCGCAACCTCTGCAGCAAACCCCTCATCTGCCACATAGGCAGTGACCTCAAAATTGAGCCGAAACGACCGGTTATCCAGATTTACCGTGCCAACGGCGCTGGCGTGACGATCGATCAAAAAGGTTTTTTGATGCAGAAATCCGGGTTGATAACGGTATATTTTAACGCCGGCACGAATCATGTCGCCCAGAAACGAAAACGCTGACAAAAACACCAGCAGATGGTCCGGGCGCTCCGGCATCATGACCCGAACATCCACACCTCTCAGCGCTGCCAGCTTGAGAGAGTCCTGCACGCCCTGATCCGGCACGAAATAGGGGCTGGTAACCCAGAAACGTTCGTTGGCCTGGTTGATGGCATGCTGGATCAACAGGCTTGCGGTCTCCAGCGGATCGGAAGGCCCTGAAGGCACGATCACCACATGCTGGCGTGCATCACCCGGCGCCTTGCGCGGATGCCATGCCAGCGACAGGATATCACCGGTCGCCCAGTGCCAGTCCTCCCAGAAGGACTCCTGCAGCCCCAGTACGGCAGGTCCCACCAGCTTCAGATGGGTATCACGCCAGTGACCATGTTTTTTGCTTTCACCGCGATATTCCACGCCAACATTCAAACCACCGACCCATCCTTGCCGACCATCTGCCACCATGATCTTGCGATGATTACGGAAATTGACCTGAAAGCGATGCCGCCAGCCTTTCGAAGAGCCAAAGGGGTGAACGGCCACACCTGCCGAGCGCAGTTCATTAAAGTAGCGATCCGGCATGCCGTGCGAGCCAATCTCGTCATAGAGGAAAAACACATGCACGCCACGCTCGGCGCATTCGATCAGTCGTCTCTTGAGCGCTTGCCCAAGTGCATCATCGCGCACGATGAAAAACTGAATGAGCACATAGTCTTCCGCCTGCTCAATGCCCTGGAACAGACTTTCAAAGGTGGCATGACCGTTGATAAGCAGCTGACAGTGGTTATCGCTGGTCATCGGTAGCATGGCCAGCCGCTCTACTGCACGAAGGCGAGCATCCTCGGGACGCGCAAAGGCAGGCTCCACCAGCGTTCGGAACTGATCCAGTACACGTCGCAGGGAAGTGTCACGCTGCTCACGCGCCGACACGTAACCATAAAAGCGCGGACGACCCAGAAACCAGTAGGCCGGAATGGCCAGGTAAGGAAAGGTGATCAGGCAAATGATCCAGGCGATGGCACCCTGAGAGGTGCGACTCGACATCAATGCCATGAGCCCCGAAAGCGCCCCCAGCAGATGCAGACAAATAATGAGCAGACCGCCCAGCAAGGCTGTCATGTCGGGGCACCACCCTTGTTATTGAAGCATTTTGGGCAGGAGCATAACCCACTATGACACACGGGTCATTGCCACCATGAAACACGGGCTCAGGCAGAGGTCTGATCCTGCTGACAACGCGGGCAGTAATAGAGCCGACGCGAGGTCACCATGATCCTTTCAATGGGCGTTCCGCAGGCATGACACGGCAACGCCGCGCGATTGAACACTGCATGACGCCAGCGCCCTCTTGGCTCGCCCGCTTCGATCATGGGCGCTCGCCAGACTTCGAGGTTGGTCACGCCGGCATGACGCCAGGCACGTGCCGTCACCTCCAGCATTTTTTCAGCCAGGTGCTGACACTGAAGCGCATCGAGATCCATGGGTCGATAACGCTCATGCAGTCCCGCAAAGAAAAGAATTTCCGAGCGCAGATAGTTGCCGATACCGGCGTAGAAATGCTGGTCCAGCATCAGGGCCCCCAACCGGCGACGCCTAAAACGCGAGTCCTGCAGACGGGCAACGATATTGTCACTTGTGACGTCGTGCGTCAGTAGATCAGGGCCGAGTTTTGCCAAAAACGGATGCTGATCGAGCTCTTCACGGTGCCAGAGCGAGATATCGGAAGCGCTCATCAGCCAGGCAGAATGCGTCGCGGTACTCAATCGCAGTCTTGGTGAGCGCTTGCCGGCAGGTTCAACATCGCGGCGCAGGATGCGCCAGACGCCGTAGAGCTGGTTATGCGAGTAGATCACATGGCCATCTTCGAAACCGGTCAGGAGCGCCTTGCCCCAACTATCGACCCAGGTCACCTTCTGACCCTCAAGGCGAGCCTCAAAAGGCTTGAGGTGATCAAAGGCGAACCAGACCTCCTCAATGGTTCGACCCGCCAGCACCTTGCCCAGCCGATCAGCGATACGTCTTATTTCAGGTCCTTCCGGCATGTCATGACATCCATTGTCAAAACGAGTGATGACAAGCCAACGCCTGCCTCGACTCACGAGGCAGACGGGACATGCTTTAATCACTCCTGCTTTAATCGCCCCTACTTCAATTCAATCAGGCGGGCATTAAGGGTCTGCATCTGGTCACGCAGCGAGGCGGCCGTTTCAAATTCGAGATTCTGCGCGGCTTCATGCATGCGGTCCTCAAGCTTTTTGATCTCGCGATTCACATCATCAAGGCTCATCTGACCAATGGCTTCCGGCGTGTACTGTCCTTCGGTCTCAGCCACCTGACGATCGCCCTTGCGCTTGCTGCGTCGGCTGCCGGGTGCCTGGGCGGCCTCCATGATGTCCGCCACATTCTTGGTGATGGTGCGCGGTGTAATGCCATGCTCTTCGTTGAAGGCCACCTGCTTGTCGCGTCGACGCTGCGTTTCATCCATGGCGCGTTGCATCGACCCGGTGATGCGATCGCCATACAGGATCGCCTTGCCGTGGGCATTACGAGCGGCACGACCAATGGTCTGAATCAGGGAGCGCTCGGCACGCAGGAAACCTTCCTTGTCGGCATCCAGAATGGCCACCAGCGAGACCTCGGGAATATCCAGCCCCTCTCGCAGCAGGTTGATGCCGACCAGCACATCAAATTTGCCCAAACGCAGATCGCGAATGATTTCCACGCGCTCGACGGTATCGATATCCGAATGCAGATAGCGCACGCGAATATCGTGCTCGCTGAGATAGTCGGTCAGATCCTCGGCCATTCGTTTCGTCAGGGTAGTGACCAGTACCCGTTCTCCCACTTCGACACGAGCACGCACCTCGGAGAGCAGATCATCCACCTGGGTGCTGGCAGGCCGTACCTCAATCTCCGGGTCCACAAGCCCGGTCGGACGTACCACCTGCTCGACCACCTGACCGGCATGCTCTTCTTCGTACGGCCCGGGCGTGGCGGACACGAAAATGGTTTGCGGCAGGATAAGCTCCCATTCCTCGAACTTCATCGGGCGATTGTCCAGCGCCGAGGGCAGTCGGAAACCGTACTCGACCAGTGTCTCCTTGCGCGAGCGATCCCCCTTGTACATGCCGCCCACTTGCGGAACACTGACGTGAGACTCATCGATAAACACCAACGCATCGTCCGGCAGATAATCAAAGAAGGTCGGCGGCGCCTGTCCGGGGTCACGCCCGGAGAGATAGCGGGAGTAGTTTTCGATCCCGTTGCAGTAACCCAGCTCCAGCATCATTTCGATATCATAGAGCGTACGCTGTTCCAGACGCTGCGCTTCGACCAGCCGATCATGGTCGCGCAGATACTTGAGTCGCTCGGCGAGCTCTTCCTTGATTGACTCGATCGCACCAAGGATCGTGTCTCGCGGGGTGACGTAGTGGGTCTTGGGATAGATGGTCATGCGAGGCACCTTGCCACGCACTTCGCCCGTCAGCGGATCGAACAGACTGATGGTGTCGATTTCATCGTCAAAAAGCTCGATGCGTACCGCCTCATCCTCGGCATCAGCCGGAAAGACATCGATGACGTCCCCACGTACCCGGTAGGTGCCACGGCGGAAGTCGGTATCGTTACGGGTGTACTGAAGCTCCGCCAGCCGGCGCAGAAAATCACGCTGGTTGATCAACTCTCCCCGGGTAAAGTGAAGACGCATCTTCAGATACTGATCCGGGTCCCCCAGACCATAGATGGCCGAGACCGACACCACGATCAGGGCATCACGCCTTTCGAGTAACGCCTTGGTGGCTGACAGCCGCATCTGTTCAATATGGTCGTTGACCGAAGCATCCTTCTCGATAAAGGTATCCGAGGAAGGCACATAGGCCTCGGGCTGATAGTAGTCGTAGTAGGAAACGAAATACTCGACGGCGTTGTCAGGGAAAAACGACTTGAACTCGCCGTACAACTGCGCCGCCAGCGTCTTGTTGGGCGCCATGACAATGGTCGGCCGCTGCAGACGCTCGACCACATTGGCCATGGTGAAGGTCTTGCCCGAACCGGTTACACCCAGCAGGGTCTGATGCGCCAGACCGGCATCCAGCCCCTTGATCAGCCCATCAATGGCCGCCGGCTGATCACCTGCCGGCTTGTAGTCGGAGGCAATGCGAAACTCACGATTCATGCGCACTCCGTGCAGGTAGCGAAAAGATTGAAATATTCCGGGGCCACCGCACATGCGCTGGCCGATAGACGGCATTACCGTCAAAAGCGTAGTCGATGGACGTCGATAGCGGGATAACGAGCAAGCGCCAGGGCTGACGCTCATGACTTATATGATGGCAGGCCGGAAGGAATACAAGGCACGCCCCTGTGACGGTGACATGCCCTGTGGCCGTAATGGGAAAATCACGGTAGAGGAATGATGCAATGCGGTATCAGGCGCCGCCGAGATGCGCGCGCGTGTCGATGTCGATCTGACCGGACGTCATGAGCCTGTGGATCGGACACTGCTCGGCCACTTCCAGCAGGCGGTCACGCGCCTGAGCGCTGAGATCACCGATCAGGCCGATATCTACCTGCAACCGATAGTGACCATCACGCTCATCGCTACTGTCACGGGTGACTCGAATGCTGACACCATCAAGCGGCATCTCCTTTTTGCGGGCATACATGACAACAGTCAGGGCCTTGCAGGTGGCCAGTGAAATATCGAAGTAATCATGCGGATCCGGTGCACTCTCCTCACCCCCGGCGCTGATCGGCGCATCAGCGTAAAGCGCCTCGTGATCGTTGAACACGATACGCTGTCGCAGTGTTCCCTCACGCTCTGTTTCGATCAGAATGCTCATTGTCGCTCGCCCCCGGGTCGCAATACACGGCAGACCTCATTCATCCACCTTGGTTATTCAAATACTCAGCGTTTTGACGAATATCCCAGTCTTTCAATAACCTCAACCACGCGGCCGGGCTGAACACGTCCTTCCACTTCCAGCCATTCCCGTGCTACCTGAACGGTATCCACGCCATCAAGCTCCATCAGAGCCGTGGTCAGTCGATTAACGTCATCGGAATCCTTCAGGCCACTGAGGGTAAATGTTAACGCCATGGCGTTTTTGTCTCCTGGTAGTCATGCAATGATTGCGGCTGCTTGTAAAGTCTTGCCCTCGCCCAGATATGCTCTCTCATGGAGAAACGGGGATCAGGCAGATCAACCCTGCGTTATTGCCACCGTTTGCGCAAATTTTTCTGGAGTCATCATGAGCCATCCGCACTGGCAGACATTGCTGCAACAACCGTCAGCCGAGTCTTCATCGAAAGGCCCCGATGTTGATGGGCAACGAGACACCGTAATTGTTCCTCTGGAAGATAGAGTCGTTCTGGAGGTTCGCGGGCCGGACAGCGAGAAATTCCTGCAGGGTCAGGCAAGTGCCTCCACAGTCCATGCCACTGACACCATTGCGCCGCCCGCCGTCTTTTGTACGCCCAAGGGACGCGCGATTGCCAATGTGCAACTGATCAAGTCCGCCCCGGAGTGCTACTGGCTGCTGCTCGAGCGCAGCATTGCCGATGCCCTGCACCAGCATCTGGCCAAATATGCAGCGTTTTACAAGGCTGAACTGACCCTGCGTCATGATCTGGCCATTGCCGGTTTGGCCGGTCACCGTCTTGATGACGTACTCGGTGCCACCATGACACTGCCGCATGCCGACTGGGGCGTGCGTGTCAGTGCCGACGAAGAACTGGCAATTACCCGCCATCCGCATGACATGATGCGTCTGGTATTAATTGCCTCGGAAGAAAGACTCGCCGAACTGTGCCGATCGCTAAAGGCTGACCTGACACTGGCATCAAACGAGCTCTGGCAGCGACTGGACATCGAAGCCGGCCTTTTGTGGCTTGATGAGCTGCAGCGCGAAAAATGGCTGCCCCAGATGTTCAATTGGGAAGCGCTGGCAGGCATCAGCTTCAAGAAGGGTTGCTACACCGGCCAGGAAGTCGTGGCCAGAGCGCACTATCGCGGCCAGGTCAAAAAACGCCTGATGCGGCTCTCCGTCCCCACTGCCGAACGCATCGAGGTGGGAACAGACATCAGGGATGCCACCAGCGACAAGACGCTTGGCGAGGTGGTTCGCAGTGCAACTACCAATGATAATCATGTTGAAGTGCTGGCGGTCATGACCATCAAAGATGACATGCCCTCGTTGACCGTCAACGACCAGCCGGCGCACCTGAAGCCGCTGCCTTACGTGCTGGAACGACGAGACCCGGAAACCCTGTCGGACTGAGACGGGAGATAAACGGCAAAAAGGGGCCTCCGTATGGAGGCCCCTTTTTTGTCACTTCTGGAAAACCCAGCCGAAACTACGCTGTCGGCGCGGCATCCTTTGGCGAATCCAGTACAGAGGTGCAGCTTGGGCAGCGCGTGGCATCCACCGAAATCGGCGTAATGCAGTAGGGACAATTGCGCACGGTGGGAGCGGCAGCGGGCGCCTCTTCTGCCTTGCGGGCGCCCAGTTCGCGCAGACGATGGATATTGCGAATCAGGATAAAACACACCATCGCCACCAGAGTGAACGAAATCATGGCATTGAGGAAAATGCCGTAATTGATGGTGACTGCGCCGGCGGCCTGTGCATCCGCCAGCGTCGTGTAAGGCCCCGCTGTCTGAGCACCGTCCTTGAGCACAAAAAACAGGTTGGTGAAATTGATGCCGCCGGTAATCAGTCCGAGCACCGGCGTAAAGATATCCTTGACCAGACTGTTGACGATGGCCGTAAAGGCCGAGCCAATGATGATACCGACGGCCAGATCGACGACATTCCCCTTGACGGCAAAATCGCGAAATTCCGTTAAAAACCTTGGCATACCACACTCCCTCCCCGGGCTCGAACGTATCAGGTGGTCGGTAGCCGACCACCGCAGCGCTGTTATCAGCATTACTATAGCCAATGAATCACAAGGCGCATCGCACGATACCTGAGCGCCTTAATGCTCGCGGGTGGCATCAAAGGAGAGATCAGGCCAGCGCTCTTCCATCAGCTGCAAATTGACCCGGGTCGGTGCCAGATAGGTCAAATGCCCGCCGCCATCAATGGCCAGGTTGGTGCTGACCTTGTTGCGAAGCTCATCCAGCTTGCGATCGTCGCCATGAATCCAGCGAGCGGTCTGAACGTTAACCGGCTCATAGATGCAATCAACCTTGTATTCATCCTTGAGGCGGTGAGCCACCACATCAAACTGGAGCATACCCACCGCACCCACGATCATGTCGTTGTTGTCCAGCGGCATGAAGACCTGGGTTGCCCCCTCCTCGGAGAGCTGCTGAAGCCCCTTTTGAAGCTGCTTGGTCTTGAGCGGGTCTCTCAGGCGCACGCGGCGAAACAGTTCGGGCGCAAAGTGCGGAATGCCGGTAAAGCGCATCTGCTCGCCACTGGAGAAGGTATCACCGATCTGAATGGTGCCGTGGTTGTGCAGTCCGATGATGTCTCCCGGCCAGGCTTCTTCGACTTGCGCGCGGTCGGCAGCCATGAAGGTCAGGGCATCGGCAATCTTGACGTCCTTTTTGATGCGCACATGGTGAATTTTCATGTTGCGCTCGTACTTGCCCGAGCAGACTCGCAAAAAGGCAATACGGTCACGGTGGCGCGGATCCATGTTGGCCTGGATCTTGAAAACGAATCCGGTGAAGCTGCCATCCTCGGCGGTCACTTCACGGGCATTCGTCTCACGGGGCTGCGGCGACGGGGCATATTCAACAAAGCCATCGAGCATTTCACGCACACCAAAATTGCCCATGGCCGTACCGAAAAACACCGGCGTCAGCTCGCCACGACGATAAGCGTCAAGGTCAAAATCATGCGAGGCGCCCTGCACCAGCTCGATCTCTTCGCGCAGCTCGGCAGCCTGAGAAGCCCCCAGCACTTCATCAACCTCCGGGCTGTTCAGCCCCTCGATTCGAACGTCTTCCGGAATCCGGTTGCCCTGCCCCTGCTTGTAGAGATGTACCGTGTCGTTGACCAGATGATAGACGCCACGGAAATGACGCCCCATGCCGATCGGCCAGGTCACCGGCGCACAGGCAATGTTGAGCACGGTTTCGATCTCATCCATGACCTCGATGGGGTCTCGCGTGTCGCGGTCCATCTTGTTGATGAAGGTCAGAATCGGGGTGGTACGCAGGCGGCAGACTTCCATCAGCTTGATGGTTCGATCCTCGACACCCTTGGAACCGTCAACGACCATCAGGGCGGAGTCGACCGCAGTGAGCGTGCGGTAGGTATCTTCGGAAAAATCCTCGTGCCCGGGCGTATCCAGCAGGTTGACGATGCGACCCTTGTAGGGAAACTGCATGACGGAGGTGGTCACGGAGATACCACGCTCCTGTTCCATCTTCATCCAGTCAGAGGTGGTATTACGCTCCTGACGCTTGCTCTTGACCGCCCCGGCCACCTGAATGGCATTGCCAAACAACAGCAGCTTTTCGGTGATGGTGGTCTTGCCCGCGTCGGGGTGGGAGATGATCGCAAAGGTTCTGCGAAGGCTGGCTTCCTGGGCGATCCGGGTATCGGTCATGGGTGCTTCAGTCGTCATTATGTACACAGTCGGGCGTGAACGGATTTGCGCGTATTCTACAGGCAGTGCCTGGTGCGGGGATAGAAGGCACGAGCATCGGTCACGATCACCGCTTCCGGCTACACATCAGGATGACGACCCCAAAAGCCAACCCCTTCAAGGGTTGGCGCTCCAAACAGGTCAGGACTGATAGTGAGGCGTCTGCTCCGGCGGCACCTCGGGCGGTGGCTGAGAAGGCGGCGGGTCCTGCAGGGGTGGCTCCTCCATTGGAGGTTCTTCGATCGGTGGTTCCTGAGGCTGTGGCGGTTGCTCGGGCGGAGAATGCGGCTCCGGATCCGGTGGCTGAACCGGCGGTTCGCTCATGGCCATGCAGGGCGTCTGGTCGGCATCAACACGGGATGACATCATCATGTTCATCTCCTCCTTCGAGGCACAAGGCGGGCAGGCGTATCGGAAGACTCCAGTGCCTGCCCGGCTCTCATCACGGTAGGCACAAAGGCGGCACAGCGCCAGCTCCATGCCCTTCAACGCCATTCTTTACTCCACGCCTGTATGGCGATTGCGATATCATGGACACACAACGCTACATTCTCTGCTCTGGACACTCATGACGCAGGCGCTACTGCTGACCACCCCGGCTCGCAATCTGGTACGACTGACCATCGCTCGCGGTATTACCTGGACCTGTTTTCTGGCCGTGATTCTCTTTGGCATAGAGGTCATGAACTTCAAGCTTCGGGTCGTGCCGATCATTGCCATTATCGTGGCCATGGGCCTTTTCAACGTGGCCACCTGGTGGCGACTGGGTCAGACCCGACAGGTCACCGACGTCGAATATCTGATCCACCTGCTCATCGATGTGGCAGGTCTGACCCTGATCTTTTATTACACCGGCGGTGCCACCAATCCGGCCATTACCTACTATCTGATTCCGGTTGCCATGGCCGCCGCCACCCAGCCCTGGCGACATGCCTGTATCACGGCAGCTTCGGCCTTTCTGGCCTACTCGATGCTGATGGTCTTTTTCGAGCCGGTGCCGGAACTTCGCCATATGATCGGCGACAGCCTCCTGACCCTCAACGTTCTGGGGATGTGGCTCAATTTTGTCCTGTGCGCAGGGCTCATCACTTTTGTGATCTTTCGTATGGCCGACACCCTGCGCCAGCGCGACCGAATGCTTTCGCGCACTCGTGAAGCCGCTCTGCGCAACGAGCAGATTCTGGCCGTGGCCAGCCAGGCCGCAGGCACAGCGCATGAGCTGGGCACGCCGCTGTCGACCATGATCATGCTGATCGATGAGATGAAATCCGACCCGATTACCGATATGCAGCGCGCCGATCTTGACCTGCTGCGCAGTCAGGTCGATACCTGCAAGCGCCATCTACGTGAACTGGTGGCCAGCGCTGAACGCCGTCAGAGCGACCCACCCACACGCGTCAATGCCGCCGAATGGCTGGAAGCCCTGATTCAACGCTGGCTGGTCATGCGTCCGGATGTCACCTATCAGCTCTATGCCGATCACCGGGCACTGACGCTGATGGCCGACCCGACGCTGGATCAGGCCATCATGAACCTGCTCAACAATGCCGCCGATGCCAACCCACAGGATATCGCCATCACTCTGAGCGAAAGCTCGCTCAAGGAAAGCCGGCGCGAGGTCGTGATATCGATTGTCGACCACGGCCCGGGGATTTCGATGGAGATTGCCAGCCACATGGGCGAGAGCTTTATCTCCGGGCGCTCCAGAGGCCTGGGCATCGGGCTTTTTCTGACGCACTCGACGCTGGACCGCTTCGGTGGCAGCGTCAGTCTCTACAATCAAACCCAGGGGGGCACACTGACCGAGGTCAGGCTGCCACATCCGGATGGCGACTCCAACGCCCCCTCTGCACTTTCACAGGAATGACACGTCATGCACGAAAAGGCTTCCTTTCTGGTCGTTGATGACGACCCTGTATTTCGCCAGATCATGGAGCGCGCCCTGACGCGCCATGAATTTGATGTCATGGTGGCCGCCACCATCGAAGAAGCACGACAATTGGCGCAGCGCCGCCCGCCGGAGTACGCAACGCTTGACCTGAAGCTTGAGGAAAGCTCCGGGCTGCAGTTTCTACCCACGCTGCTCTCGATCAGCCCGGCCTGCCGGGTCGTCATCCTGACCGGTTATTCGAGCATCACGACCGCGGTCGAGGCGATCAAGCTGGGCGCAGTGAACTACCTTTGCAAACCGGTCGAGGTCAGCGAAGTGCTGCAGGCCCTTGATGCCCAGGAGGGCAACCCGGATGCCGAAATCGCCGAAAACCCGCCCTCCGTCAATCGACTGACCTGGGAGCACATCCAGCGCGTATTGCAGGACAACGACGGCAATATTTCAGCAACCGCCCGCAGTCTGGGCATGCATCGGCGCACCCTGCAGCGCAAGCTTCAAAAGCGTCCGGTCAAACGTTGAATGTCCACGGGCAAGCGCCCTGTTTTTTACGACGATATCCGACTCACGACGACACCCGACAGGAGTTTGCATGACTCTCGAAGAGCGCCTTGAACAGGCTACCCGCATCGCCCACGAAGCCGGACGTCGCATCAGGGCAGCACGCGAGGAAGGTGGCCTGCAACGCAACATCAAGCATGGCAATGAACTGGTCACCGATATCGACGTCGCCGTTGACCACTACATCAGCGAGCAGCTTGAATCGCTGTTTCCGGGTGAGGCTCGTCTGAGCGAAGAGCTGTCCCCTGACCGCCATGATCTAAACAACGACAAACCGCTCTGGGTAGTGGACCCCATTGATGGCACCGTCAACTTTGCCCACGGCCATCATCATGTCGCGGTCTCCATTGCCTGGCTCGACAAGGGCCGCGTTCAGGCAGGTGTCGTTCATGCGCCCTTTCTGGAGGAGACCTTCACCGGTATTCGCGGCAGCGGCGCCTGGTGCAATAACGAGCCGATTTCGGTCAGCGGTTCGCGAGAACTTGATGCGTCATTGATCGGCACCGGTTTTCCCTACGACCGTGATGCACGCTTCCCTCTGCTCAGACGCCTGCACGCGGTGCTGGAAAACTGTCGTGATATCCGCCGCAACGGTGCCGCAGCGCTGGATCTGTGCGCTGTCGCCTGCGGTCGACTGGATGGCTACTACGAAAGCTGCTCGCCGTGGGACTTCGCCGCGGGATTGTTGATCGCTCGCGAAGCCGGCGCCCGTACCGGTCATGTCTACGACTGCCCGGAAGGCATTGCCACCGAGCTTTATGGCGAAAATCTTCTGATCTGCACGCCGGAGATCTACTCTCCCCTGAAAGCATTGATCAAAAAGGCGGACAGCGGCCAGTATCGCTGACGCCCTGAATTTACGGAACTGATCGGCCGGGCGAAGGCATGACGACATCGCTCGGTTCGCGGCAATGGACTGCACTGCTCGGAAGACACTGCCATGCACTTTCTGCTGGAAGCGACTGTCATGCTGGGGGCTGCCGTGGTGGCCGTTCCCCTCTTCGCACGATTTGGTCTGGGTTCAATACTGGGCTATTTATGCGCCGGCCTGATTCTGGGGCCCTCGATCAGCGGATTTATCGCCGACCCGGAGTCGGTGCTTCATTTCTCCGAAATCGGCGTGGTCATGCTGCTGTTCGTGATCGGGCTGGAGCTGGAACCGGCCAGGCTATGGCGTCTGCGCGGTCGGCTTTTTGGCCTGGGCAGCCTGCAGCTTTTTCTGACCGGTCTTTTGTTGACGCCATTGGGATGGATGCTCGGGCTGGGCCAGGCCGCCTCGATTCTGCTTGGGCTGACGCTTGCGCTGTCCTCCACGGCCTTTGCCTTACAACTTCTGACCGAGCATCAGCATCTTGCCAGCCCGCATGGTCAGACAGCCTTCGCCATTCTGCTGTTTCAGGATCTTGCCGTCATTCCCCTGCTGGCCGTCATTCCGATCCTTGCCGGTAACGCCGCTGCTGAAGACGCCAATCTGTGGCTGACGATTGCCAAAACCACCGCCATCGTGGTGGCAACGCTTCTGGTGGGTCGCTTCGTCTTTCCTCGCGTACTGAGACTCGTGGCCCGTAGCGAAGTCCACGAAGTGTTCACCGCCGCGGCACTGTTGATGGTGCTGGGCACAGCCTGGGTCATGGAAGAAGCCGGTCTTTCCATGGCATTGGGTGCCTTCCTGGCCGGCGTATTGCTGGCGGACACCCCCTATCGCCACGAGCTTGAGGCCAACATCGAGCCCTTCAAGGGCATTTTGCTGGGCCTTTTCTTTCTCTCGGTC